>JANLYR010000198.1:0-7572 GCA_031365765.1 Hyphomicrobiales bacterium | reverse complement strand
CCGTGGAAAAGCAGGCCGACATAGGGGATGAGCGAAGTGAAATCGAATTGGTAGGTCACGGCTTTTGGCCGATGCTTCGAGGCTCGCGGGCCAAGCCCGCGAGCACCTCAGCATGAGGAATAGTCCTCACCCTGAGGTGCGAGCGGAGCGAGCCTCGAAGGGCGTCTTCGATCCGCATACGGTGTTTTTTGTTACAGATCCGCCGGCATCGGCACCAGGAGCCATTTGCGCGAGATGGCGTCGAGGGTGCCGTCCTTCTTGATGGTGGCGATGACCTCGTCGATTTTCTGCTGCAGGCGGGTTTCACCTTTTTTCACCGCCATGGCGGAGGGCGAATTCATCAGCTGGAATTTCTGCTCGGGCTCGATCGCGGGCTGCTTTGCCAGCACCGAGGCGCCGACGTCGTTGCCGACGACCATGAGCTGCACCTGGCCTGCGAGGAAGGCGGAGATGACGCCGTTGTAGTCGTTGAAGCGCTGGATGTCGGTGCCTTCGGGGGCGACCTCGGTGAGCGATGTATCCTCAAGCGTGCCACGATTGACGGCGACCGACTTGCCCTTGAGATCGGCCGGACCCTTGACGTCAAGCGCCTTGGGACCCATCACCTCGATGTAGTAGGGGGCGTAGGGGGCGGTGAAATCCACCACTTTCTTCCGTTCGTCGCTGACGCCCACGGAAACCAGCAGATCGAGTTTGCCTTCGGTGAGGGACGGGATGCGGTTCTGCCCGGTGATGCCCATCAGTTCCGGCTTGACGTTCAGCGCCTTGGCCAGCGCGTTGATGACGTCGATGTCATAGCCTTGCGACTGCATGTCGGAGCCGGCCGACGAAAAGGGCGGGAAATCCTCGAAGATGCCGACGCGGATGACGCCCGCCTTGGTGATGTCGTCGAGCGCGTCGGCGGAGGCCGGCGCAGCCAGGGTGAATGCCAGTCCAATGGCACAGAATCCGAGTGTCAATAAGCGCATGTCAATTCTCCAGAGGCGGGGATGGTTGCCATCTCCCGCAATGGCGCGACGCTATCAGGAAACGGGGGGCAGCGTCACGGACATTTACTTGCGGGCGCATTGCGGGGCGGGCTAGGGTTGCGTGCCGGTGTAAGCAAGGGAAAACGATGCGGAAGAAATCGAAAGTCATCATGACCTGCGCCATCACGGGCTCGATCCATACGCCGTCGATGTCGGAATTCCTGCCGGTGACGCCGGACCAGATCGCCACCCAGGCGGTGGATGCGGCGAAGGCCGGAGCCGCCATCCTGCATCTTCATGCGCGCGATCCCGAGACGGGCCGGCCGTCGCCCGCGCCGGAATTGTTCGGACAGTTTCTGCCGCGCATCAAGCAGCAATGCAACGCGGTGGTCAATATCACGACGGGCGGCGGGCAGGGCATGTCGATCGACGAGCGGCTGGCGGCGGCGGAAAAATTCTCGCCCGAGATGACGTCGCTCAATATGGGGTCGATGAATTTCGGCCTGTTCCCCATGCTGGCGCGCTACAAGGAATTTACACACGACTGGGAACGCCAGCACCTCGAAGGCTCTAGCGATTTCATCTTCCGCAACACCTTCGGCGACATCGAAAAAATCCTGCTGCGGCTGGGCGAGGGCCACGGCGTGCGTTTCGAGTTTGAATGTTACGATGTCGGGCATCTTTATACGCTGGCGCATTTTCTCGACCGCAAGCTGGTCAAGCCGCCGCTCTTCGTGCAGACGATCTTCGGCATTCTGGGCGGCATCGGCGCCGATCCCCAGAACGTGCTCACGATGCGCGATACGGCGGAGCGGCTGTTTGGCGACCAGTATCACTGGTCGGTGCTGGCGGCGGGGCGGTTCCAGATTCCGTTCTGCACCATGGCGGCGACAATGGGCGCCAATGTCAGGGTGGGGCTTGAGGATAACCTGTTCCTGGGCAAGGGCCAGCTGGCGCCATCCAACGCCGCACTGGTCGCCAAGATGCGGCACATCCTGGAAGAGCTGTCGATCGACATCGCCACGGCGGACGAAGCGCGCGCCATGCTTGAATTGAAGGGTGCGGCCAGCGTGAAGTTTTAGGAACACCAAACCAAAACTCATCATGACCGTGCTCGACACGGTCATCTTCTACGACGCGAACAGAGGATGCCCGGATCGAGTCCGGGCATGATGACAAAGGGAGAGGCCGCGGGGTTTTCTTTCAATCCTCGTCGGATAGTTTTTCGATGTTCTCGTTGGCGCGCCTTGTTGCCGCTTCGAAGCGGTCCTCGAAATTCGCCATGTTGCGTTTAGGTTCCTGGTAAAACGCCGTGAGCTTCATGGCCGAGAGGAAACTGCGATTGAGCAATTTTCCCCAGAGTTTCATCGGCCGGTCGAAATCGAAGAGCAGAATGACGCGCTCTTCGTCCGTGTCGTTCCACACTTCGTGTTCATAGGTGTCGTCGAAGACGAAAATTTCGCCCGGGCGCCAGACATTGATCGTGTCGCCTACCCGCATCCGGCAGCGTTCGGCCTGCTTCGGGATGATGAGGCCCAGATGCGCCCGCAGTATGCCCTTGGTGACGCCACGATGGGGCGGAATGTGATAGCCCGGACCAAGGATCGAAAACCATGCGGACTGGATATTGGGGACAGCGGCGAGCAGGGCGGCGGTGACCGGCGCCTGGCGGCAGTTTTTTTCGAGTTTGGAGCCGAAGCCGAACAGGATGAAGGTGCGCCAGTTGTTGCCCTTGGCGATCCGCATCTGGTCGGGCGAGACTTCCTGGAAATAGGGAATGGCCTCGCGGTGCTTGAGGATTTCCCGGGCCTCCGCCAGGATCGCCGGATAGCTGCCGGTGAAGGATTTCAGGAAAGGAAACTGTGCTGAATCCAGAATCGGAGTATCGCCCACCAGCGATTGGCCGCCGAGAAAGCCGGCCAGGCCACGGGTGAGGCGCTTGCCCATGCGTTTTACCCCCTTGCGGCGCTTTTTCCGCAGACGTTTGCGCCAGTCGGGCGATGGGGGCGTGATCCGGTTCAACATGGTGGGGGCTTAGCCCAAGCCGCGAATCGCCTCAAGCCCGCTGTCACTGGCAAAAACCTTCAGGAGACGCTAACTGCGGCTGGACGACAGAGGACATCGCGATGTGGGTCAGAACGCAACTGAAAATCGGCTGGAGCGACCTTGCGTCAGGCCTGGCCGCGAGCTTTGGCGGAGGCGATCGCGGTCCGCTGCTGCGGCGCGTCGAGGATTACTTTTCCGCGCCCGATGAAACCATCGCCACCTATTCGGTGCGCTCCGGCTTCGATCTGCTGCTGCAGGCGCTCGATCTCAAGGCGGGCGACGAGGTTCTGTTCTCGGCGCTGAATGTGCGAGGCATGGTGCGGATCGTGCGGGATGCGGGTCTTGTTCCCGTACCGGTCGATCTGGATGTCTCGACCATGGGGGCGAATGTCGAGAAGCTGGCGGCGGCCATCGGTCCGCGCGCGAAGGTTTTCGTCGGCGCGCATCTGTTCGGGGCGCGGCTCGATCTCGATCCGCTGTTCAAGCTGGCGCGCGCCAAAGGCATGGTGGCCGTCGAGGACTGCGCGCAGGCGTTCAACGGGCGCGACTATCCGGGCACGGCCGCCGCCCAGGTCAACATGTTCTCGTTTGGACCGATCAAGACGGCAACGGCGCTCGGCGGCGCGTTGATCCGTGTACGGAGCAAGGATTTGTGCGCCACCATGCGCGACATCCAGAGCCGGTATCCGATCCAGGCGGAGGCGCGGCAGCGCAAGCGGATCGTGCAATTCATGGCGCTGAAGGTGGCGACTTCGCGGCCGGTGCTGGGTGCGATCTACCGCTATTACAACGCGCGCGGGCAAAACTACGAGGATGGGCTGGCCGACAGGGTGCGCGACGTGGCGCCGCTCAAATCGGCGAAGAACCTGCGCTTCCAGCCATCCACCACCATGCTACGGATGATGGAGAGGCGGCTCACGGCTTTTGCCATGAAGGATGTGCAAGCCCGCAAACACAAGGGTGAGCGGCTGCGCGATCTGCTGGGGACAGCGGACCTTCTGCCGGCGCAATCCAATTTGCATCACGATTATTGGGTGTTCCCGCTTCTGGTGGACAACCCCAAAGCGCTCATCGGAGACTTGCGGGCGGCGGGCTTCGACGCAGCCGATCTGCCGCGCTCGCAGCATATCGGCGCACCCGTCGACCGGCCGGAGCTTGAGCCCGCCGTGGCGGCGGGTGTGATGCAGCGCCTGATCGTTGTTCCGTGCTACGACACGATGCCGGAGCGCGAACTGGCACGGCAGGCCGCCGTCATCCGCCGCTCCCTGGCGCGACAGACCCAATGATCGATCGGCTGCCAGACTTTCTGGTCAGCAAGGGGGCGATCGTGCTGGGGACGCTGGTTCTTTTCCTGGCGCTGGAGCGGCTCTTTCCGATGGCCAAGGCACTGGGAGGCTTGCGGCGCGTGGTGAAGAACCTGTCGCTCGGCACGCTCAATGCCGTGGCCTCCTGGGCGGTGGTCGTGCCGGTTTCCGCCATTGCCGCGACCTGGGCGCTGGACTGGCGGCCGGCGATCTGGGCCGGCTGGCTAGGGCTGGCATTGGATATCGTGCTTCTCGACCTGTGGATTTATTTCTGGCATCGCGCCAATCACGAATTGCAGATGCTGTGGCGCTTCCACCAGGTGCATCATCTCGATCAATTCCTCGATGCGAGCTCGGCCCTCAGGTTTCACTTTGGCGAAGTGCTGCTGTCGTCACTGGTCAGGGCGCTGGTGATTTTCCTCGCCGGTGTGCCGCTGTCGAGCGTCGTGGTGTTCGAGACGCTGGTGGCGATGGTAACCCTGTTCCACCATTCGAATGTCAGGTTGCCGCCGGTGATCGAGCGGTTGCTGTCTTTCGTTATCGTCACGCCCTCGATCCACTGGGTGCATCATCACGCGATCCGCGCCGATACGGATTCGAACTATGCGACGCTGCTGTCGCCCTGGGACGGCCTGTTCGGTACGCGCAGCGCCACGGTGCGCAGCCCCGGCATGCCGATCGGGGTCGAAGGCCTTGGCGACCGGCCCGCCGTGGACCTGTTGGCGCTGCCCCTGCGGCGGCGATGAACCTCCGCTGGCCCCTTGTGTGCAGGGAAGGGCAAAGCCCGAAAGCGGTCTGTCCCATTTTGGGACAGGCAGCCAATGAACGGAGTGTCCTGCTTGTCCCAGGTTCCGATACGAGATGGCGATGGCCTAGGAACGGCGCTGCGGAAGGCCCGCCTGGCCGAGGCGGCGCATGCCGATGCGGTGGCGGCACTGCGCGATGCCAGGTCGCTCCGCCTGCAGGTGCTGAGCGACGAGACTGCGGGGTTCCTCGCCAATGGGCAGGGCATGCCACCACTCGAACTTGTCGTGGTGCCGGGTGAAACGCCCAGGCTGTGGATCGATCTCGTCACATCGGTCGTCATGGAACCCGATCCCCATACCTACCGGCTGGTGCAGGACCGCGAGACGCTGTTTGAAACCACCGACCGCGCCGCGATGGTTGAAACCCTCAAAAGGCACGCTGCTCACCGCATCATCGCGCGCGAGCGTCAGTTATCGGGCCTGAGTCGCATCCCCCAAGACCTGCGGGGCTATTCCTCGGCCGCCATCATCTTTGCCTGGCTGTCCGGTTTTTCATTGGGCGCTCTGGCCTTGCTCATTTCCGTTATCCTCATGGGAAAGCTTGCGATTTGACGGCAGGCGGGACCGTTACAATTTGTAACAGGTTTTGATTTAGCTTTATCCGGGCCGCCTGTTACCCAACACTGGGTATGGGGCATTCACAGCCGGGGCTGGGTATTTGAAGGCAATTGCTATCAGTCAGGACGAGGAAAGCGCTGGGGGCCCCGTCCGCACGCCACGATCCAACCGCGACCTGCCACAGCTTCTGGCGCCTTTCGCCACGCTGACCGAGGGCCTCGATTACGCCGCGCGCGGGGTTACCGGTTTCAACTTCTATTCCAGCCGTGGATCGCTGCAGCATGTGCTGACCTATGCGGCGCTGCGCAATGCGGCGCTCACCGTGGCGCGCAAGCTGTCGAGCCTGGGGCTCAAGCGCGGCGACCGGGTGGCCGTCGTTGCCGAAACCGGGCCCGATTTCATGGCGGTGTTCTTTGGCTGCCAGTATGCGGGCCTCATTCCGTGCCCAATGCCCTACAGCATGTATATCGGCGGCAAGCAGGCCTATGTCGAGCGCATCGCCGGCATGCTGCGCGCGGCCCAGGCCTGCGCCGTCGTCACCTCCGCCGATGATGTGGAAACGCTCCGCGCCGGAGCCAGCCAGGCCGGCGTTGCCACCGTCATCACCCACGAGGAATTGCGGGCAATGCCGCAATCGGCCGCGGCGCTCGAACCATTTCGCGCCGACGAGGTCGCCTATATCCAGTATTCATCCGGCTCGACTTCGGCGCCCAAGGGTGTGCTGATCAGCCAGGCGGCGATCGTCGCCAATACGCGCGGCATCCTCAGCGACGGATTGCGCATCCGGCCGGACGACCGGGCTTTCTCGTGGCTGCCGCTTTATCACGATATGGGTCTGGTCGGCTTCTGCCTCGCACCCATGATGGGACAGGTGACCGTCGATTATCTGGCGACAACGGCCTTTGCACGGCGGCCGGCACTGTGGCTCCGCCTGATGTCGGAGAACCGTTCGACCATCTCGTATTCGCCGAGCTTCGGCTACGACCTAGCGGCGCGGCGCATCAATGGCGAAGCGGTGAGCCTCGATCTGCGCCATTGGCGGGCGGCGGGCATCGGCGGCGACATGGTGAGAGCCGATGTGCTCACGCAGTTCGCGCGCACCATGGCGGTCGCCGGTTTCGATGCAAAAGCGTTTCTGCCCAGCTACGGCATGGCCGAGTCGACGCTGGCCGTCACCATCTGCGATGTCGACCGGTCGGTGCGCATCGATACGATCGACCGGGATTCCTACAAGCGCTTGGGAAAAGCGGTTCCGGCGGCCGCGTCGTCGGCGCAGGGGCGGAGTTTCGTGGTTTGCGGGGCGCCCATCGCGGGGCACGATCTCATCATCCGGGGCGACGCGGGCCAGGGGCTGGGCCAACGCGAAATCGGCCGCATCTTCCTCAAGGGCCCGAGCCTGATGGCCGGCTATTACCGCAATGACGTAGCGACGGCGCAGGTGATCGACGACCAGGGCTACCTCGATACCGGCGATATGGGTTACTGGCTTGACGGCGAGGTGGTGATTACCGGGCGCAGCACCGACCTCATTTTGCATAATGGCCGCAATATCTGGCCGCAGGACATCGAATGGGCGGCGGAGCAGGTTTCTCCCTTGCGCTCCGGCGATGTCGCGGCCTTCGCGGTCGAGGGCGACCGCGGCGAGGATGAAGTCGTGGTGCTGGTCGAATGCCGGCTGACCGAGGCTTCCGCCCGCGAGGCGTTGCGGCGCGAGGTTTCAGGCGTCGTCCATCATAGTGCCGGGGTCGAGTGCGACGTGGTGCTGGTGCCGCCGCGCAGCCTGCCGTTCACCTCATCGGGCAAGCTGTCACGCGCCGGCGCCAAGCAGAAATATCTGGGCGGAGAACTCGACGGCAGCCAGTTTCTCGCAGCCGCGCAATAGGCGCGGGC
>JANLYR010000191.1:0-1669 GCA_031365765.1 Hyphomicrobiales bacterium | reverse complement strand
CCGGCCTGCGCGAAATCGAGTTTTCCTATGACGATGAACAGGACTACATCGCGATGGCCGAGGAAGTGGAATACAAGTTTCTCAGGGGCGGCACCTCGGTCTTTGCGCATCCCGTGATCGTGTCAGTGCTGGTCGATCCAGCGGGTGTCGTGCAGGGCCGCCGAATCGTCACGGACAACCGCATCACCATCAATGAGCGGCGGCCCGCCGTCACGCTGATCCGCAATTTCAAGGCGCGCTATACCCAATGGTCGCTGAACTGCGCTGATATCGCGATGAAGGAAGGCGAACAGCCTGTCGGCAGCACGTTCATTCACGAGCGCTGCACCGGCACCAACCCGAACGGCGCATCGCGCATCGCTGTCGAGGCATCCTATTTGCGCAAGAAGGGCCAAGCGGCTGTGAACACCGAAACCCAAGCGGTCAACAAGGGCTATTTCGAAAGTCAGACCCGCTTCGAAGAGGTCCTTGCCCCTTATGACCCTGGCGAGGCGCCATGAAACTATTGTTGAACGCGCCCGTCGGCCATGAAGTTGCCGCTTGTTGTCGCCGTGGCGAAGTCGACCTCGGCGGTCGCCGCCGAGGTAAAGCGATTGCCGGTCAGCGTCGCGCCCTTGACCACCGCTCGACGCAGGTCCGCGCCGGAAAAATCGCAGAGCGCGATGGTGGCACCCGTGAAATCGTCGCGGCTGGCATCGGCCTTGACAAAACCGGCATTAGAGAGCGTCGCGCCCTTGAACGTGCTGCGACCAAGACGCGCCCCGTTGAGGTTGGTTCCTTGAATCGACGCGCCGTCAAACTTGGCGTTATTGGCCACCACATCGTGGGCCAACGCGCGGTCCAGCACAACGTCGGTCAGGTTGGCCGAGGTAAGCCGCGCCGTCTGGAGCCGTGCCTCGGTCAGGTTCGCCTTTTCGAGATCGGCACCGGAAAGCTGCGCGCCGTAGAACAGGGCGCGGCTGAGGTCGGCACCCTTGAAGCTGGCATTGGTTCCGTCGATCATGTTGAAATTCGCGCCAATGGCCATGACGCCGTCAAGGATCGCGCCGCGCAGTTTGGCGCGGTGAAAGGTGGCGTCGGTCAGGTTCGCGCCCGTCAGGTCAACGCCGCTCAGATCGGCCTTTTTGAAATTCGCGCCGTGCAGATCGCAGCCACGGCATTCCTTGATCGTGCCTGCGATCAGATCCGCTGCCTGATCCGCGATGGCTGGAGCCGCCGCGAAGGCCAGCACGGCCGCCAGAACCACATGCCTCATTCCGACCTCACGCCTTTGAAGGATCTTGCCCATGCCTTCTGATACAAGCCAACCCCGGCGTTTTCTCAAATTCTGGATATTGGCCTTTTCAATGCTGGTTGTCGCAAGCTCTGCCATGGGCCAGTCGAACACCGATATGATTAGCGGTACACCCGAAGTGCTGGATTCCGACATCCTGAAGTTTGGTCAGCAGCGTGTGATCTTGTGGGGAGTCGATGCCCCGGAAAAGCGCCAGGTCTGCCAGATGAACGGCGCGGCTTGGGGCTGCTATGATGCCGCCAAGCGCTACTTGCAGCTTCTGGCCGGTCGCGGTGAGGTTGTCTGCCACTTTAAGGGAGCCCCCGATCCTTTTGGCCGTCGCTTTGGAGTCTGTGAAAGCGGCGGGCAGGACCTGAATGCCGAGATGGTGAAAGC
>JANLYR010000185.1:0-3142 GCA_031365765.1 Hyphomicrobiales bacterium | reverse complement strand
TCGAGGACCGGCTTGCGGGCTACAACGCCAATACCACGCCGGAAGATACCCGCTTCGTTTTAACCGAGGATCTGCTGGTCAAGTCGGCCGACGTGCAGAAGCTGTCGGAGGCGTCGCGCATGATCGGCGACCTGTTGAAATCGGGCGTGGTGTTTTCGTCCGACGCCTACAATGCCGGGCCTTCCTTCATTTTCACCGGCGTCAATGCGCTGAAAGGCGAAATGCTGACCGAGGCCACCAAGCGGGCGCGCGAGGCGGCGGAAAAGTTCGCCACCGAATCGGGCGCCAAGGTGGGCGATATCCAGAACGCCAATCAGGGCATCATCGAGATCAATCCGGCGGTCGAGATTCCCAACGACCGGCCCGACAAGCAGATCGACAAGAAGGTGCGCGTCGTCACCACCATCAGCTATTTCCTCGTCGACTGAGGTTGACGCCGCAACGCCCGGCGTGACATAGCCCGGCGCGATGACAGCGGACAGCGGAAATCAGCGGCGCGTGAGACGCCGCCATGTGTTTTACATTTCCGGCTACGATCCGCGTGGCCCTTCGCACTATCACCGGCTTTATAAGGACGAAGCGCGAAAGCAGGCGGCGATCAACGGCCTCGCCCTCGATATCGGTCCGCGCCGTTCTCTCGACCCGTTCGAAAGCACCTGGCGCATCGGTACTGGCGAAACCGTCACCGACTATCGTTTTCTCCGCTACGACGACATCATGCGGTCGCGCTGGACGAAGAGCAATTTCGGCGTGCTGTGGGAAATCCTCCGCTATACGGGAAAGTTCCTGCGCCGGGGCGTGTTCGCGCGGACGCTCATGGTTTCATGGCCTACTTTCGTCACAATTGTTTATCCCGTGAGCCTTGCACTCCTTGCGCTGCTCATTGCGCTGTTGGCCGGATGGCTGACCCTTGTCGTGGCAGGCTGGCTGGCGGGCGCGGCGGTGGCGATTGCGGTTTTCATCGGCCTCGTGCAGTTGCGGGCGCCGCTCGAAGACAAGATCGCCGCCTTCTGGCTGGCGCGCATTCTGTCCTTCATCGCCGATCAGGGCGATGGCGAAATCGCCGGGCTCGACGCGCGGCTCGATATTTTTGCCGCAAGACTAGCCGTGGCACTGGGAGAGGATCTGGATGAGGTGCTGCTCGTCGGCCACAGCGTCGGCACGCAGCTTGTCGTGTCGGTTGCGGCCCGCGCCGCCCGGCTGCGGCCCGGCGCGCGCTTGAGCCTGTTGACGCTCGGCCATACCATTCCGCTGCAATCCTTTCAGCCCATGGCGAATGTTTTTCGCGCCGAACTGGCGGCGGTGGCAGCGAACCCGGATATCCACTGGATCGATGTGAGTGCGGCAATCGACAGCGCGTGCTTTCCGCTGACCGATCCCGTGGCGGCCTCGGGCCTGGCGCAAACCCAGCGCGAGCCGAGCCCCAAGCTCGTGTCGGCGCGCTTTCCGAAACTGTTCACGCCTCTGACTTATGCGAAGCTCCGGCGCCAGTTCAGCCGCGCCCATTTCCAGTATTTGATGGCGGCGGAGATCGCGGGCGACTACGATTATTTCCTGATCACCGCGGGAGACAGGACACTGGCGGACCGTTTCGCCCACCTCAAGAGTGTATCGAATTTCACCCGCTTCCGGTTGCGGAAATCATGACGCATTTCGTTCCGCCTTTTCCCCGGCCCATCACCAAGCGCGGCCCTCTGGTCGATACGCTGCTGCGTCCCTACAAGTTTCTGGCGTCGCGCTACTGCTCGATCTCGGCGCTGATCGACCGCGCCTATTCGATGCATCTGGGCGAACTCCGCCTGTTCACCACCAGGATGTATCTCGCCAACCAGCCGGAACTGGTGAAGCGCATTCTGGTCGACGAGGCCGAGGACTTTCCCAAGAACACCATCATCGCCGACATGCTCGAACTCCTGATGGGCGACTCGATCTTCGTTTCCAACGGCGAGGTGTGGAAGCGCCAGCGCCGCATGATGGACCCCGCTTTCGAGAATACCCGGATCAAGATCGTCTTCGGCCTCATGCTCGAAGCGGTGGACGCACTGGTAGAGCGGATGGAACAGCGCAGCGGAGAGATGGCGGTCGATACCGAGATGACCCATGTGACGGCGGACATCATCTTCCGCACCATCTTTTCCAAGCCGCTGACGGCAAATGAGTCGCGGCTGATCTACGCCGCTTTCATCCGCTTCCAGGAGACCGCCTACGCGCGCGGCATGACGGATGCGGTCGGCTTTCCGAAATGGATGTCGGTCTTGGGATATCGCCGGGCCAGAAAATCCGCGGCCGAAATCCGCGCCATCCTCGATCCCCTGGTGCGCGTCCGCTATGACAGTTTTCACAATGGCGAGGTGCAGACCCACCAGGACATTCTGCAATCCCTGATCTCGATCAAGGACGAAAAATCGGGCACCCACTTCGATTTCCGCGAATTGTGCGAGCAAGTGGCGATGCTGTTCCTGGCGGGCCACGAAACATCGGCCAGCGCGCTGTCTTGGGCGCTCTATCTTCTGGCCAAGGACCAGAGCGTGCAGGAGCGCTTGCATGCCGAGGCGCTGGCGGTGCTGGGAGATCGCGCGCCGGCATTTTCGGACATGCGAAAACTGGGGCTGGCGCGCAACGTGTTCAGCGAGACGTTGCGGCTCTACCCCCCCGTGGCATTTCTGCCGAGGCTGGCAGCCAAGACCTGCCCGATGCGCGACAAGGTGATTGCGGCGGGCTCGATGGTGACGGTGTCGCCCTGGCTCATCCACCGCCATCGCCGCTACTGGAAGGAGCCCGACGCATTCGATCCGGACCGTTTCGACCGCGCCGAGTCCGACGAAGCGTTACGGCAGAGCTACCTGCCCTTCAGCAAGGGCCCGCGCGTGTGTCTGGGCGCTGCCTTCGCGCTGCAGGAGGGAACGCTGATCCTCGCTTCGCTGGCACGGCGCTTCAAGTTCGATCCCGTGCCGGGGTTTGAACCCAAACCCGTGGGCCGTCTGACGGTAAGATCGGAGAATGGCATCAGATTGATTGTGTCAAAAAGGTAGCCCCTCATCCGCTCTGCGGCCACCTTCTCCCATCCTTGGACGGGAGAACGCACGCACATCCGCGCGATACGCGTGGGAGAAGGTGGCCGAAGGCCGGATGAGGGCACTAC
>JANLYR010000175.1:0-12034 GCA_031365765.1 Hyphomicrobiales bacterium | reverse complement strand
GGCGGCGGCCGCTTCATCCGGCGTGGTCACGAACAGCATCGACATCTTCTCGCCGCTCTTCTTCATCCGGCGAATGTCTTCGACAAGCGGGCGATTGTGATACATTCCCAAGGCTTCCTCCCATGATATTTTTTAGGATTTTGCGGTTTGTAGTCGCCGGTGCCTAGGCGGCACCTTTGCCCTGCCGCTTGTTGATGCAATGCCGGCCAGACTCAACGCACGCACTTTACAGAAAAGTAAGTCCCACGTCGGCTTGTCCGAACCGCCAGTGTATAAAGCATGTCGGTCGCCCGGTGTAATCGCCGGAACATGTGGAGGTCGACGTGAACAAACGCACAGTCCTTGGATTTTTGCTAGCCTGCAGCCTTGCACAGCCGGTACTCGCAGCCGGGAGCGAGCCGGCAGTGGCGCCCGAAGTCTCGCCCCCCGGGGATATCCCCGACAACCAGGCCTTTGTCATCTACAAGTCGCCCGCGGGCTTTTCCATCAAGGTTCCCGAAGGCTGGGCCCGCAAGGATGCGCCCAATCAGACGATTTACAGTGACAAATATAACCGGATTTCTCTGACAGTCACGGACGTCGCCGTTCCTGTCGACATGGCCTATGCAAAATCCGTGCTGGTGCCCGAAGTGGAAAGTATAGGACGCGCCAGCAGTGTCACCAAGGTCTCGCGCGTGAAGTTGAAGGCGGGCGCCACCGTGAAGATTGCCTTTGATTCCAATTCCGAACCGAATGCCGTTACCAACAAGCAAGTCCGCGAGGAAAACGAGCGCTTCTACTTTGCCAAAGGCGGAAAGCTGGTCACCTTGCAATTATCCGCGCCGAAGGGTGCCGACAATGTCGATCAGTGGAAATTGATTTCGTCCAGTTTTCGGTGGAACTGAACTTGCGGGTGTTGGAAGCCGAAGAGCTTTACCGCTTCTATCACAGTGGAGACGAAGAGGTGAAAGCCCTGCGTGGCGTTCATCTGGCGCTGGGCGAGGGCGAGATGGTCGCCCTTGTCGGTCCGTCGGGGAGCGGAAAATCGACTTTGCTGCATTGCCTCGCGGGACTCGACGAACCGGATGGGGGCACGGTTCGCGTCATGGACCATGTAATGTCGCGCCGGTCCGAGGCTGAGAAGCTGCGGTTGCGCTCCCGCTACATGGGCATCATGCGGCAGAAGGATAATCTGTTCGCGCATTTGACGGTCGCCGAAAACGTGGCGTTGGTGCAGTCCCTGTCCAAACCCAATGACGCAGGCATGACGGAAGCCATCTACGCGCGGATCGGCATTGCCGGCCGCAAGTCGTCGTTGCCGTCGCAACTTTCGGGTGGCGAGCGCGCCAGGGCGGGCCTTGCCGTCGCCATGGCGTGCCAGCCCAGTATTCTTCTGCTCGATGAACCGACGGGCGAGGTCGACGCCGAGACTGAAACGGCCATCCTCGGCCTCCTGACGGAGTACCGGCGGGATGGAGGCGCCGTCATCGTTGCCACCCACAATCCCGCCGTCGCCAGACTGGCGACGCAAACTTTGTCGATGAAAGACGGGAAGATTATCGATGGCTGAATCTCTAGTTGAGTTGGCCGACGTCACGCGTAGTTTTAAATTGCGTGGAAGTAACATCGTCGCTGTCAGCGATGTCAGCTGCCGGGTGAAGCCGGGCGACCGCATTTCCATCATGGGTCCATCGGGCAGTGGCAAATCGACACTCATGGCGCTGATGGCCGAACTGGATGCGCCAACCTCCGGAACGGTCAGTTGGCCGGCATCCCCGCCGCGCCAAGATCTCCGCCCCGGCTACATCGGGTTGGCATTCCAGACGCCGAGCCTGATGGCGGCGCTGACGGCACTTGAAAATGTCGAAGTGCCCTTGCTCATTCTCGGCGAGCCCGGCATTGCGCGCGACAAAGCGCTTGCGGCGCTGGAAGAATTTGATCTGGCTCATCTGGCCGACCGGCTGCCGGAAGAACTTTCCGGCGGACAAGCACAACGCGTGGCGACGGTGCGAGCCCTGGTCACGGAGCCGCGCCTCATACTCGCCGACGAACCGACGGGACAACTTGATCAAACAACGGGCCGCCGGGTGATGGAAATACTCCTCGAACGAGCCGAAAGGACGGGCGCGGCCCTCATCATAGCAACACATGACCCGGCCGTTGCCCACAAGATGAACGAGGTTTGGCAAATGTCCTTTGGAAAACTCACGACGACCCAATGTCCGAGCGAAGCAGCATGATCGGGAGCTGGATCAAGGGCCTTATCCTCACACGCGGCCGTTCGCTTCTGGCCGCGGCGTCTGGCGTGGCGATTGCTGTAGCACTGCTCGCCGTTCTGGGGATGTTCGTAGCGCATAGCGCATCGACCATGACGGCGCGCGCGGTGCTCGCGGTCGCGCCGGACTGGCAGGTCCAGCTCTCCGGCACCACGGATGCTTCGGGCGCGAAAGATGCAGTCGCGGAAACCACCAAGGCAGCGCAAATTCAGCAAGTTGACTACGCCGACATCAAGGCCCTGACGGCGACGACCGGAGGGACGGTTCAGACCACCGGCCTTGGCGTGGCCGTCGGATTGGAGAACGGCTATCGCGCCGCTTTTCCCAATCAGATGCGATTGTTGGCGGGCTCGTTCGGGGGTGCCTTGCTGGCCCAGCAGACAGCGGCCAACCTTCATGCGGCACCCGGCGACCGCGTGACGATCGAGCGCCTCGGCGCGCCGTCCGTCACGATTGCCGTAGCGGGTATTGTAGAGATGCCAAGCGCCGATCAGTTTTTTCAGAGTGTCGGGGCATCAGCGGCTGCATCGCCCATTGCGCCACCGGACAATGTGATTCTGCTTCCCGCTTCACAATGGCAGGTACTGTTCAATGAGCAATTGGATGCCATGCCGCAGACCTCGCACCGGCAACTGCATGTGGCGATCGATCACGCGCTGCTGCCAGGAGATCCCGTCGCCGCATTCGTGGACGCAACCGGCTTGGCGAACAATCTCTCCGCCACGCTGGCGGGCGAGGGCCTGATTGCCAACAATCTCGCGGCGCGGCTCGATGGCGTGCGCCTCGATGCATTGTTCGCCAAGGTGCTGTTCATGTTTCTGGGCGTGCCCGGCGCCATCGTGGCCGTTTTGCTGACCATGCTGATCGTGCTTTCGGGCGTCGACAGGCGACGCCGCGAGATTGCCCTGTTGCAACTTCGTGGCGCCAGTCCTTCCCAGACGCTGACGCTCGTCGGTCTCGAAGCACTGCTCGTCGGCGTCTCCGGCGCCATCGCCGGTTCGGCTATCGCCTGGGCGGTGGCGCGGGGATTGATGGCCTTGCCCTCCGGCATCGCGCAGTCCGGTTGGTATGTGGCTGCGGCCGCATGTGGAATAATCGCCGCACTCATCATTTTTGTAGGCCCCTCCTGGAAAGCCGTGCATCGCTCGGCCAGCGCTAATCTGGCGCCGGTTCCCAAGCATGCGGAGGTTATACCCGCGTGGAAACGCCTGTGGATCGACGTTGTAATGCTGCTTATTGCAGGCGTGGTTTTCTGGCAGTCCGCCGCGACCGGCTATCGCGTGGTGACAGCCCCCGAAGGCGTTGCCACGGCAACCGTGGACTACAAAGCCTATATTGCACCCGGCCTGATGTGGCTGGGTCTGGCGCTGCTCCTGCTGCGGCTCAGTACGGCATTCATGAAACATGGCCGCCCGGTGCTGCGCCGCGTTCTGGCGCCCGTCGCCCGCGCGTTTGCCGGCATCGTGACGGCTTCGCTCAGCCGCGAACGCCTGCGCATCGCCAATGGCGTGGTGTTGGTGGCGTTGGCCTTTTCTTTCGCGACATCGACGGCGATCTTCAACACCACCTACGAGAAACAGGCGGGCGTCGATGCAACGCTCACTAACGGCGCGGATGTGGCGGTAACCGGCACGGTCCTTAATCCGGCCTCTCCGATGCTGGACAAGATCAAGTCGGTTCAAGGTATCGCCTGGGCCGAACGCATGCAGCACCGCTTCGCCTATGTAGGCACCGACCTACAGGATCTCTACGGCATCGATCCCGCGACCATCGGCAATGCGACATCCATGTCCAATGCCTATTTCGACAACAACGACGCCAAGGCGACGCTGGAAAAGCTGAAGGCATCGCCGGACGGCGTGCTGGTATCCGATGAGACCGTGACCGACTTTCAATTAAAGCTTGGCGACACAATCAATCTGCGGCTGCAGAGCGGAGTGGACAGCGCCTATCACACCGTTCCCTTCAAATTTATCGGCGTGGTGCGCGAATTTCCGACGGCGCCCGTCGATTCCTTTCTGGTAGCCAATGCGTCCTACGTGGCGCAAGAAACCGGCATTGCGGCGGCGGAGACCGTTCTGGTTAAGACCGCGGCCTCCCCGCCCGAGGTTGCGTCGCGCATCCGCGCGGCGCTGGGGAATCTTAGCACGCTTAAAGTGACGGACGTCAGCGAAGCCTCGCATCGTATCGGTTCGTCACTTGTGGCCGTAGATCTTAAAAGACTGACTGCCCTCGAACTCGCATTCGCCTTGCCGATTATTGCCGGCGCGGTGGGCCTCGTGTTCGCGCTCGGGCTTGAGGAACGCCGGCGAAATTTCGCCATCCTTCTGGCTTTGGGCGCCAAAGCGCGACATTTGGGAGCATTCCTGTGGAGCGAAGCCCTCATCATCTATACCGTGGGGATGACCGGCGGTCTGGCAATCGGTTCAGCTCTGGCCTGGGTCCTGGTAAAGCTGATGACCCATGTCTTTGATCCACCGCCCGATGTGCTAGCCGTGCCATGGAGCTATCTGGCGCTGCTTGCGGTCACCGGATTCGTCGCCGTGTCGGTCAGCGTTCTGGTGCAACTCCGCCGGCGCCCCGAACCGCTTTCATTCGCCATCCGCAAACTGTGACCGATGGTCAGGAGAAAATAGAATGATCGCCAACGCGTGGCAATTTTGGGCCGGCCTCTCCGCCATTTTCGCGGCCTTGACGGCGGTGTTGGCCAAAGTCGGTGTCGAGGGCGTGAATTCCGATTTCGCCACATTTTACCGCACAATCGTCGTGGCGCTGGCACTGGCCGCGCTCCTGCTGGCGACGGGACAATTCGAGTGGCCGCGGCTCGTCTCGGCCAGGACATACATATTCCTGACTTTGTCGGGCCTCGCCACCGGTGCATCCTGGCTCTGCTACTTCAGGGCCTTGAGGCTGGGCAACGCGGCTCAAGTGGCACCCGTCGACAAACTAAGCGTGGTTTTCGTGGCCGTTTTCGCCGTCCTGTTCCTGGGCGAGAAGCTGACGGGGGCCAATTGGATTGGCATCTCCCTGATCGGCATTGGCGCGGTCCTGGTCGCTTTCAAATAGTTGGCCAAGGTCGGCCGGCGGGGATATTCGATCCCTGCGCATCAATAAAACCGACGTCCGGGGAAGGATATTATTTCCACCGTTCTTCTTAAGCGGCGCGATCATGCCGGTCAGCCCCCGTCCCTGGCTTTCAATACTGGCCAAGAGCTGATCCCTGGAATAATCCCAAATCTTCGCTCCCGTGCGGGACGTGCGCGCCGCTTCGTTAAAAGTGATCACCGCTTGGGTATGGGGCGCCATCATGCCGGCGATATTGCGGAAATAAGCGTCGAGCTCACCCGGATGCACGTGCTTGAGCACCGCGAAACTGAAAATGAAGTCAGGCTTCCACAACCGGGCGGCATAGAGTACGTCCGCCTTGATAATATCGAACAGCGGCCGCTTGTTCTCGATCAATCCCTCATGGAGCAGAAATTTGCCTGACTCATAGAAGTCATCCACGACATCCATTCCGCGGTAATTGCCGGAGTTCTGGTAAGCGATCAAATGCTGGCCCACCCGCAGGCTGCCGCAACCATAGTCAACACAGCGGTGCTCCGGCCGCAGTCCGTATGCGACTACGAGTTCCAGGTATTTTGTAGCCCGCGTCCGGTGCTCGCGCGAGGTCCACGTCTCAGGAGTGGAAAATGGGGATCCGGAAAGAAATTTCTTTCGGCCAAGCGTTTTGTGCGTTGCTCCGCGTTGCAACTCTCGGGCAATCGAGCCGGCGTAATAGTTGGCGAAATTGGCGCCCGGATGGAAAAACCTCCATATCAGAAAATGCAAGTCAATGACGGGGGCGGCGGCCACGCTGCCCAGACCGTCGTTGAAGAAATCGAATACGCGGCGGCGCAAAGTGACCCGTTTGAGGGTGCGCCCCGCAGTGCTGCTCGCGGCCAGCCTCTGGCCGTCAGCCGGAATCGCCGCAGCCCGCAGATTGTCTGTTTGAGTCATGTGGATCGATCTCCGCCCGCGATGCCGTGCGCGGCGCGCGGCCACCATCATCAGAAGGCCGCAAGGGTCCGGAATTTGGGCTGCAAACATAACTAACGGTAACACTGCGGTATGATGCGAGCGCGGTGGACGGCGATCGCCGTTCGCTACCTGGGATTACGAAACCGTATTGTTTCGGTAAAGCTGGCGAGCGAAACACATCGCTAGGATGGCAACCACGATGGTTGACAATCCAGAGCAAAGCGGATGAGTGGGACACGATACCGGTCACGGTCTTCAACGACGGGTGGTGCCAAGCCATCCGCGCCTCAACACTGGCCCTTAAAGCAGGCAGGAATGAAGCTGCTCTTGATTGAAGACGATGCAGACACCGCGGGTTTCATCCTCCGGGGATTGAAGGAACACGGCCATGTCATAGATCATGCGCTGGACGGTAAAGACGGCCTGTTTCTGGCCGCAAGCGGCAAGTATGATGCGTTGATCGTCGACCGGATGTTACCCGGACTCGATGGCTTGAGCATCATCAAGATGTTGAGAGCCACCGGCAATCATGCGCCGGCCCTGTTTTTGACGACGATGGACGGCATTGACGACCGCGTCGAAGGGCTGGAGGCGGGCGCCGATGACTATCTCGTCAAGCCTTTTGCATTTGCCGAATTGCTCGCAAGGCTCGCCGCACTTATGCGGCGTCCACCCATCAGCGATGTCAAGACCGTGCTGCGCATCGGCGATCTCGAAATGGAACTGCTCAAGAGGGTGGTCGTTCGCGGCGGCCAAACAATCGACCTTCAGCCACAGGAATTCCGTTTGCTGGAATATCTGATGCGCAGCGAGGGAAGAATTGTAACCAGAACCATGTTGCTGGAAAATGTTTGGGATTTCCATTTCGACCCCCAGACCAGCGTTGTTGAAACCCATATCAGCAGATTGCGTGCCAAAATCGACAAGGGATTTCCGACCGATCTGCTCAAGACGCTGCGGGGGGTCGGATATTGCCTCCGTGCTGACCCTTAGACTTTTCAAGACGGCAAGCTTCCGGTTGAGCGCCTTCCACAGCGCCGTTATCGTTGTGTGTTTTGCTGTCCTCCTGCTGATCACCTATTGGACGGCAACCGCGGCCCTGCGGGAGCAATTGAGGGTCGATGTCCGGAATGAAATTCAGACCATGACCATCGAAGCGGGAACGGATGGAGTGGACGGCATTACCCAGGACATCGACGAGCTGACGTCGCGTCCCAACAAACCGGAAAAATATTATTATTTGAGCGACGGGGCCGGCCGGAAACTGGCGGGCAATCTCGTTCGGATCGAGCGCCGTGAAGGCTGGCAGGAACTCGATCTGAACGGCGCTACCACCGCTGTTCCACCTCCCGACGCAACCGACGACGATCACAGCCTCTGGGGCGAGGGCGTGCTTCTTCCCGGCGGCTCGTTCCTCTTTGTTGGCGAGGATGCCTTTCGTGTGCTGTCGGCCCAGGAGGCGATTGTCCAATCGTTTCTGTGGTCGGCCGGGGTCGCCCTTGTCCTCGCGATATTGGCCGGGCTTGTACTGAGCCAGAGTTTTCTTAAACGCATCGATGCGATCAACCTGACCAGCCGGGCGATCATGGACGGAAATCTGAAGCAAAGGATTCCGGTGAAGGGAACATCCGATGAGATCGATCGGCTGTCTCTCAATCTGAACCGCCTATTCGACAGCAACCAGTCACTGCTTGCCAGTCTGAAACAGGTGAGCACCAGCATCGCACATGATCTCCGGACTCCGCTGAGCCGTCTGCGGCAGGGATTGGAAGAAGCAAAACTGAAACCGGCGAGCAGACGCGCGCATGGGGACGCCATTGACGCTGCCATCGTCGAAGCCAATCAGCTCCTTGCCACCTTCTCCGCCCTGCTGAGGATTGCCCAGATCGAATCGGGATCGCGCAAGGCCGCCTTCAAGAACCTTGATCTGACTGAACTATTCGAGCGGGTGGCCCTGGCCTACCGCGCCGTTGCGGAAGATGAAGGAAAGGAGTTTGTCACGGCGCTGACGCCGGGGATAAAATACTACGGCGACAGCGACCTGCTGATTCAAGTGATTGCCAATCTGCTGGAAAACGCCATCCGGCATACCCCTCCGCGAACACGGATCTGGATCACGCTACAGCAGGACGGAAAGGACGCCGTGGCAACGGTAGCCGACTCCGGTCCGGGGATACCTGCCGACAGCCGAGAAAAGGTGTTCGAACATTTCTACCGCCTCGATACGAGCCGTTCCTCCCCCGGAAACGGCCTGGGCCTGTCGCTGGTGTCGGCGGTCGTGGCGCTGCATGGAATTACGATAAAGCTTTCCGACAATCGGCCGGGACTCAAGGTCACTCTTATTTTTACGGCGCCTCAATAACCCAGCGGTATGTTGCCGTTGAATTCCGAGGAAAGCCTCAATCCGATCGTGTGACTATCTTCACCTTCCGCCCGGTCGAAGGTGTACCCCGCGCCGATCGACCAGGTTTCCCCAACCATGCTCACGTCTTCGCCCAGATCGTACATCACCGTCGCATCGACCAGATGTTCGGCCGTATCGGCTTCACCCGCAACGAAGTTGCGCAGCTGCGAATAGGCAACCGAGGTCGTGACCGGGCCCAGTTCGAGAGCGCCCGAGCCGGTGATGGCCAGCGCATAGCCGGGGCCGCCGTCGAAATGCCGGAATCCCGCGGCTTCGCCCAACAACCGGAGCGTCGCCTCATCGCCAAGCGAAAATGCCTTGTTCACGCTTCCGACCAGGCCCAGTTCATCGCCAACCGTGTCAACCCCGCCTTTCTGATAGCGGCCCGCGACCTGATATCCAAAACTGCCATCGTCGTAACAGGCATCGATCTCCGCGCCCATGCAGCCACTCAGCGCCACGGCGAAGGAGGAAACGCCGGCCGTATTGCCGGCACCGCCATCCTCGAGTGTCGTACGCCCGCGATTGGTAAAGAGCGATTCGCCGAATATCGTCCGGTCCAGGGTAAAGACGCTGGCCTCGAGCCGATTGGTGAGGCCCGCCGCCTCGAAACTGAAGCCCGCGCCGCCGCCCAGCCGTTCCGCCAGCTCATAGTTTTCCGCGATATCCGTGCCGTGCAGACCGGGCGCAACGTCCCATGCACGCCCGAAGGCGGGATGTATCTTGCCGCCCCAGATACTGAGATTGTCGAGATCGTATTGCACCTGCAGTACGTCCAGATAGCTGCCTGCTTCCGAAAATACCTGGTTCTTGCCAGGCTCCGGATCGAGTACCGGCTCGGACACGATTTTTCCAACAAGCGAAAACCCGTGCCCCGGGCGGAGGGTGAAGCCCGTATCGATAGAAGGCCCCACAACCCAGGAATCGCCAATCTCCGGGTCGCCGGAATGAAGCCAGCCCGCATTGAATTCGATCGATCCGGAATACTCGATACAGGGGCCGGTACAGCCCTCGTCCGGAGCCGGATCGGCCGCGAGGGAAAGGCCGCCGCCAACAGCAAGCGCGCAAGGGATAGTCAAAACCAATAGCAGGCGCATCAGCTTCTCCGTTGACATATGGAAGATTTTGCCCGGCGCGGACCCCCCGCTCCAGCCCATAGGAATTCGGGCGTCGAGCGGTGCAAATCTTTGTCCATCGCATTACCGATTTGTATAAAGGCCGTAATCTGCGCCGGCCGCTCCCGGGCTTTAACAAATTGTATGGTTGTGGACAGGGCCGGGTATGGAGGCCCCGCTAAAACCGGCGCACCGGAGGCGGACTGTACGTTGTAAGACCGCCGGTTTATAACGCCATGGCCGACTGCCAGGGAAATTGGAGTAGCTCGCTTGAAAAATCTGATCGCCGTCTCAATGTTCGCCACCGTCATGTCGTTCGGAATTGTTTCATCTGTCGCATATGCGGGCGAGGTCCCCTGTGAAGACATGCTGAAGGATGTGCGCGCCGCGATTGAAACCGCGAAACTCAGCGATGCCGACATGAAGAAAGTCACGGATCTCGAAACCAAGGGCATCGAACGCTGCAACGCCGATGATGACAAGCGCGCCGATGGCTTTTTCACCGACGCCATGAAAATCATGGGTAAGTAAAGCGATCAGTCCGTGACCTCCAGACACACAGAGAGAATGTCATGCTGACTCAGGCGAATGCGGCCCTCTTGACGCGATACAACCGGGTGCCGAAGGTCACGGCCGATTTCTGGCTGATCAAGCTCATGGCGGTGACCATGGGCGAGACCGCCGCCGACTATCTGGCCGTCAACATGGGGTTGGGGCTTACCGCCACATCCCTGATCATGGGCGCGATCCTCATTGTGGCGCTCGTGTTCCAGTTCGCGCAAAAGAAATACGTACCCTGGGCCTACTGGCTGGCGGTGGTTCTCATCAGCATTGTCGGCACGCTTGTCACCGACAATCTCGTCGATAATTTCGGCGTGGCTTTGACCACCACGACAATTCTATTCACCGTTGCCTTGGCGGCGACATTCGCCATCTGGTATGCATACGAAGGTACACTCTCCATCCACAGCATATTCACGACAAGGCGCGAGGCATTCTATTGGCTCGCGATTTTGTTTACGTTTGCGCTGGGTACGGCCGCGGGCGATCTCGTAGCGGAGCATTTCGAACTCGGCTATCTCACCACAGGTCTCCTGTTCGGGGCGGTCATCGCGGCGATAACCGTCGCCTACTATGTTCTGTCCATCGACGGCATCCTGGCCTTCTGGCTGGCCTATATCTTCACCCGGCCGCTCGGCGCCTCATTCGGCGATCTCTTGTCCCAGCCCCTGGAATATGGCGGCCTCGGTTTTGGAACAATCGTGACCAGCATTTTGTTTCTCACGGCCATCGTTGCCATTGTCATCTACATGACGGTGACACACGAGGGCGAAGAAGCGCAAACCATCAATACGGCGGCCTGAGCGCAACCTCTTCATCGCCCAATGTCCAAAAGATGCGGATAAAGTAAGGTCAGGCGCGGCCGTGGCAAAGCCGCGCTTAGGCATCATCCGGCTGGGGAAAATGAAACTCCAACATGAATTCAGGCAAAGCGTCCTAAACAGCCAGCCAATCAAATGCTTCCTGCCCTGGCAAGACCACTGTCAAACGCTTCTACGATCTGATCGACGTCCGAAGGCTGCATGGCTGTGGACAGCGCCATAAGTCCTGTGGGCGCAATCAGGACACCGGCATCCATCATTCCGCGATGAACTGCCTTTAGAAACTGCGCCTGCCTTTCGTCGGCAAACGTCGAACGAAAGTCGTGTATGGCTTTTCTGGTGAAGTGTATGCGACGCAAGGATCCGAGACCCGTCACTTGTCCGCCGACCTGACGCATTTCCATGGCGTGCTCGAGCCCCCGCTGAAGCTGGGCCCCGAGCGACTCAAGGTGAGCAAAAGCCTCATGGGTCAGTTCGTTCATGGAGGCATGGCCGGCAACCATGGTGATAGGGTTTGCGGAGAAGGTACCTCCATGGGGAACAGCAGGCTTGCCCCTGCTCGGATCGAAAACAGCCATCACGTCGGCACGGCCTCCGACAGCGCCTACCGGGAATCCTCCGCCGATGATTTTGCCGAGGCAAGTGAGGTCGGGACGAATGCCAAAGCGTCCTTGCGCACCATTGTAGCCCAACCGGAAAGTGATCACCTCATCAAAAATCAGCAAGCATCCGGTTTCATCGGCTACACGGCGCAGCATCTGAAGGAAGCTAGCGGTAGCGGGCATGAGACCGGCTCGGTTCGGCATCGGATCCAGAAGAATGCCAGCAAGCCGGTTGGAATGCTGCCGTATGATTGCC
>JANLYR010000179.1:0-2055 GCA_031365765.1 Hyphomicrobiales bacterium | reverse complement strand
ACTCGCCGGGCGCGGCGCGAACCAAGCTGAACGCCAGCAAACGGACAGTTCAGGGGCGATGCAGCAGGACTCGCACAAGGTGCAGTGGTGGCGGGATATTCGCGTCCGCCGGACGCAAGTTTTTCGAGGAGAGTAAAATGTCGGTTTTGGTGAAGGTATTGACCGGTGCGGCCGGTCTTGCGGCAGTGGTTGGCTTCGCCAGTCCGGCCGCGGCGCAATATTATCCGGGCTACGGATATGGCAGCAACAGCGGTGGCGGCGTGGTCGGCGCGATCATCAGTAGCGTGATAGGCGGCGGCCAGTACGGCGGCTATGGCTATAATGGCGGAAACACCCAGCAGGCGGTGCAGCAGTGCGCCGCGGCGGTCGAGCAAAGGCTCGGCGGCGGCTACGGCAATTATGGCGGCGGCTATGGAGGGTACAACCAGTCCTATGGCGGCGGGCGCGTGGTGCAGATCACCCACGCCGATCGCCATGCCGGCGGCACCACCAAGGTCAAGGGTCTCGCCACCAGCGGGAGCTCCGGCGGCTACGGCGGCGGCTATGGCTACAATCAGGGCTATGGCGGCGGCGCCGACCTCAGCTTCAACTGCCGGGTCGATTATCGCGGCCGGATCATCAGCCTCGATGTCAATCGCCGCGGCCTGTCGTACGGCTATGACAATGGCTATTATCGCGGCTATTAAGCCCGACTAGCCTGAACAATGAGAAGCGCCGGAGTCGTGCGACTCCGGCGCTTTTTCATGTTCGTCAGGCGTTGGCGGCGGCAAGCTCGCGCGCAAATTCGCCGAGCTGGTCGGCGACGGTGCCCCAACCGTCGTGGAAGCCCATCGTCTCATGTCTCTCGCGGTCTGCCGCATCCTTGTGCATTGCGACCGCCTTGTAAGCCGTCTTGCCGCCTCCGGCATCGGCGAAGTTGACGACTGCGGTGAAGGGAAAGGAATCGCATCCCTCGCCGGCTTCGTTGGGCCGGTAGCCGGGTCCGAGCGCGCTGGTCCAGGCGAATTTCTCGCGCTCGCTCACTTCAAGCACGCAGCCCGGCAAGCCGTGGCCGGTGTCGAAGCCGTCGGGCCCGGTCATTCTGATGCGGAACACCCCGCCGGGGCGCAGGTCGAGTTCGCACTCGGTGATTTGATAGGGTCGCGGCGCAAACCAGCGCTTGATGTGCTCGGGCTTGGTATAGGCCTCCCACACCAGGTCGAGCGGGGCGTCGAGCGTGCGTTCGATCACCAGATCCGTGGCCGCCATCATCATTCTCCATTTGGTTTCAGGGTCAAAAGATAATCCTCGAACCGATCGAGGCGCGCGGTCCACTCGGCGCGGCGGTCAGCGATCCACCCCTCGGCGGCGTCGAGCGCTTGTGGATCGAGCCGACAGGTGCGGACGCGACCCTTTTTTACGCTGCGCACGAGGCCGATCGTCTCGAGCATCTTCAGATGCTGCATCACGGCGGGGAGGCTGATGTTATACGGCACGGCGAGGTCTGTGACGCTGGCCGGCCCTTCGGAGAGGCGCGCGAGCATGCCGCGGCGGACCGGGTCGGCGAGGGCGTGGAAGGCGCGATCGAGCGCGAGCGAATTGTTAATCATACCGTTAAGTATCGCCCGGCGGACGGCCTGTCAAGACAGTTAAGCAAGTGCTTAACTTTACTCTAGCCTCGACCCTGATTATCGGCCTGCCATGAATATCCAGCCCGCCCAGACCATCCTGATCGTCGATTTTGGCAGCCAGGTGACGCAATTGATCGCGCGCCGGGTGCGCGAGGCGGGGGTTTATTGCGAGATCGTGCCGTTCAACTCGGCCGAAGCCGCGCTCAAGCGGCTCGCTCCCAAGGGCATCATATTATCGGGATCGCCCGCCGGGGTGCCCGAGGATAATAGCCCGCGCGCCCCCCAAGCCGTGTTCGACAGCGGTCTGCCGATCCTCGGCATCTGTTACGGCCAGCAAGTGATGAGCCACCAGCTTGGCGGCACCGTCGAGGCGGGCGGCGGCGCGGTTGCAAGCGCGGGCGAGCGCGGCGGCGAATTCGGCCGCGCCTTTCTCACCGTGACCGAG
>JANLYR010000153.1:0-4888 GCA_031365765.1 Hyphomicrobiales bacterium | reverse complement strand
GGAAACCATGAGCCAGATACCGTCGTCCGACGCCGCGCCGACCGGGTCGCTAAGCGCGCTGTTTCGCTGGGTGCGGCAGCGGAGCGGGGAGGTGCCGTGGCGCGACGCGGTGGATTCGGTGCGGCCGCGAACGCATGAATTGTGGCAGTCGCTCAGCCTCGACGACCAGCGCCGCTTCATGCGCCACGCGCGGCCGTGGTGGGACGTCCATCGCCACCGCATCGCTCCGAAGGCGGGGGAGATTGTCGAACGGATGATCGCCGAGGGACGGATGGCGGTGCTTGCGGGAAGAATCCAAACACTTCGAGAGAAGGACGGTCCCTCGACAAGCTCGGGACGAACGGATTCCTTGGAAGCCGTGATCCGCCAGCGCGGGGCGGCTCAGAACGACGCGGCGCGGCGGTTCGCGGTGGGGATCAATTGCACCGGGCCACTGCACGCGATTGCGCGAACTCGCGATCCGGTGCTGCGGTCGCTGCTCGACGCGGGGCTGGCCGAGCCCGATGCGCTGGGGATCGGGCTCAAGGTTGATGATGGCGTGCGCGTCATCGGTGCGGATCGGCTGTGGGCGATGGGATCGCTCGGCAAGGCGCGCTACTGGGAAATTATTGCGGTGCCCGACATAAGGGTACAGGCGGCTGAGGTGGCCGATGCCATCGCGAAGGAGCTGGAGTGATGTCGGAAAGTCTGGATTCGGGCGATTTGGTCGCCGCCGATGCGAAGATTGCGGTGCCCGACGACGTCGCCGAGGCGGTGCGTACCCTGATCCGCTGGGCCGGCGACGATCCATCGCGCGAAGGGCTGCTCGACACGCCGGCGCGGGTGGCACGGGCGTGGAAGGAATATGCGCGCGGCTATGACGAGGATCCGGCGCTGCATTTGTCGCGGACATTTGATGAAGTCGGC
Organism: Hyphomicrobiales bacterium; assembly: GCA_031365765.1. Classification (GTDB taxonomy): domain Bacteria; phylum Pseudomonadota; class Alphaproteobacteria; order Rhizobiales; family Aestuariivirgaceae; genus Aestuariivirga. Next base: position 3,982 of record JANLYR010000153.1, on the reverse strand, counting down.
GGCTATGACGAGATCGTGCTGCTCAAGCATATCCCGTTCCAGTCGCATTGCGAGCATCATATGGCACCGATCATCGGCACCGCCTCGATCGCTTACCTGCCGCGCGACAAGGTGGTCGGGATCAGCAAGTTGGCGCGGGTGTTGCACGGCTTCGCGCGGCGCCTGCAAGTCCAGGAACGGCTCACCGCGCAAGTCGCCGACTGCATCTGCGAACACCTCCAGCCCAAGGGCGTCGCAGTGGTGATCGAAGCCAGCCACGCGTGCATGACCGCGCGTGGGGTGGGCACGCCGGGCGTGATGATGACCACCAGCCGAATGATGGGGACGTTCCGCTCGGATGAGCGGAGCAGGCGGGAAGTGCTGGCGCTGATGGGATATTGACGAGCGAGGGTGGCGAAGCCGCGCGACTGTCCGCTTTCGACAATTTTCGGTCGTTCGGGCAGTCGAAAGCCAGACCTAGAACCAGGCGGTCTGCCTCGTGCTTGGGCCAGACGTCACTTGCGTCTCGGGCGTTGCTTTGCCGAAATTGAGCGAATGATCAGTTCGCCGCCTGTCCAAGGTTGTGCAACATTGCTCAGCTTACAGGCGCGTTCAATCATTGCATCGACTTCAGGGCGTAAAAGCACATCAGGGTCCGGCAAACGGATGAACCGGTTGACCTTGCTCTCGCCTTGAAGAACATTGTCAGGATCGTCGAGTTCGTTGCCGCGAAAGAAGGAAAGGCTAACGCCGTTTGCAGCAGCAGCTATCGAGACAATACAGTCCGATGGGCGTTTGGACGGCACATAACCGATCACAAAAAAGTTGTAATTATCATAGACCATTTGGTTGCATGTCGGCAGCCGCTTGCAAAGAATTGCACGACTGGCGCGGATCAACGCCTGCTTGTCGGAGTCGAACTTGGCAATGAATGATTGCAACTGGGTTTCAGCCTCACTCATGGTCGCCTCCGGTCGCATTTCACACCGCGCCACTGCATCATGGGCGTGAATTTCACGGACGTGAAGCCGCCGCGTTTAATGCTACTTTTGGCGTCCGGTTTCTCAATTTCCGATCCAAAAGCAGCCGTTCTGGAATCCACACATTCCTGGCGCCAACCGCCTAACGGCAGCTTTCGATCCGTTACGGACATTGCGCCTCGTGACATCCAGTGTTTCGAATCTCCTGTAAAAACTCTTGTGTGCAGTGCAACAAAAGAGCAAATGGCCGCCCGCATCAGGAAGTGGTTTGAATGGATATCGCTCTAGCACCGGCCAAGGCTTCAAAAGGAACAACGGCGATACTGTCGCTTGGTGCCTTGGGGGTGGTGTTCGGTGACATCGGCACGAGCCCGCTTTATGCTCTGAAGGAAAGCTTTGTCGGCCATCACCCGCTTGCGGTCGACCGAATGCACATTCTCGGCGTGATCAGTATCGTTTTTTGGACCATGCTGCTGATCGTCACGATCAAATATGTCGTGATCATGATGCGGGCCGACAATAAGGGCGAAGGGGGCAGCCTGTCACTACTCGCACTCCTTTCTCGGTCCAGCGGCGGTGGACGATGGACGGTTGGACTGACGATGCTCGGCATCTTCGCGACCGCGTTGTTCTTTGGTGATGCGATGATCACTCCAGCGATGTCTGTCCTTTCCGCCGTCGAAGGACTCGAAATCATTCGGCCGGGCTTGGCACCGTTTGTCATTCCCATCTCGGTTGTAATCCTATTCGGGCTTTTCGCGATCCAGTCACGCGGCACTGAGAAGGTCGGCAAAATCTTCGGCCCGATCATGTTGTTCTATTTCGCGGTGATTGTTGCGCTTGGCTTGGGGTCGATCTGGACGAGCCCGGAGATTCTTGTCGCTTTGTCGCCAACCTGGGGCGCGCATTTCTTAATGGCCGAGCCCGGGCTCGCGTTCTTGGCGCTCGGCTCGATAGTCCTCGCCGTGACCGGTGCCGAAACCCTTTACGCGGACATGGGGCATTTCGGAAAAACACCGATCCGTCTGGCGTGGATCGGAATCGTGTTCCCCGCGCTTATGGTCAATTACCTAGGTCAGGGTGCCTTGCTCTTGCGCGATGGCGCGGCCGCCCAAAGCCCCTTCTATCTACTCGCTTCGGAAGCATGGCGATTGCCCTTGGTGGTGCTGGCGACGGTCGCCACGATCATCGCCAGTCAGGCAGTGATCACGGGCGCTTTCTCCGTCGCACACCAAGCCGTCCAGCTCGGATTGCTACCCCGCCTGAGGGTGGTTCACACCAGCCACAAGGCGCAGGGTCAGATTTACGTCCCGATCGTGAATGTCTCGCTGCTGATTGCGGTGTTGCTTCTGATCTTTATGTTCAAATCATCGACGAACCTCGCTTCGGCTTACGGCATCGCAGTTACTGGCACGATGTTCATCACGAGCCTGATGTTAGCCGTGCTGGCCAAACGCCTTTGGAACTGGCCGCCAATCGTGATTACGTTGGTCGTTGGCGTGTTTCTGGTGGTCGATGGCACCTATTTCGCTTCCAATCTGACGAAGGTTGCCGACGGTGGCTGGTTCCCGTTACTGATCGGGCTGATCGCCTTCACGATGCTGACCACTTGGGCGCGCGGCCGGACCTTGATCCGGGCAGCACTCGCTGAAGGGGCGCTTCCGATCGCGGTGTTTATCAAATCAATCGGCACGTCGATCCACAGGATACCTGGGACCGCAGTGTATCTCACGGCAGCGCCGACCGGGGTTCCCGCCGCACTGTTGCACAATCTCAAGCACAATCAGGTCCTTCATCAGCAGGTGCTGCTGACAACGGTGGCGATCGAGGACGTGCCCATCGTGGCGGTTGAGCAGCGCGGTGAAGTGGAAGAGCTTGGATTCGGAATCTCGCGCGTCATCCTGCGATACGGGTTCACCGAAGACCCGGACGTTCCCGCTGCTCTCGAGTCGATCAAGAGCAAGATCGGCGTGCTGCCGCCGCACAAAACAAGCTATTTCATTTCGCGGCAGACGGTAATTCCTGCCAAGAGCTCCAATATGCCTTTGTGGCGTGAACGCCTCTTCGCATGGATGATCCGCAACTCTGCGACGGCGATGGAGTTTTTCAACCTGCCAGCCAACCGGGTCGTAGAGCTGGGAAGCCAGGTCAGAATCTAATTTGTAATGTCCGCTTTCCACCCATGGCGGACATTAGCGGCTTGTCGCTGCTAATGCCGCGAATTAGCGCGTCGGCTGGGCGGCCTTGAGCTGGGCTTCGAGCTCGGCGGCGGAGATGCCGATGGTGCCGCTGCCGTCTGGAGCGGCGGTGATGCCCGAGCGGGGGATGCTGATCCGCTGACCGCTGGCGAGGCGGATGGTGACCTTGTCAGCCTCGACCGCGTCGATCGTCCCGACGCTGGTGCCGCCAGTGCCCTTGACCGCAGCGCCGACCTTCAACGCCGCTGCCGCCGTGGCCGCAAGGCTCTGTTCGATCGACGCATCGAGCGCGACCTGGGTCAGCCCGAACAGGGCCTTGCCATCGCTGACGGTGAGGCTGGCCCTGGGCAATTGCGCCAGATGCTTGTCGGTCTTGACGGTGACGCTGTCGGCGGCGAGCGCGGTGATGATGCCGACCGCGCCGCCATTGGTGTCGACCACCGCCATGCCGACGCCGAGCGTGGTCATGACGGGCGGCGGCGGGGGCGCGTCCGGTACGCGCACCGCCGCGGGCGGCTTGGCGGCGACAATATTACAGATGCGCTTGGTAAAGCGGGAATTGGACATCGGCACATCGACGCAAACCCGGCGCGGTTTTGGGTCGTCGGAAGGCGGACTGGCGGCTGCACTGAGCCCGGCAAGAAACAACGCAAGCATATTGATCTCCAATTTCCGGGCGACGCTGGCACGATCCGCGATGACCAGCAAGGGGGATTAGCGCGTCAGGCGGCATACCCCCGTCACCCCTCCTGTGCCGCTTGGCTTCAAGGTGTTACAGTCCGGCCATCGGTTGGCTACTCCGAGTGCCCAGCCAGCACTCCCCCC
>JANLYR010000113.1:0-1798 GCA_031365765.1 Hyphomicrobiales bacterium | reverse complement strand
CGGCGGCGCCGGCCGCGACACCTTCCTCTATACTTCGGTCGACGAATCAGGCGTCCAAACAGCCGTCGACATCGTCAACAATTTCCAGGCCACCTTCGACCGCTTCGATTTCGTGCAAATCGACGCGCAGGCCACCTCCGTGGGCAATCAGTCCTTCTCGTTCATCGGCACGGCCAAATTCAGCGCCGAAGGCCAGATCCGCGTCTTCCAGTTCGAGGATTACGCTGTCATTGAGGTCAACACGGTGGGCACAGGTGGCGCCGAAATGCAGATCGCGCTGTTCAACCACAACGCCAACAGCGTCACCGCCTTCGACTTCATCCTGTAATCAACTCCGCGGACCTCACATCCGCATTTTGGTGCCGGCTAAGGGACTCGAACCCCTGACCCCCTGATTACAAATCAGGTGCTCTACCAACTGAGCTAAGCCGGCTTGGGTGCTGTCAATAGTCCCAGGAGAGGGCATCCGCAAGGTGTTCGACCACCAAAAACCCGTCTTGCCGGTGACGGGTCACGCCATGAAAGCCGGAGGCGGTACGAAGCGCTTTTAGGTTTGCGCCAGGCCAGGAACCCGCCCGATGCCGACGCCGGAACCAGGCGTGACGTTGCTGAGCGCATTGTTGTCGCTGCTCACGGTCCGCGCAGTGACCGTCGGAAGCGGCGAGAATTGATCTGCCGAACATGGCAAACTCCAAAAATGTCTGCCGCTCTCGGTTGCATGCAACCAAGTTCGCTCAATTGGTGGAAGCGATTTCATTAGAAAATTCTCGACAATGTGGCCGAATGTGGAACAGCCTGCCGCATTCAGCGGGTGAGCGCGAAAAGCGTGACCGCGCAGGCATTGGAAACATTGAGACTCTTGATTGGACCCTGCATGTCGAGCCTGACCAGATGATCGCAGGATTGCCGTGTCAATTGCCGCAATCCCTTCCCCTCCGCCCCCAGGACGATGGCGATGGGCGGCGTGCGCTCGAGGGCGGCGATATCTTCCGGCGCCTCGCTGTCGAGACCGGCGATGCGGAAGCCATGGTCCTTGAGCTCTGCCATGGCTCGCGAGAGATTGGTGACCTTGACGAACGGCACATGCTCATAGGCGCCCGAGGCCGCCTTGAACAGCACGGCGGAGGCTTCCGGGCTGTGCCGCGCCGTGGCCACCAGGGCGGTGACGTTAAAGGCGGCGCAGGTGCGCAGGATGGCGCCGACGTTATGCGGATCGGTCACCTGGTCAAGCAGGACGACGACGCCGGATTTCTCGATCTGGTCGAGGCGCGGCTGGTTGAGCGGCCTGGCCTCGAGCAGCAAGCCCTGATGCACGGCATCGGCGCCGAGCGCCCGGTCGAGCACATTGGGATGGATGATTTCGGGCGTCAGCCCACGCGCCGCGATCTCCTCCGCCAGCCGGTCGGCGGCGTTTTTCGAAGCCTTCAGCGACACGATCTTCCGCTTCGGGTTCTTCAGCGCCTCGGCCACCGGGTGGACGCCATAGATAATGTCGTTTGCTTCGCTCATGGCCGCCCCTATAGCGGAAAAGCCGCGGGCGGTACCTCGAAAATGACAAAGGCCAGAAGCCTCGTCCTTCGTCTGCTTGCCGCGCTTGAAACCGCGGTCTAGAACCTTGGCGCAAGCGCAATCCAGGGGCTCCATGTTCAAGAAGATTTTGATCGCCAACCGCGGCGAGATTGCCTGCCGTGTCATCAAGACCGCCCGCCGCATGGGCATTAAAACCGTTGCCGTCTATGCGGAGGCCGACGCGCGCGCCCTGCATGTCGAGATGACCGATGAGAAAATCCTCATCGGC
>JANLYR010000102.1:0-6550 GCA_031365765.1 Hyphomicrobiales bacterium | reverse complement strand
CCCGTGTGGGCGGACGAGCTGACAGGACAAATGTTGACCAACCGCTTCGCCTATTGCTTCTATACAGCTCCTGGCAGCGACTATCCGCCAATCCTCGACCTCAATCGAATCGTGGCTGGCCAACTCGTTTCTATAGAGGGCGAGGGAGGTACCATTGAGGTTCTGCCGTTCAAGGTTGAGCATGGCGCAATCGAGGCATTGGGATTTCGCATTGGTGGTGCCGCCTACACGCCTGATCTCAATGGTGTTCCCGCGGAGAGTCTTGCGGCACTCGGTAGTCTGGACCTGTGGATCGTCGATGCGCTGAAGCGGACGCCGCATCCCAGCCATCTGAGCCTGCCTGAAACACTGGAATGGATCGCGCGGATCAATCCCCGCCGCGCCATCATTACCAATATGCATGTGGACATGGACTACGCTACACTTGAACGCGAGCTGCCTGAGCATGTCGTTCCTGCCTATGATGGATTGCATATCGAAATCTGATTGGGGTCTTCTGATGCTGAAGAGAATGTTGGCGGCCTTTTCTGTGCTGGTGGCGGCGGTCGTGCCCGCGGTTTCGCAATCTACATGCGAACCGGGAAAACTCGTTGAGGCGATCGACCGTTACGCATTCGAACCGTTCAGCGCACGGAACTGGCGCGTGCTGCAGGGATATGGCGACCCGATGATCGACCCGTCATATCAGGGCCAGGATACGTGGACGCGGCAGGAAAGGTGGACGAAGCTCGCGGCGGAAATACTGCCCGATGTGCCGGACCTCCAGCGCATCGGCTGGAATTGCCGCATCGCATATCCGCTTCAGGTTCTGGAAGAGCGCGTGCGCGTTTTGGGGCGTCTCAGTCCTTATGTGAAGCACTGGCTGCGGATTCAGTCAAAAGTTCTGGAGGCTTGCGGCAACGAGGGAGCGGACGAAATCACGCTGCCTGGGCCGCTGTCGATCCATCCCGATCTGGCGAGGATGCAGAATGAGGATCGAGCTTACCAGTTGGCTTCGATTGCTTTTTACCGTGCTAAGGACACAGCGATCCCGCTGTTTCGCGCGATCGCCGTTTCGGAATCTCCCCACAAAGCCGCAGCCCGGTATAACATCGCCAATCTCCTCGCCAATTCGCGCAAACTGACTGAAGCTCGCGTCGAGACGGCGGCCATCCTTGCCGATCCGAAGCTCGCCAGCGTGCATGCCATCACTAAAGAACTGGCGGGATATATCTCCAATCTGGAAGACACGCCGGAAGGGTGGACCGAACTCATCAGGAACACGGTGGTGATTCTGGAAAGACCGGCCACTGAAATTCTGGCTACGGAGGAACGCAAGGAAGAGTATGCCCGCGCCCTCTCCGATATCGACTATGCGGGCATTCGGGCCAAGGATGACGATTGGTGGCTGGATGGAAAACTTCCTTCCAATCCCACAATTTCCAAAGCGATCTTCGACAGTTCGCGGAAGAGCCCCATGGTTTTGTGGATGATTGCCGGACAGTCGGTCGAGGAAACCTATCGTGTCGCTCCGTGGAGCATGATTGGCTCCAAGTGGCAAAATAGAATGGCTTCGTATGCGGGTCGCGCACTCGCCATTTCACCTGCGGGGACCGCGCTCACGGATCTGCCACGCAGTATGCTGGATGCTCAGAAAGCGATGCCGGACGACGCTTCTCGGCAAGCGTTATGGGCCAAGACACAAAATGCAATTGCAAAGGCCGGGCAAACGTGTGGCGCAGCGCCCGAAACCGCGGCCGCAGGCTATCTCTTGGAACATGCAGTGAGACTTTCGGCGCTCGCCGGCAATTTTGATGAAATCTATCGGGAGCTGGAACGCGTGCCCTTCAAAGGCGCCCAGACCTATGCGGAACGCGCGGTTCTTCAGCTTGGCGAATTTCTTTTGGGGCAGGGCAATCTTGCCGAGGCTCGCAGATATCGCGAGCGTTTGCTGACCCCTGCTTTTTTCGCCGGGTTACCACAGCCGCTCAAGGCTGGACTGACGGACCGGTTTTCCGAACTGATGGGATGGTTTGCCGAGGATGAGGATCATTGGAAAGCGGCTTTGTCCGTGCATTCGCGCAAGACCGCCAACCTGCTTTTAAATTTTTTGCCGGCGAAAACACTGTGGGCATATTCCGCAGATCCGATGTTCAACGTTGCCGAGCGTGCGTTGTTAGCGCGCGCTGCCTGGACACGGGAGTATTCCAGAGGCTTGAGTTCGGCCCAGTCGCTGCTTCCCAAGCTTTATGGTTCCAATCCGAAACTCAAGGAAATTGCCGACAAGGTCACGGCGGACTATCCCGCAGCCAATGCCCAGAACCGGCTTTTGCTGACGGTGCTGCGGAGCCCTCGCCACGGCATCCTAATCACGGCGCCGGGTCTGTGGGACCCGATGGAGATGGAACGTAACGATTTCAACGAGATCGATACGTGGGACCACAATGACAAGAACTGGTGGTGTCCTTTCGAACCCGATCGACAACTCTCGGGGGTGCGCGACCAATATGACATGGCAGATGGTGCCAGCCGCTTGGACGACTACGGCCGCCGGCGGATTGGCCTGGCTTACGACCCTGCGCTCCATGCGATGCTCAACTCCCGGCGCGAAAAAGTGCTGAGGGAGCATCCGGTGATCCGTATGGTGGATTGGCAGGAGATAAGAGCACTGTCACGAATGGCCGGTGCGCCCAAGACGCTGGCGCTTGCGGCCATCCGCTGGGGCAAGGCCAGCTACGGGGCTGACGGGGCACCGGAGGCGCTGGCGCGCGCAGTCACTGTGACCCGTTATGGCTGCCGCTGGCATGGTCGCCATGGCGCTTACTCCAAAGCCGCCCAACAGTTGCTAAGAGACAAATTCAAGACGTCTGAATGGGCCGTCCGCACGCCGTTCTGGTTCGATTGCGAGGATCAGGAATGGGACAAGGATTTTAACAAGGTTCAAAGCTGCAAGGCGAAGACATGGCAGAAGCAGCTCTTACCCAGATGAAACGGTGTATGCGGCAAAGCATTGATATTGAAAAACAAAATGGAATTACGGGAACTAAAAAATATTCCATAATATATATTATGCGAATGAGAGGGAGCCTTGCCGACGACTGATCCAGCCCAAATGGACCCACGACGGATCGAGACGCTACGAGCAATCATGGTGCGCCTGAGGACGCCGGAAACCGGGTGTCCGTGGGACCTGGTGCAAAGCTTCGAGACCATCGCGCCATTTACGATCGAGGAAGCCTATGAGGTGGCCGATGCGATCGCCCGGGGAACGCGTGCCCAGCTTTGCGCCGAATTGGGCGACCTGCTTCTTCAGACCGTCTATCATTCCCAAATAGCCGAAGAAGAAGGCTCTTTCAGTTTCGACGATGTGGTTGAAGCGATCTGCGCCAAAATGATCCGACGTCATCCGCATGTGTTCGGTGATACCACCGCGCGCTCCGCCAGCCTCGCCAAGGGTTTCTGGGAGGAGATGAAAAACGAGGAGCGGAGGGCTGGAAATTCCGTAGGCCTGCTTGACGATGTTCCCCTGGCGATGCCCGGCCTTACCCGGGCCATCAAGCTGCAAGCCAAGGCGGCAAAAGTGGGGTTCGACTGGCCGTCGGTCGAAAATGTCTATGACAAAATCGCTGAAGAAGTGGCGGAATTTCGCGCCGCATCCGAAAGCGACAAATTGGAAGAATTCGGCGATCTGCTCTTTGCCGTGGCAAATGTCGCCCGCCATCTGTCAATCGATCCCGAGTCGGCGCTGCGCGAGGCGAATGCCAAATTTGAGCGCCGTTTCCGCCACATAGAAGACAGCCTCACGAATCTGGGCCGGTCGCCTCGGGAGTCCAATCTTGTTGAGATGGACACGTTGTGGGACGAGGCTAAAAAGCTTGAACAGTAATTATTCCGCTGCGGCCTTGCGCTGTTGGCGAAGCCGCATGTTTTTGGCAAACCGGGCAAGGGCTTGTCCCGCCTGCTCTGTCTCGAAACGGACGGATACCTTCACACGCCCATCGAGGTAGTTTTCCCGGCCGAGCACCTCGCCCCGGTCGTGCAGCCACGCCAGACCCTGGCCGTCGGCCGGATCAAGGAATACCTCGTAGACAAGGTTATCGCCGGATATCCGCTCCTCTATGGCCGCGAGAAGTTCGGCGATACCCTCGCCCGTCGCCGCGGAGACCAAAACCCGTGACGGGTTTCGCTGTGCCTGTAACTCGCGCGCCCGCCTCTGCTCATCGTCCAGGAGATCGATCTTGTTCCACACTTCGATGATCAACGATCGGCGCAACTCGTCCACACCCAGATCGTCCAGGACGCGATCAACGTCGGCAGCCTGAGACTCGGTTTCGGCGTGGCTGATGTCGCGCACATGGAGAATGACGTCAGCTTCCAGCACTTCCTCCAATGTTGCGCGAAAAGCAGCGATGAGCGTCGTGGGAAGATCGGAAATAAAGCCAACCGTGTCCGACAGGATGATTTTGCGCCCATGGGGCAATCCGATCACCCGCATGGTGGGATCCAGCGTCGCAAACAGCAAATCCTTGGCCAGAACGGTTGCGCCGCTGAGGCGATTGAACAAGGTTGACTTGCCGGCGTTGGTGTAGCCGACAAAAGCCGCCACGGGATATGGTACACGCGCCCTGCCTTTGCGGTGCAACGCCCGGGTTTTGACGACTGAAGTGAGCTGCTTTTCGATCCGGACGATCCTTTCCTGGATCAACCGGCGGTCAGCTTCCAGCTGGCTTTCGCCTGGGCCTCCAAGGAAGCCGAAGCCGCCGCGTTGGCGCTCAAGATGTGTCCAGGTTCGGACCAGCCGGCTCTTTAGATATTGCAGATGCGCCAACTCCACCTGGAGGGTGCCTTCTCGTGTCGATGCCCGCCGCCCAAAAATTTCCAGTATGAGGCCAGTCCGATCAACGACTTTCGCCGACCAGGCTTTTTCCAAGTTCCGTTGCTGAACCGGAGAAAGTTGGGCGTTGACGACCACCAACGTTGCATTCTTTTCCTCGACCAGGCGTGAAATTTCTTCGACCTTGCCGGACCCCATAAGGGTTGCTGGCTTTCGCGTGGCAAGCGGAACGATCAGCTCCCCGGTGATCTCGAGATCAATCGCCTCGGCAAGGCCAACGGCCTCCCGCAGGCGCGAATTGGCATCGCGCTCAGTGGATGGTGCTTGCTTGCCTCGGTGCTCGATATGCAGAACGACGGCGCGCGTGGTCACCCGCCCGCTGTCTCTTCTTCGAACAGGCTGATCGGCCCACCCGGCATGATCGTGGAGATCGCATGTTTGTACACCAGTTGCGACATGCCATCCCGACGCAGGAGCACGCAAAAATTGTCAAACCAGGTGATAACTCCTTGAAGCTTGACGCCATTCACAAGGAAAACCGTCACCGGTACTTTCTGCTTGCGAACATGATTGAGGAACGTGTCCTGCAAATTCTGCTGTTTTTCTTGGGCCATTGGTTTTCTCACTGCTTATGGGGCCTGTCGGCTGTAACGCCTGCCGAATGATTACCACAGTTTCCGGACGGGCGGAATTGCCGCTAAACCAGCCCTTCTTCGCTTCGTCCAGCGAGGCCGAGAAGCTTGATCTTGCGGTGAAGGGCCGACCGCTCCATGCCGATGAAACCGGATGTTCGCGAAATATTCCCCCCAAATCGCGAAAGTTGCGCCGCGATGTAATCGCGCTCGAAGGCTTCCCGGGCTTCTCGCAATGGCATGACCAGCAGATGCTCTCCTCCGAAGGATTGGATTGCCGGACTCGTCGCCCCGACGTCCTGCGGCAGAGACGCAGCGGTGATTTCGCTGGAGGCGTCTCCACCAGCGAGGATCATGATCCGCTCAACATTGTTCTTGAGTTCCCGCACGTTTCCCGCCCAGTCGCGCGTCTGCAGAACGGCGATGGCATCGCTGGCAATTCGCCGCAGTGGCTGACCGGCGGACACAGCATAACTCCTGGCAAAATAACCTACCAACTCGGGAATATCCTCGCGGCGTTCCGCCAGACCCGGAACATGAACCGGAACGACGCCGAGGCGGTGATAGAGGTCTTCGCGAAAACGCCCGAGCGCTATAAGATTCGCAAGATCGCGGCAGGTCGACGACACAACCCGCACATCGACCTTCACTTTTTTGGCGCCCCCTACCCTCTGGAAAGTCTGATCGACGAGAACCCGGAGCACCTTGCCTTGCGTTTCCATCGGCATGTCGGCTAGTTCATCGATGTAGAGCGTGCCTCCGTGGGCCTCTTCCAGGGCGCCCACGCGCCGCGCCGCGCCGCTCCCATCCTCCACGCCGAACAGTTCTTCCTCCATGCGTTCGGGCGCCATCGTGGCGGCGCCCAGGGTGACGAACGGACCTTCGGCGCGCGCCGAAAGGGCATGCAGCGTTCTCGCGGCGAGTTCCTTGCCAGAGCCCATGGGGCCATTGATAAGCACCCGGCTGTTGGCGGGTGCGATCTTCCGCAACAACTGACGCAACTGCCGCATCGCGGCGGATGAACCGATCATTTCGCCGTCGGCACCCGCCCTGCCCTTCAACTCTTCATTCTCGCGCTTAAGCCTGGATGTTTCCAGCGCCCGCC
>JANLYR010000050.1:0-1680 GCA_031365765.1 Hyphomicrobiales bacterium | reverse complement strand
AGCACGCGCCCGACGACTTCGCGCAGCGCTTCCTGCACGATCTCGTCGTACGGAATCAGGGACTCAGGGGTTTCCTCGCTCATCGCCTTTCGTGGTAGCGATGGCGACCAGACGGTCAAGCCGGAGTCGCTCAGATCATGCCCATCGATGCGAAATTGCCTTATGACGACAGCAATATATTCGCCAGGATCCTGCGCGGCGAAATCCCCGCCAAGACGGTGATGGAAAGCGAGCATTGCCTCGCGTTTCACGACATTCACCCGCTCAGCCCGATCCACGTGCTGGTCATCCCCAAGGGGGCTTATGTCAGCTGGGACGATTTCGCGGCGAGCGCGTCGGACGCGGAGATCGCCGACTTCACCCGCACCATCGGCGCCGTGGCCAAGGCGGTCGGCGCCGATGCGCAGGGTTATCGCCTGCTCAGCAACGTCGGCAAGCGCGGCGGGCAGGAAGTGCCCCACCTCCATGTCCATCTGTTCGGCGGCGCGCCCTTGGGCCCAATGCTGGCGAAGTAGGGGATTGCCCTTGCCATTTGAGCCGCTAGGCTCCGCTGCTAATCAAAAAGAATAAGGGGAGTTTTAGAGGCATGGCGACGGCACCACGGAGGAGCTTTCTAGGAAGGATCGGGCTGCGCAAGAGCGTCGCGCAGATCCAGGAAGAAACGCGCACCAGCGAATTGAAGCGGTCCCTTGGCCCATGGAACCTGGTTTTCCTGGGTATTGGCTGCATCATCGGCGCCGGCATCTTCGTCCGGACCGGCAATGCCGCTGCTTTGCATGCCGGACCGGCAGTGCTCATTTCCTACGCCATCGCCGGTATCATCTGCGCCTTCGCTGGCCTCTGCTATGCCGAGCTGGCATCGACCCTGCCGGTATCCGGGTCCGCTTATACCTATAGCTATGCAACCATCGGCGAGTTCGCTGCATGGGTGATGGGCGCGCTCCTTGTCCTCGAATATGGCCTTGCGGCCTCGGTCGTCGCGGTCGGCTGGTCGGGCTATGTCGTCAGTCTGTTGAATGACTTCGGAATGCATATTCCAGCGGCGTTGACTGGGCCTGCTGGTCATCACCTCCAGAAGGACGGTGTCGATGTGCTCGTGAACGGCGCCCCTGTCGTTTACTTGTTCAACCATCCCGCGTTCTTGGTTTCCGCTGCGCTTGCGATCTTGCTGGTTATCGGCGTGTCGGAATCGGCCAAGTTCAACAATGTCATCGTCGCCATCAAGGTGACCGTACTGGTGGCATTCATCCTTGTCGGCGGCACAATCATCCTCTCGCACCTGCCGACATCCGCCCCACACAGGTATCCGCTCATCCCCCCCCCAACCGGCGTGAAGTGTGAGTTTGGCTGTAGCGCCATCGTCCGCGCGGCTTCGATCGTCTTCTTCGCCTATATCGGCTTCGAAGCGGTCTCGACCGCCGGTCAGGAAGCCAAAGACCCGGCCAAGGACATGCCCTTCGGGATCATCGGTTCGCTCGTCGCCTGCACGGTGATCTACATTCTCGTTTCGATCGTGATGACGCTGATCGTTCCCTACCAGTCGCTCAACGTGCCTGATCCGGTGGCCGTCGCGGTCGATGCTTTCGGTCCGCAATGGGCGTGGTTCGCCAAGACGATCAAGGTGGGTGCCATCATCGGTCTCACCTCGGTTATTCTGGTGCTGATGTATGGCCAAACGCG
>JANLYR010000035.1:0-4089 GCA_031365765.1 Hyphomicrobiales bacterium | reverse complement strand
TATTTTCCCATTGCAGCCTTGCAATTACCCTAATAAACACTAACAAACACACACAACGGCGTCAATACCGCTCGAATCCGCGCTTCAGTTCCAGGTCGGTGATGCGGCGGTCGAATTCGAACTGTTCCCATTTCGCGGTGTGGACATAGTGATTGATGACATCGTCGCCGAAAGACGAACGTAGCAGTTTTGAACCATCAAGCAACTCAGTCGCCTCGCGCAACGTTTTTGGAATCTCACGGAGTTTCTTCGACGTGTCGTATGCGTCGCCGGAAAATACCGGTTCGAGCTTCATTTTCTTCTCGATGCCGTGCAAACCCGCCGCCAACAGCGCCGCGAAGGCCAGATAGGGATTGAGATCGGCGCCGCCCATCCGGCACTCGACGCGGATGGCCTTCGAATCCGCGCCGCACAGGCGAAAGCCCGCAGTGCGATTGTCGAAACTCCAGATGGCGCGCGTCGGCGCGAACGTTCCCGCCATGAAGCGCTTGTAGGAGTTGATGTAGGGTGCGAGGAACCACGTGATCTCGCCCGCGTGTTGGAGTTGCCCCGCGAGATAATGCTGCATCATTTCCGACATGCCGTGGCCGCCGCTCTTGTCGAAGAACAGCGGCGTCTTGCCGTCGGCCGACCACAGCGACTGGTGGATATGCGAGGAATTGCCGGCCAAGCCGTAGTCCCACTTGGCCATGAAGGTGATGGCCTTGCCCATGCTCCAGGCGATTTCCTTGCAGCCGTTCTTGATGATGGCGTGGCGATCCGCCATGTCGAGGGCTTCGGCATATTTGACATTGATCTCCTCCTGGCCCGGACCCCATTCGCCCTTGGAATTCTCGACCGGAATGCCCGCACCATACAATCCATTGCGGATCGCCCGCATGACACCTTCTTCCTTGGTGGTCTGCAGGATGTTATAATCCTCGATATAGTGGCCCGCCGTCTTGAGGTGGCGATAGCCCTTGTGGTGAGCCGCCTCGTAGCTGTCGTCGAACAGGAAGAATTCCAGTTCCGACGCCATGTAGGCCTTGAGCTTCATCGCCTCGAGCCGCTTCAACTGTTTCTTGAGAATGGCGCGTGGCGAATGCGGCACGTCCTCGTGGGTATGATGATCGAGCACGTCGCAGATGACGAGTGCTGTCGCCGTGAGCCACGGGATGCGGCGCAAAGTCGCCATGTCCGGACGCAGCACGAAATCGCCATAGCCCTTGGCCCAGCTTGTCGCTTCGTATCCCGGCACCGTCTCCATCTCGATATCGTCGGCGAGGAGATAGTTGCAGGCATGGGTTTCCTCGTATCCGCCATCGACAAAATACTGCCCGTGAAAGCGCTTGCCGATGAGACGGCCCTGCATGTCCACGAGACAGACGAGCACCGTGTCGATGGCGCCGGCCTTGACCTCCTGCTTCAGTTCATCGAGCGTCAACATGCCTGTGGTCATTTGAGTCCTTCCTGTTTTACCGCGGCCTGGATGAGCGGAACGGAAAGGCGTTGCGCCCATTCGTCCTGGCGGCGCTCATCGGAAATGAGATCGTTGCGGATTTCGATCATCGCATGGCGAAGTCCGCGCGGGCTCGCATGCAGATTGAGCGTATGGAGCACGCCGTCGGCGGGCCCGTAAGGTTCGTTCAGGCGCGCATCGACATTGGGGAAACCCTTGACCAGATCGCGGGCAAGCGACGGATCGCGGTCGAAAAGGAGACCCAGTTCCACGGCGCGCGGTTTGCCTTTGTAAACGGGTGTGAAGCTGTGAATCGATATCACCATCGTGCCGAGGCGGTTGGCGGCGCGTGCGTCGAGGAGATCGGCCACGCCCGCATGGAACGGACGGTAGATGGCGCGCGTCCTCGCGAGCCGGTCGGAAGCCGTCAGATTTTCGTTGCCTGGGATTGGTGTCGTTTCGCTCAGCACCGGCATGGCATTGGGCGATTCCGGCGGCCGGTTGCAGTCATAGGCGAGCCGCGAATAGCGCTGCAGGGCCAGCGGCGCATCGAGTAGGCGCGACAGCACGCGCGCGACCCGTTCGGCGCCCGGATCCCAGGCGATGTGCCGGGTGAGGTCGGAGGGGGCGAGTCCGAGGTTACCCAGTTTCGCCGGGATGCGGTTCGCGGCGTGCTCGCAGATCACGACATAGCGCGAGCGCCCCGCTTCATTCAGCAGGATCACCGGCCCGTCTTCGCCGTCCAGCAACGATGATCCCAATGCCGCCCCTCAGCGCGCGCCCGCGCCCCACAAGCTCGATCATTTCAGATTGCACATTTTCTGTCAAAATTCGGTAGATTGCCGATTATGGAAGAACATTTCGATTTTATCGTCGTGGGCTCGGGCTCCGCCGGGTCCGTTCTCGCACACCGGCTGTCGGAGGATGGCCGGAATTCCGTACTGGTACTTGAATTCGGCGGCAGCGACTGGGGACCCTTCATCCAGATGCCCTCGGCACTCGCCTATCCGATGAACATGACGCTTTATAACTGGGGTTTTGAAACGGACCCCGAGCCGCATCTGGAGGGGCGGCGGCTGGCAACCCCGCGCGGCAAGGTGGTGGGCGGCTCCTCCTCGATCAACGGCATGGTCTATGTGCGCGGCCACGCGCATGATTTCGATGCGTGGGAGAAAATGGGCGCCGCAGGCTGGGGCTTTCGCCATGTGCAGCCCTATTTCAAGCGCATGGAGCATTCGCACGGCGGCGAGGAAGGCTGGCGCGGCACATCGGGCCCCATGCACATGAAGCGGGGATCGAGAGCCAATCCGCTGTACCAGGCCTTCATCGAAGCGGGCCGGCAGGCGGGCTATCCGGTGACCGAGGATTACAACGGCCGCCAGCAGGAGGGGTTCGGCGCCATGGAGATGACGGTGCACAGGGGCGTGCGCTGGTCGGCGGCCAATGCCTATCTCCGCCCCGCACTCAAGCGCCGCAACGTGAAACTCGTCACCTACGCGTTTGCCCGGCGGATTGTGCTGGACGGCAAGCGTGCCGTTTCCATTGAATACGATATCGGCGGCGAGGTGCATTTGGGGCACGCGCGCAAAGCCATCGTTCTCGCCGCCTCGTGCATCAATTCGCCCAAACTCCTGCAGATCTCGGGTATCGGCCCGCCGGAAGTCTTGCAAGAGGCCGGGGTCGAGGTTCGCCACGCGCTTCCGGGCGTAGGCGAAAATCTCCACGACCATCTGGAAATCTACTTCCAGCTCATGTCGAAGAAGCCGGTGACGCTCTATTCCAAGCTCAACCTGTTTTCAAAGGGGCTGATCGGGCTGCAGTGGCAGTTGTTCGGCACCGGCCTCGGCGCCACCAACCATTTCGAATCCTGCGGCTTCATCCGCTCGAAGGCGGGGATCGAATATCCCGACATCCAGTATCATTTTCTTCCCGCCGCCATGCGCTATGACGGCAAGTCGGCCTTTCCCGATCACGGCTTCCAGGCGCATGTCGGTCCGATGCGCACCAAGTCCCGCGGTTTCGTCCGTATCCGGAGCAATGACCCACGCGAAAGTCCCTCGATCCTGTTCAACTACATGTCGCATCCCGACGACTGGACGGAATTTCGCGCCTGCGTGCGGCTGACGCGCGAGATTTTCAGCCAGTCCGCGATGGAAAACTACGCCGGGGCGGAGATCCAGCCGGGCAATCATGTGACGACCGATGAGGAGATCGACACCTTCATCCGGCGGAATTGCGAGAGCGCCTATCACCCGTGCGGCACCTGCAAGATGGGGGCGGCCGGCGATCCCATGGCGGTGGTCGACGCGCAGTGCAGGGTGATCGGTATCGACGGCCTCTACGTCGCCGACTCGTCGATCATGCCCCAGGTCACCAACGGCAATCTCAACGCACCAACCCTGATGATCGGCGAGAAGGCCTCCGACCACATTCTCGGCCGCGAACCGCTCGCGCCGTCAAACCAGGAACCGTGGATCAATCCAAACTGGCGGACGAGCCAGCGATGAGCAGTACGAAGTGCTAGCTCATAGGCAAAACTCTAGCTTTCGGCAGAAGTCCATATTCACTAAGATGTCTTTCAAGAGCACGTTTGTTTGGGTTGGCCATCTCACTGAGGGGCTTTCGCAATTTTCGTCCCCGCAATTTTTCAT
>JANLYR010000163.1:0-3634 GCA_031365765.1 Hyphomicrobiales bacterium | reverse complement strand
AGCGGCAGGGACTTTGCCGGGTGTGATTAAAAGTGGGTGAGAATGGAGTCTCGCAGACACGAAGAGATGGAGCGGGGATGGGGATGGGCCGATACGGCCCACACTACAGAACTGCAGCCCGTCTTCTGTAGCGTCGTCCGTATCGGACGATTCGGGCCCGGACCCGTCCTGCCGACCGGATATTCCTGTCCTCGATATTGTTGTCGAGACTTCGGGCCCTCTCCGTTGCGTGGGTTGTCTTCTGTAGTGTGGGCCGTATCGGCCCATCCCCGCCGAATCGTCCGATACGGACGCCGCTACCCATTCAGGCTTTCGCCAAGGATCCACATCTAACTCACTTTAAATTGCACCCGACTTTGTCGGCGGATTCAACTTTCCTTTGTGTTTCCAGAGCCGGTCCTTCAATTGCGGAAACAGCTCGAGCGCATTGTCGCGCAGGACTTGTTGGCCGATGCGAAGCGCGTCGGTCTCTCGCAGTTCGCCGCGCTCCACTTTCTCGGCGAGGGCCTCGGCCAGGCAGCGTCGCGTGAACTCGGTGGCACCATAGATGCCCTCGACATGATGAGCGTCGGCACCCCACATGAGGCGGTTGCTGGGCATGACTTCCAGCCATTCCTGATAGGCGCGCTTGGCCATCGTGTAGCTGATCGTCGGCAGCCACACCGAATCGATCCACACATGCCCGCCATGCCGCTGCATGATGGCGCCGGTCTCGCCCACCCAGGGGTAACCGCCGTGAAACAGAATGAACTTCGTGCGCGGATTGGCCTCGATCAGGTTCAACAGGTTCATCGGGTTGGAGCCTTGGATGCGCGCGTGTCCGGTATGAAACTGAAACGGCAGCTCTTGCTTGGCGCTCAACTCGACGAGGTGCCATAGAATGAAATCCTCGAACTCCTTCACTTCGGCGTCCGAGAGCTTTGACTTGGGACGGCCATAGACCAGGGCCGCGCGTTCCTTCGGCACCCGGTCGAATTGCAGCGTGCGCTCGTAGGCCGTTGTGGTCTTGAGACACACCGCGCCCACCGCTTTGCCCGCCATCAGGAAGTGTTCGAGGACGGCCAGAAAGTCGTCCAGCGTGGCCGTTGGGAGCTTCTCTTCTCGTGCGTAGCGGAAGGGCGAGTCCACTTCGGCGGTGTATTCCGATGGATGGAAGCCGCGCAGCAGGCGGGTCACATTGAGAACCGCGACCCCGAAGGGATACGAGTTCGTGCGCGCGAGTCGGTCCCAATACGGATCATTGAACATCAGTTCGATGTTGGCGCGCTCGGTGACCACCTCATATATCCAGGCTTCCTTCTGGTAGTTGGCGTAAATGCGGCGGTTTAAGTCGCGTGCCTGTTCATCCGTGATGGCCTCGAAATCCACGCCATAAAGGTCCGTGAACGCGGGCAGTTGATAGCGATAGAAACTCGTGGCGCGTGCGTTGGCGAAATCGCTCTTCGCCTTCGGCCACCAGTCCTCGAAGCGCCCGCTCGCCGGCCAGTCGGTCAATGGATGGATCCAAGTGTAATAGCTGCTTTGCCACAGGGAATAGAGCGTCATCCCGGTGCCTTCCTCCGTGCGCACCGAACCTTGCAGGATGGCGAAGGGCTTCAAGTGATCGTGCGTGTCGATGGCGGGCACGCGGTCGAGATGCGCTTTGATCCGACGGAAGGTGTCGGTCTGCTTCACATCGAAAGGTTCCGCCGTGCAGGCGATGGCGACTAGAGCGAAGAGAATGAGGCAGGGATATTTCATGCGCGGAGGCTAGGCGTAGAATTAGAGGAACTCAATCCGTGGGCTGAAACCGTGCAAAGCGCGCGCGGTTTCCTTGGAAGGTAGGCATGTGGGTGGTTACATTTCTCCTCGCCTTGCCTTTGCTCGCGGAACCGCCGCCAACTCGGTGACGCCCGATTTGTTCTCGTCTCGACAAACAATGAAACAGATTAAACTATTGTGCGAACATTCATGAACACTCGCCGCCAATTCCTCAAACAAGCTGGAGCCGCCAGCGCCGTCCTCACCACTCTCGGCACTCCGCTCCCCGGCCAGGAAGCAGCCCGGCCCGCCGCGCCGAAGAAAAACCTGCGCGTCGGCTTCGTCGGCGTCGGATCGAAAGGCTCTCAGCACGTCGGCAATCTGCTGCGCATGGAAGGCGTGGAGTTGCGCGCCGTGTGCGACATCGTGGATCTCCAATGCCGCGAGACGCAGGAGCAGGCCAAGCGGCTCGGCTTGCGTCCGCCCACGATCTATTCACGGGGCGAGCGCGACTTCGAGCGGATGTGCGCCGAGGAGGAACTCGACCTGGTTTATACGGCCACGCCCTGGGAATGGCATGTGCCCGTGTGCCTCGCCGCGATGAAGCATGGCAAACACGCCGCCACCGAAATCCCCGCCGCCTACACGTTGGAGGAATGCTGGCTGCTCGTGGAGACATCCGAAAAAAGCGGTCGCCATCTCTGCATGATGGAAAACGTCAACTACATGCCGGATGAACTCGTCATCTACAACATGGTTCGACGTGGTGTGTTGGGTGAGCTGATTCATGGCGAAGGCGGCTACCTGCACGACACGCGCAACTTGAAATTCGCGACCGTGGGCGATGGCCTCTGGCTCGGCAACCACCACGCCCAACGCAATGGCAATCTCTATCCCTGCCACGGCATCGGCCCGCTCGCCTGGTATATGAACATCAATCATGGCGACCGTTTTGATTACCTCGTCTCGATGAGTTCCAAGGCGCGCGGTCTCGATCTCTACGCCGAGGCACACCTGCCCGCCGACCATCCCAAGCGGCAGCGTAAATACCTCAACGGCGATGTGAACACCTGCCTCATCCGCACCGTGAACGGCCTCAGCATCACGCTCACTCACGACACCGATTCGCCCCGCCCTTACAGCCGCATCAATCTCGTGCAGGGCACCAAGGGGCTCGTCAGCGGCTGGCCGCAGATGGCGGTGAGCCTGGAGATTCCCGGCAACCCGCATCCGCCTTGGGAACCCGGCGATAAGTATCGCGCCCAGCACGAGAGCGCGCTGCGCACTCACGCGAAAGAGGTTCACGCGAAACTTCCGGGCATTGCGAAAGACTTCGGCCCCATCCTCACGGGTGCCGTCTGGCACTACGGTCCTGACCCCGATGTGCGCCAAGGTGACTTCCTCGAAGACTACCGCCTGATCGAAGCGCTGCGCAGCGGCGTGGCTCCCGACTTCGATGTCTATGACGCCGCCACCTGGAGTTCCATCGCCGTGCTCAGCGAGAAATCCGTCGCCGACCGCAGCCGCCCGGTGGATTTCCCGGATTTCACCAAGGGCAAATGGAAGACCACCCCTCCCATCAAGATCATGGGAGTGTAACGGTCAACAAACACAGCACCGCAATTCACGTCGGCCATCCCCTGCGTGTTCGCGTCTGTCTTCTCGATGGGCATGCCGATGAACGGCGCATTCGGTAGGACAACCCGCCGGTCTTTGAGTTCCTTGCGACGCTTGCCATCCACCGGCCCGGCGCTGGCGACGAAATCAATGACCGGGGTTATGCCACAAAGCGGTGCCTGCGCGTCGGCCCATGCGGCATGGGGCTGAAGGTCCAGCAAGGCAAGTAACGTGTAAGCGGCGGTTTCGTTCCGTTGCTTCGGACCGAACTGCAAAG
>JANLYR010000441.1:0-2327 GCA_031365765.1 Hyphomicrobiales bacterium | reverse complement strand
CTGCGGAGCATACGCCGGTGTATACCTGGACTTGACGAGGCTCAATCTCGGATATGGTGTGATACTGTTGGTGACGGTGACTTGTAGCTCCTACTTAATTGTACAAATCCCCGGCACGAGGGGGGAAATCACCGTCTCGGATAGCATGGTCTTTCTCACGCTGCTGTTGTACGGCGGGGAAGCCTCCATTCTGCTGGCCATCGCGGATGGACTGGCAGCTTCGATCCGCATAACCAAAAGACCGCTTCCCTTTGCTTTCAATCCCGCCGTGATGGCGTGTTCCACATTTGCCACCGTACAAACAACACGACTGCTCTTTGACTCCATACAAGAGTCCACACGAGAGGCTTTTTCTCCCCGTTATATCGGGATGATTTGTGTGATCGCCTTTGTGCAATACATTGTCAATTCCGGCTTAGCCGCGATTCGCTTTGCGTTGATCACGAAAAAAGGTATTTGGCATACCTGGACGACCAGCTTTCTCTGGACTTCCATCACCTACTTTGCCGGAGCTTCCGCCGCCGGTCTCATTGCTAAATTAATTGAAAGCTTTGGCTTCTATGCACTCCTTTCTGTCGCGCCGATTGTAGCGGTGGTGTACTTCACCTATCGCGTGTATCTGCGCAATGTCGAAGTTTCTCAGGAACAGGCCGAACAGGCACAAAAGCACGTCGTCGAACTTTCGCATCACATCGCCGAACAGGAACGTATCGGTAAAACCTTGAAAGAACGCGAAGAGCAATTTCGTAGCGCCTTCGATCATGCGGCAGGTATGGGATTAGTGTCGCTCGAAGGACGCTGGGAAAAGGTAAATCAGGCGCTGTGTCAGATGTTGGGGTTTACTGAGGACGAATTACTCGCAACCAACTTTCAGGCGCTGACACACCCGGAAGATTTGGGCAATGACTTGAACCAACTCTACCAGCTCCGGGAAAACCGAGTGGCGACAACCCAATCCGAAAAGCGGTTTTTCCACCAGGCGGGACAGGAAGTCTGGATTTTACAAAGCGTGTCTTTAGTGAGGGGCGATGATGAAACCCCCTTGCATTATATCTTCCAACTGCTGGACGTGACCGAGCGCAAACAATCGGAAGAAAAAATCTACCACGCGGCGTTTCATGATGGTTTGACCGGCTTGCCCAATCGCATCTTGCTGACGGAACGTTTGAGCCTGGCCGTAGAACGCGCCAAACGACATAGCGACTATCAATTTGCCGTCTTGTTCATTGACCTGGATCGCTTCAAGTTCATCAATGATAGCCTCGGTCATCAATACGGCGATTTACTGCTGATACAGGTGGCGGAGCGCTTACAACAATGTGTGCGGAAGCTGGACACTGTGGCCCGCATGGGCGGCGACGAGTTTGCTATTTTACTGGAGGGCTTCGAAGGTCTGGAAAACGCCCGACCCGCTGCCGAACGCATCCAGGAGCTGTTAAAAACACCGTTTAAATTGAACGGCAGGGAAGCGCATATTTCCTGTAGCATTGGCATTGCTGTTTCCACGAGCGCTTATCAAAACCCGGAAGATATTTTACGTGATTCTGACCTTGCGATGTATCGTGCGAAATCCGATGGCAAAGCGTGTTATGCCTTCTTTGATCAATCGCTTCATGATCGTGCCGTAGAGGAAATGGAATTGGAGACAGACCTGCGCCATGCCATCGAACAGCAGCAATTGCTAGTTCATTATCAACCGATTGTCCTGTTGGAATCAGGTAAAATAAAGGGTTGCGAAGCGCTGGTCCGCTGGCAACATCCTACCCGCGGATTTATTCCCCCGATGGAATTTATTCCCCTCGCCGAAGAAAGCGGTTTGATCGTCGCGCTTGACCTCTTTGTGTTGCAGCAAGCCTGTCGCCAAACTGTTGCGTGGCATCAGCAATTTCCGTCCGAATCGCCCCTGACCATTAGTGCCAATTTGTCGGCCCGCCATTTCCAGCATCCTGAGTTGATCGAACAGGTGGAAACTATTCTGCTGCAAACTGGCATTGATCCGCGTTGTGTACTTTTGGAGGTCACGGAAAGTCTGGTGATCACTAATCCTGCGCAGGCGACAGAGATTTTGTATAAGCTCAAAACGCTGGGCATCAAATTGAGCCTGGATGATTTCGGCACGGGGTATTCTTCTCTCAGCTATCTGCATCGCTTCCCCTTCGACATTCTGAAAATTGACCGCTCCTTTGTCGGACGGATGGAACAGGATGCCAGTAGTGTGCAGATCGTCGAAACCATCATTCTGCTGGCCGAAAAACTTCAGATGGAGGTCGTCGCGGAAGGTATCGAGACGCCGCACCAGCAACAGTCCCTCCACACGCTGCATTGCC
>JANLYR010000423.1:0-1775 GCA_031365765.1 Hyphomicrobiales bacterium | reverse complement strand
GCGATACGGGCCGTCCGCCGAAGCTTCTGGCGCCGATGGCGACGCTGATGCGGAACCGGCAGAGCACGGTGCTCTCGCCGCTGTCGATGCGTTCCTTGCTGGACTCGCTTGCCTCGCGCCTTGACGAGTCGCGCGACATGTCGCGGTATCTCGTGGGGCTGCTGATCTTCCTCGGACTGCTTGGCACGTTCTGGGGCCTTCTTGAAACGGTGTCGTCGATCAGCGGCGCCATCGAAGGGCTCGATGTGACGGCGGCGCAATCGGCGACGGTGTTCGACCAATTGAAGAGCGGGTTGCAGCGGCCGCTGGCGGGCATGGGCCTGTCATTCTCATCCTCGCTGTTTGGCCTTGCGGGATCGCTGATCCTCGGCTTCCTCGATCTCAAGGCCAGCCAGGCGCAGAACCGCTTCTATACCGATCTCGAGGACTGGCTTTCGACCATGACGGACATTGCGGCGGGCGATGGGCTGCAGGCGTCATCGTCGATGCCGAGCGTTGCGCCGCAATTGCTGCGCGCCGAAATCCAGGCGCTCCAGCGCAGCATCGAAAAGCTGTCGTCTCACGTCGAGAATGCCAAGGGGCAGAACGGCGGAACGATGCTGCTCGGCGATACCAATTCAATCGAGCAACTGGCGGATGCGGTGGCAAGCCTGGTGACGCAGATGCGCGAGGAACAAAAGATGGTACGGAACTGGGCACAGGGCCAGCAGACCCAGCAGAACGAAATCCAGCGCCTGCTGCTGAGGGCCACGGGGCCATTGGCACGCGGTGCCGGCACCGGGCGGGCCCGGGCCGAGGATGAACGCTAGAGATGGCAGGCTCCCTTTCACGGCGGCGGCGAGGCGGCGGTGGCGAGGAGGCCTATTGGCCGGGCTTCGTCGACGCCATGGCGCAGCTGTTGCTGGTCATCACATTCCTCCTGTCGGTATTCATGGTGGCGCAATTCCTTTTGGCGCGCGAAATATCCGGACAGGATTCGGCACTGGGGCAGCTTCGCTCGCAGATTGCCGAACTGACGCAATTGCTGGCGCTGGAGAAATCGGCCAAGCAGGAGGTCGAAGGATCGCTGCTGGCACTGCAGGACGATCTGGCGGCGCAGAAGAACAAGGCGGCCGATCTTTCGGCGATGCTGGCGAGCGAAAGCGCCAAGGGCAGTTCGGCCGGCACGACGATCAGCGGGCTACAGACCTCGCTCGACAAGGAAAAGATCATCTCGTCGGATGCGCTGGCGAAGGTCGAATTGCTGAACCAGCAGATTGCCGCGATGCGCCGCCAACTACAGACGCTGAACGCGCTGCTGAGCGATGCCGAAACCCGCAATACGGCATCGGAAGCGCAGATCGCCGACCTCGGCAAGCGGCTCAACTCGGCGCTGGCGCAGCGGGTTCAGGAACTGACGCGCTACCGCTCGGAATTCTTCGGACGGTTGCGGCAGATCCTGTCGCAGCGTTCCGACATTCTCGTCGTCGGCGACCGTTTCGTGTTCCAGGCCGAAGTGCTGTTCGAGAAGGGGCAGGCCGCACTCAATCCCGAAGGCGAAACCGAGATGATGAAGCTGGCGGATGCGCTGAAACAGCTCGAGCGTGAAATCCCGGCCGACATCGCCTGGGTGCTGCGCGTCGATGGGCATACCGATGCCGACCCGATCCAGTCAGCGGCGTTCAATTCAAACTGGGAACTTTCATCGGCTCGCGCCATCGCGGTGGTCAAGTTCATGATCGCCAATGGCGTGTCGCCGCAGCATCTGGTGGCGGCGGGCTTTGGCGAGTTCCAGC
>JANLYR010000480.1:0-12471 GCA_031365765.1 Hyphomicrobiales bacterium | reverse complement strand
ACCTCGTCACCGACCGCGAACTCGTCGGCCTCATCGGCGAAGGCCGCCGGATGCTGGGCGACGATATCCTGATGGCTGTCGATTTCGGCTATCGCTGGCATAACTGGCACGACGCGCTTTTCGTTCTTGACCGCATCGGGGACTGCAATGTTTTCTTTGCCGAAGCGGCATTGCAGCATGATGACATTGAAGGCCATGCGCGGCTGGCGGAAAGAAGCTCCATCCGGATTTGCGGTGCTGAGGCGGCAGCCACCCGCTTCGAAATCAGGGAGTGGCTGACCGTTGCGAAGGTGGGGGTCGTACAGCCCAATATCGGGCGGGCCGGCGGATTGACTGAAATTCGCCGCATCGCGGATATGTGCGAGCTGCATGGGGCCGAGGTGATCCCGCATGGGTGGAAAACCGGCATCACGTCCGCGGCTGGCCGGCATTTTCAGGCCGCGTGTCCCGCATCGCCGGTGTTCGAGTATGTTTCTCCGCTTGTTTTTGACAGCCCTCTGCGGCGCGAACTGGTGTCGCCGGAGCCTGCCGTCATCGACGGATTCATGGCGTTGCCCCAGGGGCCCGGTCTTGGCATCGAGCTTAACGAAGAGCTCGTGGCCCGTTGGCGCCGGGATGGTTGATGGCGTTATCCGATACGGAATTTTGC
Organism: Hyphomicrobiales bacterium; assembly: GCA_031365765.1. Classification (GTDB taxonomy): domain Bacteria; phylum Pseudomonadota; class Alphaproteobacteria; order Rhizobiales; family Aestuariivirgaceae; genus Aestuariivirga. The sequence goes on along the minus strand of JANLYR010000480.1, from coordinate 11,822 downwards.
GATCGTGTCGGGATTGAGAGAGACGCCGAGTCCCGGACGGCTGGGAACGGCGATACAGCCATCCGGGCCGATCGGGAACTCTTCGTTGGTCAAATGCCAGCGGAGCGGCGATTGGCTGGTGGAGTATTCGCATGGCTCATCCATCCAGTGCTGCGACAGGAAAGCGAGGTTTGCGGCAATCGTGATATTGGATTTGTAGCCGTGCGTGACAACGCGCTTTCCGCGGCTTCGCGCCAATTCGGCAACCCGCATCAGTTCAGTTATTCCCCCCACCATGGTCACGTCCGGCTGGGCGATATCAATCTTGCCACGGTCGAAGGCCTGTTCATATTCGTAGCGCGTGGTGAGGCCAAGGTCACCGCCCCCTATCGGTACCCCATACCCCTGAAAACGCGCATGACCGTCCAGATCGTCAATGGGCAACGGTGCTTCCACCCAGTAGAAATTGTTGTCTTTGAAGATCGGCATGAGAGGAAGGCCTTCCTCGGCCCTGGCCCAGGCCGTGGCGGCGTCGACCATCAGTCGGATATCGGGGCCGACATGCTCGCGGGCGGCCCTGATCAGGCTGGCGGTCTTGTCGATGTCCTCGCGCCAGAAGGGATCGGCGACGATCTTGATGGCCTTCAGTCCCAGCTTCAGACCCCGGTCGATATTCTCGCGAACCAGGTCTGCGGTATCGCCTAGCGGGTAGACGGTTCCATAAGCCAGCACGCGGTCGCGTTGGCGCTTGCCGAGCAGATCGCCAACGCTCTTGCCCAGGACTTTGCCACGCAAATCCCACAAGGCGATGTCAATCGCGGCGATGGCGTGTATAACCACCCCACGCCTGCCATAGTAACTCGTCAAATCATACATGCGATCCCAAAGCCCTTCCACATCCGAGGGATCGGAGCCGACGATGACCTCCTTCAGGCCCATGGCGTGCGTGTGGGATCGCGGCGCATTGATGATGGCGCGGATGACAGACGGAACACTGTCGACTTCGGCGATACCCGTCAGGCCCTCGTCGGTATGGACGAGAATGATACAATTATCGTAAGACCCATCGAAACTTTCACCCTTCCAGCCTGCAACCCGCAGTTCAATCACCTCGACATCGACGATTTTCATGGCTTTGCCCTTCTCCTGACTTTCGAAACGCCATCATTTTCAAATACCGGACTATAGTCTAGAATGCGGGATAACAAATGCGAACATCGGAGTTGCCGTTTTTGAAACATTCTGGCCGACCGGGCAAAGCTGCCACGAAAGACGACGACAGCAGTGGCTCCCGCAGCGTCCGGCGCGCCCTCGACATTTTCGAACTGATGCTGCACCGAGGTGAACCTGTCACGGTCGCTGAGATCATAACGGAACTTTCCATTCCGAAATCGACGGCCTACGAACTGGTCCGGACGTTGTCCGAAGGCGGTTACGTTGCTTCGTCCGGCAAGGGCAGTGCGTTGTTTCTCGGTCGCAAGCTGTTTGAGCTCGGCATGGCGTATCGCAGCCATGTCGATCTTCTGCGGGATGGCAGCCAAATCGCCGAGGAACTGCGCAACGAAACCGGCGAAACGGTTCAGCTGTCGGTACTTGAGAACAACTTGATGATGGTGATCTTGAAAGAAGAAGGCATCCGCCAACTGCGCATCATCAGCAATGTGGGCTCGCGCGTGCCGGTCAACTGGGCGGCGGCCGGGAGGTTGCTGGTATCCGACATGGATGACATGGCTTTGACCAGCCTGCTCTCTGCTACCGTTCGCCCCGCGCCGACCGGCCGCGCCGTTACCGATGTCAAAAAGCTGATCGCCCAGATTCGGCGGTTCCGGCGTCAGGGGTATGCAACGGAATTGAACGAGGCCAACGAACACGCCGGCTGCGTGGCAGCGCCCGTGGTCGATGCTTCCGGCCGCTGCATTGCTGCGTTGAGCATCGTTGCGCCGGAACAGCGGATGATCAAGAAGAACCGCGACAGTCTGATTGCCAGCGTTACCGCCGCCGCGAATAAGCTGTCGCGGAGACTTGGCTAGCATTGGTCCACTAGCCTGCCGCATGAAGCCGCTGCAATTCATCGAGCAAAGCATCGGCTGTGATGTGGTTGCGCAGATGTGCCTCGACCAGCTCGCCGCCCTTGGCCTGAAAGCCGAGATAGCCCTTATACCGCGGCCGGATCCAACTGGATTCCATCGTTTGCCGGGTTGCGTGAAAGCAACCGCCCAAGCGCTCGTCGATGATGCTGTCGTCCCAGACGTCGCGGTGCGCGGGCTGTCCGTGATGGGCGGCAAAGGCGCCTTGGGTCGCCGGCTCCATGGCGAAGCGGGCATAGGCCAGCGCTTCGGGCAAGTGGCGGGTCTGTGCCGAAACGCCCAGTCCAGTACCGCCGATGGTTGAGCCGCTCGGGCCCCGGGGACCCGGGAAATCGTGAAACCGCAATGGCCGCCGCTGGTCAGTCTCGGCATAGGTCGCATAACAATAGACTGCGGGACAGAATAGCAGATCGTCGCGGTTCACCATCTGGTCATGCAAATCGATGCTGTTCCAGTCGAGTGCCGCGGCAGGGCAGAAGGGCAGCAGGCTACGCATCAGGGCAAGCGATTCATGGGCTGCGCGGCGGTCGGCGAACGCCCTGTCCCGCTCCGTGGCACAGGGGGACCCAAGATTCGCCATCAGGGTGAAAAAGGTCATCAAGCTGTGAACGCCCTTCAAGCCCATAGCCAGCCACAATTCCCGTTGCCTCGCCTTCCCGCCCAAGGCCATCAAGTCCTGCCAGTTGGCGGGAACAACCGCCTCGATTTTCCGCATCAGATCGGGGCGCGATGCGCTGACCTGACAGGCGGCATCGACCGGCAAGGCCCATAAAGATCCGTTCATCCGGTAGGAGTCCAAAGACGGCCCGACGAAAGGATCGCCGATCTGCGCTGCTAAATCATCAAGCGGCACGAGTGAACGCGATGCCGCAATGTCGCCGGTGAAAGGATGGTCGAGAATGATGAAATCATACTCCTGCGCCAGTGCATCCACCGAGGTGAATTCGAACCCGCTGAGCGGCCGGGAAGACCACGAAATTTCCACGTTGGGATGACGCGCCCTGAACATGGGCATCGTCTCCACTAACGGGTCTATCGCGCGCCGATGGTCCCAGGTCATTCCGCGTAGCCTGACAGTTGCCATTCCGTGCTTCCCTTCTCAACATATCGTCAAGGCCGCGAACTACTGTGCAAGACTTTGCCTTTCACCGTGATTTCGACATCAACGGCGTATTTCGTGATTCCCTCCAGGCTCATCTTGATCCCGAGGCCCGGTGCCGATGGAAGCGATATTTTGCCATTTGCGTCCGGCATGAGATGGGTTTCGGTCATGTCCCAGGCGACCGGCTTGGGAAAGAACGGATATTCGCAAATCATGTGATCCTTCAGTCCGGCAAAGGGTTGCAGCGATGCCGCCAATGCCAGATGCGAAGTGAAAGTGTGATTGACATACGTCACCCCTCGGGCGTCGGCATAGTCGGCCACCCTCTTGGCGGGCCCTATTCCGCCAATTCGGCCGCAATCGATCTGGATGTACGAGACTTTGCCGTAGTCGATGAGCTGGCGGGCCATGTGGAAATTGTGCGAGGCCTCGCCCCCGGCGATACGGACCTTTGCGCTGCGGGAGGCAAGGGCCGCATAGGCGTCATATGCGCCTCCATGAAACGGCTCCTCGAACCATGTTGCACCGACACTCTCAAGCAAGGCAATGCGGGCCGCCGCCGCTTCAACATCCTCGCGAAAAATCTGGCCGGCATCGATAAGCAAGGTTCCGTCAGGGCCCAATCCTTCACGGGCGGCGTTGAGATGATTCCGGTCCTCTTCCAGGCTGCCCCGGCCGAATGGTCCCCAACCGCACTTTACGGCCCGAAAGCCTTCCGCGTGGGCCTGCCGGCAACCCGCCATCGTCTCGGCCGGCGTGTCGCCGAAAAGCTGCGAGGCATAGGGCAGCTTGGGATAGGCTTTCCTGTATCCCAGAAGCTCGTGCACCGGAGCATCGCATTTTCGCCCCAGCAGATCCCATAGCGCCATTTCGATCCCAGAGAAGGTGTGAGCAGCCTGCAGCAGGTCCATGCATTCCAAATCGACGGCAGCTGCCAATGCCGCGATGTCACTGGGGCTGTTGACGGGCTTGCCCAGAACCACGTCACGCACCGGTTTGCAGGCACCATGCGACATGGGACAGACAAAGGCCGCGATCGATGTGAGCGGCGAGGCTTCGCATTCGCCCCAGCCAGACACTCCGCCCGCCACCACCCGCACCAGCAGCGCGTCCTGACTGCCATCGCCCGCATCGGTCACCACCGGCATCGACAGATAGAAAAAATCAACGGCTTCGATTCTCATGGCAGTCTTTTATTGCACCCTGAACCGGTTGAGCGCGTCTTCATTCAAGGTCACACCCAGTCCGGGTGCCGTCGGCAACGGTATACGGCCATCGACCATCGGCAGTTCAACGCTGCAAAGATCGCGACGTAAAGCCGAGTCCGCCAGTTCGCGCGGCAGAAACTCGATAAACGTGCAAGTCGGCGCGACCGCCGCGAGATGGGCGGACGCCGCGATGCCAATCGCCGATTTCCAGCAATGGGGCACCACCGCCAAGCCGCGATCGCGCGCGTGCAGCGCCACGCGCTTGGCTTCCGTCAAGCCACCGACGCGTCCGACATCGGGCTGGACCACATCGACGGCCTTGGCATTCATGAATTCCAGGAACTCGAAGCGGGTGTTCTGCCATTCGCCGAGCGCTATTTTCACCGGCGACGCCTGACAAAGCTTGGCATAGCCTTCGACGTCGTCCGAGGGGAGCGGGGTTTCGACAAAGTAAATGTCCTCATCGGCAAACATCGCGATAGCCCGCAGCGCTTCCTTCCAGTCGGGCCAGGCATAGGCGACATCGACCATGAGCGTCATTTCCGGTCCGACCGCCTTGCGCACGTCGCGCACCATGCGGGCGCATTCGCGGTCATCGGCAATCTGCAAAGAATTGTGAGAGTAGGGGCCTTTCAGGCAGATTTCGAGTTTGGCGGCGCGGAAACCGAGTTTCTGCGCCGCGACTGCGCGTTCGCGAAGTACGCGGCCGTAAGTTTCGAGATCGTCGCCCTCCGGCAGCAGCGAAGCGTACGGTGTGATGATGCGGTTGGTGGCCCCGCCCATCAATTGCCAGCAGGGTTTGCCTTCGATCTTGCCAAGTAAATCCCACAGCGCCATGTCGAGGGCGCCAATGGCGCAGATGCCCAGTCCACGGCGGCCCGTCATCGCGGAGCCGCGATACATTTTCTCCCACAGGCCTTCGACATCGGACGGGTCGGCCCCCATCAGCATCTCGGTGAGCCCAAGTCCCATGATGTGGGTTCCGCGTGCTTCGATCATGGCGCGTGCCACCCACGGATTGGTATCGGTTTCACCGATCCCCACGAAACCTTCATCGGTGTGGATTTTCACGACGAGATTGTCCTGCGCGGATGAACAGGCATCGGCGCGAAAGTCGGGGACAAGCAACACGAAGCAATCGACCTTGGTGATTTTCATATGACTCTCCTAAATGGCATTCTCTTGTGGAATCGCGCGTTGCGTTAATTCCGCAAGGCTGTGATGACAGCGAATGGCAAGTCCCTCTGGCGTTTCGCGCCAGGGCGGAGCCTCGCTCTCGCAGATCGCACCGATCTGCCAGGCGCAACGGCCCGCATAGACGCACCCGTTCCTGCTCGCTGAAGCCTTGGCGTGATTAGGCGTGCGGGTTTTGCGGGTTTTCAGAGGCGCGGGGACGGCTTCGAGCAAGGCATGGGTATAGGGATGGTAGGGAGCGGCGAATACCTCGTCGCGTGGCCCCGTTTCCATCACTTCACCGCGAAAGAGAACATAGATGCGGTCGGCAAGCAGGCGAACGACGGCCAGATCATGAGAGATGAAGAGCATCGCAATGCCGCGCTCAGTTTTCAATCGCCGCAGCAGGGACATGATGCTTGCCTGAACGGAAACATCAAGCGCGGACAGGATTTCATCGCACAGCAGGAGCTCGGGTTCAGCCATGAGCGCGCGTGCAATGGCGATCCGCTGGCGTTCACCGCCGGAGAGCTGATCGGGATAACGTTCCGCATATTTCTGATCGAGGCGGACATCGGACAGCGCCTCCATGATCCGGGTATGGGCCTGAGCCTTTCGGTCGGGATAGAAAAACACGAATGGCCGGGCCAGACTCGTGGCGATGGTGGCGCGGGGGTTAAGCGAAGCGTCGGGGTTTTGAAACACATACTGGATAAGACGCCGCTGCTCAGCCGTGCGCTGTTTGACAGCCCCTGTCAGTATCGCATCTCCCAGCGTGATGGTGCCAGCCGCCGGTGCCGCAAGTCCAGCGATCGCGCGGGCAAGCGTCGACTTTCCGCTTCCCGACTCGCCAACCAGAGCAACCGTCTCGCCCTTGCCGACACGAAGGGTCACATCCTTCAGCGCGGTGAAGCTCCGCCTGCCGTGACCGTAGATGATGGTGATGCCTTTCGCCTCCAGCAGATCCTGAGGCGCGGTCCGAAACACTGGCGATGCGGAATCACTTTTGGCGTCGAGGGGACCGATGTCGTCAAATCGCCAACACGCAACCTCGCGTCGCGGGCCGCAATTAAGAAGTACCTGGACCTCATCGAAGCAACGGGGCAGGGCATAATCGCAACGGGGCGCGAACGGGCATCCCCTGGGCAATGTCTCGCGCTGCAGCAGGCCGCGTAATGGCCGGCCCGGCAAGCCCTTGCCGTCAAGACGCGGGATGGCGCCGATGAGGCCTCGCGTATAGGGATGACGGGGGTCGGCGAACAGGGCGGCGGTGGGCGCCAGTTCCACGATGCGGCCGGCATACATCACGCCAATGCGGTCGGCGAGTTGCGAGAGGAGGCCAAGGTCATGCGTCACATACAGCATCGACATGGAGAGCCTGGCGCGCAGATCGGTCAGCAGTTCAACAATCTGTTCCTGCGTCGTGACATCGAGGCCGGTGGTCGGCTCATCGAGTACGACGAATTGCGGATCGCAGGCGAGCGCCATGGCAATGCAGACGCGTTGTTGCTGCCCACCTGACAGTTGATGCGGATACCGGCGCCCGAAATCCGCTTCGGCGGGCAAGCCGACAAGTCCGAACAGCTCGCGCGTGCGCCCGGCCACATCGCCGTAGCCGTGAGCGAAAAGGACCTCTTCAATCTGCGCATTAACCCGGATACCGGGATTGAGAGCGGTCGTGGGATTCTGTGGAACGAAGCTTATCCTGGCACCGCGCACGCGATCGAGTTCGGCGCGCGACAGGGTCAGCACATTCTGGCCATCCAAAGTTATCGACCCGCTATCGGTTCGCAGTGCCGGATGGCGATAGCCAAGGAGTTGCAGGGCGACGGTCGATTTACCGCAGCCCGATTCACCAACCAGGCCCAGCACCTCGCCGCGCTCTACCTTGAAACTCACATCTTCGACAACCCGGCGCCAGCCCAGGCCCTGGCGATAGGACACTGTCAGGCCAGTCACATCGACCAATGGGGCAGGCGTGATCAATTTCACTGGGTTCCAAGCTTTACGGTACGGCCAAGCACGCGCGCCAGGCCTTCCGTGAAGAGATTGAGACCGACAACGAGCGAGGCGAGCGACAGGCCCGGCCCCAACACCGTTGACGGTGATATGATGATGAGGGCGCGGTTTTCGCTGATCATCAGGCCCCATTCGGGGGTCGGCGGGCGCAGTCCGAAACCGAGGAAGCCAAGCGAGCCGATCAGCACCGGCGCATAGCCGGCCCGCAATGCAAACTCGACCAGAAGAACGCCGGTGGCATTGGGCAGCAGCTCGCGGCGCATAACGGACCATGCCCCTTCACCGCGGAGGCGCGCCACGGTCACAAAATCGCGGGTCGCGATGTCGATTGCGGCGGCCCGCGCCATCCTCGCGATGCGCGGCGCATAGACCAGCGCGACCACAAGAACGATGAGCACCGGATTTCCGGAATAGTCGGTGCCGGCGGCGGCAATCGCGATGAGTGCCAAAACCAAAAAGGGGATGCTGATCAGGGCTTCGAGAAAACGCTGGACCACTTCGTCGATCCAGCCGCCTACATAGCCCGACAGCAAACCGATGATGGCACCAATGATGAGCCCCAAAAGCGTGCCAGACAGCGAAAGCAGGATCACGATGTGACTGCCATGGACGACACGGCTGAATACATCGCGCCCCAACTGGTCGATGCCGAAAAGATGGGCAAGACTGGATCCCGACAGCGGCGGCCCGGCACCCATCTGGGAAAAACCATATGGCGCCCACCAGGGGCCGGTGATTGCCACCGCAAGATGCAGAAGCAGAATAATGCTTCCCAGCCGGAAACTGAGCGGCATCTGCCGCCATAGCGTGGCTAGGCCCGCCCTGGCCTGGGGCGCCGCTGCAAGTACGATGTCAGCGTCGCTCATCATCTAGTTTGTTCGCAGCCGGGGATTGAGAAGAATGGCGGCGACATCAGCCACCAGATTCGCCGCGACATAGACGAGCGCTGCGATCATCACGGTTGCTTCAATGACGGGGAGATCGCGCAGCTGAAGCGAATCGACCAGCAGCGTTCCGAAACCCGGATAGGAGAACACTTTCTCAACCACCACGACGCCGCCGATCAGATAAGCGAGATTGAGCGCCGTTACGTTGAGCGTGGGGACCAGTGCATTGGGCAGGGCATGGCGCAACAAAACGCGGGTCCGGGAGAGGCCCTTGAGTTCGGCCATTCGGATATAATCCGAGTCGAGAACTTCAATGAGATTGTCGCGCAGCATCCGCACGGCATAAACGGCCATGACGACGGCGAGAGTCACGGCGGGCAGGGTCATGGCGCGCAGGTATTCAACCGCGCTGGAGCTTTCGTCGACCAACGATATGGCGGGCAGCACCGGAATCCATAGAACAAAGGTAAGCAGTAGAATTGTCGCCAGCAGAAAATCCGGCATGGACAGCAGCACCAGCGTGACTACTGAAAGTACGTGATCGGGTGCCCGGTCGCGAGTCAGCGCCTGGGTAATGGCCGGTATCACGGTCAGCGGCAAATATAGCACGAAGGCGAACAGTGACAGCAGCACTGTATTGAAAATGCGGGGCTTCAGGATTTCGGCGATCGGACGGCTCGACACCAGGGAATGACCGAGATTTCCGCTTACCAAGCCGCTCAGCCAATCGACATAGCGGATCGCCGCGGGCCGATCGAGGCCGAGTTCGTTGCGCAGCAGGTCAAGGGCTTCGGGCGTTGCATCGCGGCCAAGAATGCGGGTGGCCACATCGCCGGGGAGAACCTCCAAAATGGCAAACACGATAAGCGACACCAGCAGCAGCGTGACGGCTGAAAGGAGGATCCGGCGCATAACCAAAAGTATGATCGCCAATTGAACCTCCTTGTGTGAACACAGGGCGAAGCAAGCTTCGCCCTGTAGTTCTCATCGCATGAATCGGCAGGCTAATTTTATTTGCAGCTCAGGTCTTCAAAGTTCAGATTGAAGTTCTGTGCCCGCGGCACATAACCCTCGCAACCCTTGCGCAATGCCAGCACCTGATGGACGAACATCGGCAGGATGAGGCCACCCTCCTTGGCCAGCAGTTCGCCGGTCTGTTGGAACGCCTTGCGGCGTTCGTCGGGATCAACAGTGGTGTTCGCCTTGAGCAGCATGGCGTCGTAGTCGGGACGCTCCCAATGGGTTTCCTTCCACTTCGCCGACTGCGTATAGGCCACGGCGAGGCCCTCGCCGGGCGGGCGCATGGACCAGGCCGATGTGACAATCGGTTTTTTCAGCCAGACATCATCCCAGAAACTTTCAGCCGGCGTCACCACGACATTGATGTCGATGCCAGCGGGTTTTGCCATTTCCGCATATACCTGTGCCATGCGCACCATGCCGGGCACACCCTCCGCCGTATAAAGATCGAACTTCAGGCCATCTTTATAGCCCGCTTCGGCGAGCAGGGCCTTGGCCTTTTCGATATCCTGCTTGGGCGCTTCCTTGGTGTAGGAGGCGGGATTGCCGACCGGTACGGGATTGTCGGCGGCGGCCTCACCGAAGCCGAGCAACACAGTGTCGACCATCGCCTGGCGATCGACCACAAGCTTCAGGGCTTCCCGCACCTTCACATTGTCGAACGGTTTTGTATCGACCCACATGGACACCGTCATCGAATTCGATGCCGCCGTCTCAAGCAGTTGCACGTTTGGATCGTCCTTGAGTGAGCCGATCACCGATGGATCGACGTTCAACATCAGGTCCACTTGGCCGGCCTTGATGGCGGCCACCGCAGCGACGGCTTCCTGGGCGACAGTGATTCGGAGGCAATCGGCTTTCGGCTGGCCGGCATTCCAATAGTTGGGGTTCTTGCGCAGGATGCGCACCGGCGCATTGGGGGTAAACTGCTCCTGCATGAACGGCCCGGTACCGTCCTCCTTCTTGCGCAGATCTTCCTGCTTCGCGCCGTCGGGCACGATGTTGGTGAACTTGTTGGTGATGAGCACCGGAAGTTCGACCACCGGCTTCTTGGTGGTAAAGGTCACAGTCGTGGGGTCGACAGCCTTGATGCCTTCGGGATCGAGAAATTCGAGAACGGCGCGCGCTCCGGAACCCGTCTTTTCATCGAGCAGCCGCTTGAAGGTATAGACCACATCGGTCGCCGAGAAGTCCTTGCCGGAATGAAACTTGACGCCGGACCGAAGCTTGAAAGTCCAGGTGAGGCCATCGGGGGAAACCGACCACTCCGTCGCAAGCTCCGGGAGAACGTTGAAATTGTCGTCGATGTCCACAAGCCGGTTATAGACGGCGAAGGTGTGATAAGCGTCGTCGCCGGAATGCATGTCGGCTGGATCCATCGACTGCTTCTCGCCGCTCCATTCGTAGCCGAGGATTTTCACGCACTCATCGCCGGCAGCGGCATACCCGGCCGATGCTGACATTCCGATTCCAAGTGCCGCAAGAGCGGCTCCGGACAACCATTTGGCCATCGTCATTGCTTTGTCCTCCCAGACATTTTTTAACAATCGCAGACAAGTCTACTTCCGAAATGGCGGACGTTCGTGCGTCCACATAGACTTTCATTTTAACTGGGCTAGTCTTTCTGTCAAGGGAGCGGGCCTCCTGTCAGCCGGAGTTGGCGTGTTATTTTTCACCGAATTCCGCCTCACCCATTGTCCCACGCATCGCTATGTTTATCGGCCTTGCCGCAACGTATCGGCCAACTTCAGCTCAAGCAGTTCGATGATAATGCCATTGGGGTCGCGGATGTAAGCCGCGCGGCAGCCGTTCGCCGTTCCGGTGTTCACCAAGGCGATTTTCCCCTGGGCAGTTGCTCCCGCGGCCAGGAGTTCCATCCAGGTTTGCTCCATGTCATCCACTTCAAGACAGACGTGAGCCGCCCCTGCCAGCGAAGGCTGGGGCGCCGCGCCCTTTGCCGCGCCCGCCAAATACTGAATGAACTCGATGTGATGTCCGTGACCGTGGAGATGGGCCACCATGAGCGAGGCGCCGGCGACGCCTGTCACCTGTTCTTGCCAACTCCCTTCACGCGGAGAAACGGATGCCGCCTTGAACCCCAGCATCTCCGTCCAGAATCGGACTGACCGATCCATGTCCGCCACGGTGAAACTCGTGTGATTGAATCCGGTGATCATCTGGCGCTCCTAAATGAAGCCATAGGCGGTCCAGCCACCATTCACTTCCAATGTGTGCCCGGTAATGTAACCCGCCTGTTCCGGGGCGAGCAGAAAGGCGATGCCTTCCGCAACTTCATGTTCAGTACCAAGGCGCCGCATCGGCGTCCGGCGCGTGCTGACGGCAGGGC
>JANLYR010000380.1:0-7437 GCA_031365765.1 Hyphomicrobiales bacterium | reverse complement strand
CAATCCAAATGCCAACGCCCGCGAAACAGGCGCAGCTATAGGCAAGTTGGCGGCCATCGGAGACATGATGGCATCTTAGGGGAACTAGGGAAATTGCGCAAGCCGGTGGCCGGTTGACCTGAGCCAGAGACTCGCGCAGTTCTGTAGCGATGGACCTGATTACCACGACCGAGGCGCTGGCCTCACTGTGCGAGGAGCTGGCGAATGACAGCTATGTCACCGTCGATACCGAGTTCATGCGGGAGACGACCTACTGGCCGGAGCTTTGCCTGATCCAGATGGCGGGTTCGGAGCTCAATGGGCTGATCGATCCATTGGCGCCGGGGCTGGACCTCGGGCCGTTCTTCGCCCTGATGAACAATGAGCGGGTGCTCAAGGTGTTTCATGCTGCCAGGCAGGACATCGAAATCATGGTGCACCGCTCGGGCGTGGTGCCGCATCCGGTGTTCGATACGCAGATCGCGGCCATGGTCTGCGGCTTCGGCGACCAGGTTGGCTACGAAGCGATCGTGCGGAAGCTGGCAAAGGCGCAAATCGACAAATCGTCGCGCTTCACCGACTGGTCGCGGCGCCCGCTAAGCGAAAAGCAGTTGGCCTATGCGTTGTCCGACGTCACGCATCTTCGCACCGTCTATGAGGCCCTAAAGGTCGAACTCGACAAAACCGGGCGGGAATCGTGGCTGGCCGAGGAAATGGAGATTCTTACCTCGCCATCGACCTATCGCACCGAGCCCGAGGACGCGTGGAAACGGATCAAGGTGAGGCTCCGTTCGAAGAAACAGCTGGGCGTGCTTATTTCACTTGCCTCGTGGCGTGAAGTTGAGGCGCGCGAAAAGAATGTGCCACGCGGGCGCGTGCTGAAAGACGATGCGCTGGCCGAGATTGCGGTGCAAATGCCCCAGTCGCGCGAAGCCATGGCGCAGCTTCGCGCCCTGCCCCGGGGCTTTGGCAATTCACGGACCGGTGACGGCATTCTGAATGCGGTTAAGGAAGGACTGCGGCGCGATCCAAAGTCGCTGCCGCCGCTTGAAGACAGCCGTGACGACATGGCGTCCTCGGCACAGGCCGCCTCCGATGTGTTGAAACTTGCGCTCAAGGTCGTATGCGAACGCGAGCGCATCGCCCCCAAATTGGTCGCGAGCACTGCCGATATCGATGCACTCGCCACCGACGACGAGGCCGATGTGCCGCTGATGCATGGCTGGCGGCGCGAGGTTTTTGGCGGACTGGCGATTGACATCAAGCAGGGCCGGGCTCTCATCGGCTTTGCCAACGGCCGCGTCACGATCGTGCGGCCGGACGTATAAAGTTCAGAGGCCCGTCATCTGTTTCTGGGCGGGAAATTCCTCCCACGACTGTCCCGCCGCTACGATGCAGGCCACGCCTGGCGGCCGGGTGATGAGAATCGTCCAGCTTCCGGTCTCCGAAACATAAACTTCCAGCAAGTTGCTTTCCCCTGCGATAGCCAGGGCACGCGGCAATTCCTTGTATTTTCCGGCGATGATCTTCACGAGATCGATGCGCTTGCCGCAGGCGGACTGGGCAGAGGCGGGCAGCAATAAACAGGCGAAAAATGCAATCGAAAGTAAAAGACGGTACATCTTCATGGATCCTCCAGTCTCGCCACCCATGGCGCCGCCGGAGGATATCATCCCTCCAGGATCAGACGGGCCACGGAGCAGCTATGCAGTCCGGTACGCTCATGCACAACTCCGTTACGTGTGATTCGCAAGGTTACGCCACAGGTGTAAAGTTTTTCCAAACGGGCGGTCTGCAGAGTGCCCTTCAAACTCCTGAATCGCGGGCAACACCTTCGACCAGCGGCACGAAGCGAACGGGCAAAAGATGCTCGCGCTCCAAACCATCGGCCGTTCGGGTGATCCGGTACAGATCCTGCTTGCCCGGCTTTTCCTCAAGCGGGATTATCATCAGGCCCCCGACGGCGAGCTGATCGAGAAGTAATGGTGGAACGTCTTTCGGCGCGGCGGTGACGATGATGCGCTGAAACGGGGCTTGTTGCGGCCAGCCCTTCGACCCGTCGCCCACCATCTGCGTAACATTGTTGAGCTTCAGCTGCGTGAAACGTGCACCCGCTTCGGCGGCAAGTGTGCGGTAGCGCTCGATAGTGTAGACCCTGCGGCACAGCAGCGAAAGGATCGCTGCCTGGTAGCCCGAGCCGGTGCCGACTTCCAACACCTTGTGTCGGTCGTTGAGGTTGAGCCGATCGGTCATGAAGGCCACAATGAAGGGCTGCGAGATCGTCTGGCCGCAGGAAATAGGAAGCGCCTGGTCGGCGTAGCTCTGATCGGCGAAGGGCTCATTGACGAAAAGTTCGCGCGGTGTTTTTTCTACAGCCTCAAGCACGCGCATGTCACGCACACCCTGATTGCGCAAAGCCATCAGGAGCTGGATCTTGCGGTGGTCGAGCGTCATTTGGCGTCGAGCACGGTCCTCAATGCCTCCATCGCCTCAAGCTGGGTGAGGTTCATGTGCAGCGGGGTGACCGAAATGCGCTTGTCGAAACAGGCACGGAGATCGGTGCCGGCGGGCGGATTGCCGCGTTCGCGCTTGAAGCCGAGCCAGTAATAATTGCGTCCGCGCGCGTCGATCCGCTCGTCGAGTATCAGAAGGTTCTGGTCGCGCTTGCCCTGCCTGGTCACCTCGATCCCCTGCAACTCGTCGGGGCGGCAATCGGGAAAGTTGACATTGATCAGCACGCCCGGGCCGAATTCCATCTTCGCCAGCTTGGCCACCAGATCGGGTCCATAGCGATCAGCCACCGCGAAGGTGATGCCGTTGTCGAAGATGCCCGTGACCTGGGAGAGTGCAATCGATTTGAGGCCCAGCGCGGTGCCTTCCATCGCCGCGGCGATGGTGCCGGAATAAGTGACGTCGTCTGCGATATTCTGACCGCGATTAACGCCGGACAGAACGAGGTCGGGCATGCCGGGCATAATTTTTCTGACCGCCATCACCACGCAATCGGTCGGCGTGCCCGCGACCTCGAAGCGGCGCTCCTCTATCTGGCGGTAGCGGATCGGATTGGCGAGCGACAGAGAGTGCCCTGCTCCAGAATGCTCTTCGGCCGGCGCCACGACCCACACATCATCCGACAATGTGCGTGCGATCCGCTCCAGCGCTTCAAGGCCCGGAGCGTGGATGCCATCGTCGTTGGTGACAAGAATGCGCAATCAGGGCCTCGTGATTTTTTCGGCGCCGCCCATATAGGGGCGCAGCGCTTCGGGGATGGTGACGGAGCCGTCGGCGTTCTGATAGTTTTCGAGAATGGCGACGATGGTGCGCCCGACCGCGAGGCCCGATCCGTTAAGCGTATGGACGAAGCGCGTGCCCTTGCCGTCGGCTGGCTTATAACGCGCCTCCATTCGCCGCGCCTGGAAATCTCCGCACACGGAACAGGACGAGATTTCGCGGAACGCATTCTGCCCCGGCAGCCACACTTCGATGTCATAGGTCATGCGGCTTGAGAACCCCATGTCACCGGTGCATAGCAGCATCACGCGGTAGTGAAGGTTCAGGCGTTTCAGGATTTCCTCGGCGCAACCCGTCATGCGTTCGATCTCGTCCCGCGACTGTTCGGGCGTGGTGATCGACACCAGTTCGACCTTGGAGAATTGATGCTGCCGGATCATGCCCCTCGTATCGCGCCCGGCGGCACCGGCCTCGGCGCGGAAGCATGGGGTATAGGCGGTGAAGCGCTGCGGCAACTGTTGCTCGTCGAGAGTTTTTTCGCGGACCAGATTGGTGAGCGATACTTCAGCGGTAGGGATCAGCCATCGGCCATCTGTCGTCCGAAACAGGTCGTCCGCGAATTTCGGCAGTTGACCGGTGCCAAACATGGCAGCGTCGTTCACCATATAGGGGACGTAATGCTCCGTGTAGCCGTTGGTGCCGGTCTGGACATCCAGCATAAACTGGGCAAGCGCGCGTTCGAGACGGGCCAGTTGCCCCGTGAGAACCACGAAACGCGAGCCCGAAAGTTTCGTCGCGGCTTCAAAGTCCATGAGGCCCAGCCATTCACCGATATCGAAATGCTGGCGCGATTCAAAGGCCAACTGGGGCCTCTCGCCCCAGCGCCTGACCTCGACATTGCCGTGTTCATCCTGACCGTCGGGAACTTCGTCAAACGGCAGGTTGGGAATGATGGCAAGCGATTGGCCGAGGTCGTAGCCTAGACGGCGCTCAGCCTCCTCGCCTGTAGCAATGAAGTCCTTCTGCGCCCCGATTTCCGATTTGAGCGCAGCTGCACGATCACTGTCCCCCGCTTTCATCGCGGCGCCGATGTCTTTCGAGGCGGCATTCCGGCGTGCCTGAGCCTCCTGCAGTTTCTGCTGCTGGTCGCGTTTCTCCGCGTCGAGTTTCAGAATTTTGGCGGCAAGCGGCGCCAGTCCCCGCCGCGCCAAAGCCTTGTCGAAGCCGTCCGGATTTTCGCGAATGGCCTTGATGTCGTGCATGTGAATGGGTCCCTCGAGGGCCTTCCTATAAAGGTTCGCACTTGCTCCGCAAAGCACCCTGCTTGCGGAATGCAAAGGGGATCACACCTTCGCTTCTGCCGCCGCCTTGGCCACTTCCGCTTTTCGTCGTCGCGCTTCGATGAAGCGCACCGCCTGGACCGAGACTTCGTAGAGGCCGAGGAGTGGAACTGCCATGGCGATCTGCGATATCGGGTCGGGCGGCGTGAGTACGGCGGCAATGACGAAGACGCCGACGATGGCGAATTTCCGGCCCGACCGGAGCTGATCGTAGGTCAAAATACCGATCTGTCCAAGCAGAGTCAGAATAACCGGTAACTGGAAACAGAAGCCGAAGGCCAGAATAAGCATCATGACGAAATCGAGATAGGCCTCAATGTCAGGCATAAGCTGGATTGCCTGTTGGTTCTCGTCTCCAGTTCCGGCCGCCAGCGCGTAGAAGAACCTGATCGCTACAGGCAGCAGGAAGAAATAGACGAGCGCCGCGCCCAACAAAAAGAAGATAGGGGTTGCGAATAGATAGGGTCGGAAGGCCCGGCGTTCCTTTGCAAAAAGTCCTGGCGCAACGAACCGGTAAATCTGCGTGGCAATGAGTGGGAAAGCGATGAACAGCCCTCCAAAGAAAGCGATTTTCAGCTTTACCAGAAACACGCCCAGCAATTTGATCGAGATAAGGCTTACGTCGCCGCCTGTTCCCCATTTGAACGGCAGCACCAAAATGCGGAGAATATCGGAGGAAAAGAAAAAGGAACCCACAAATGCGGCGATGAAGCCCACGATACAGTACATCAGGCGCCGGCGGAGTTCGATCAGATGTTCGATAAGCGGCGCTTCGGTCGCGTCTATCTCTTCCTGGCTCATGTCGGGGCCGAACCACCAGAAGACGGCGGCGTTTCACCGAAATATTTCTTGAAGTCGCTGTCCTGCTTTTTGACCTCGGCGGTGACGTGCTTTTTTACCTGCTCCATGGGATTGAGGTTGCGGATCGACTGGAAATCCTTCTTGACCTCATCAAGGCCAGCATCCTTGATGGCACTATCCATGTGACCCTGAAATTCGCGCGCCATGCCGCGCATCTTGGCCACCGTCTTGCCGATGGCGCTCAGCACCTTCGGCAGGTCCTTTGGACCGATGACGATAACCGCCACGATGCCAATGACGACGAGTTCGGTGTATCCGATGCCGAAGTCGAACATGTCAGCCTACAGACGCTGGAGCTCGAAACCGCTAACTCTTCACCCGGTCGGCCTCGGCCTTGTTTTCAGCGGCAATCTGCTCAAGCGTTTTGGTTTCGCCCGAAGCGGTTTGAACCTCGTCATCCGCCATGCCCTTCTTGAAGCTCTTGATTCCCTTGGCAACGTCGCCCATCAAATCGGAAATCTTCCCGCGTCCAAACAGCAGCACCACCACCAGGATAACCAGCGCCCAATGCCAGATCGATAGAGAACCCATTCACCAAACTCCTTTGACCGGGAGATGCCTCTCTCCCCTGAGTAAGCGCGCAATATTGCAGAAACGCTCTGGCATCGCAACAAATGCAGCCATGACCTTCAGATGGTGGCACGTGCGGCTTTTGCAAAGACCAGAACGTGGTCGGAATCAACGCGGAACATTGCCGTGGAGCCACGTTCCGGCGCTCCTCCGGCGTCGAGACGGACCATCAGCGGGTTTTCGATGCCCTTGAACAACAGTTGGCACTGGACCCTGTCACCGATGAAGCGAGACTCGATGCAATAGCCTTCGATGCCGATACCGGCACGGGCCAGACGGATACCCTGAGGGCGGATCATCACAACGCACGGCGTATCTTCGGCAAGACCGGCGGGGAAGCTGCCCACGGGGGTAGCTGCCTGCCCCTGCCGGACAACCGTCTCAATCTCGTTGAAGTCAGAAAAGAAACGGGCCGCGGCGGCATCGACCGGGCGCCGATAAAGATCTTCCGGGGTGCCGGTCTGGATCAGGGCTCCCTGGCGCATCAGAAGGATTCGGTCGGCCAATTCCATGGCCTCCACCGGATCGTGGGTAACGAGAAGTGTGGTAGCACGGGTTTCCTTAAGGAGAGCGAGGGTTTCGCTGCGGACCGATTCGCGCAGGCGCTGGTCGAGCCCTGAAAACGGCTCATCCATGAGCATGACCTGGGGTCGCGGCACGATCGCACGCGCCAGCGCCACCCGCTGTTGCTCGCCGCCCGAGAGCTGGTGGGGATAGGTATTCTCGCGGTTTGCCAGTCCTACCCGTTCCAGTGCGTGGTGCGCAATCATCCGGGCTTCGCTCCTACCCATGCCTTTGAGGCCAAAGGCCACGTTGCCGAGTATCGAGAGATGTGGGAAAAGCGCGAAATCCTGGAACATGAGGCCGACATTGCGCTTTTCGGGCGCTACATAGCGGGACGGCCCCGCCACTTCTACACCATCGATCAGCACGCGGCCCGCCGATGGCCGATCAATACCAGCGGCGATCCTGAGCACCGTGGTCTTGCCGCATCCGGAAGGTCCAAGCAGGCAGGCAATCTCGCCGGGCTGTAGCTCAAAACTCACATTGGAGACAGCCATCGTCGCGGCAAAACTTCGCGACACCCGCTCAAAGGCAAGCAAGCCAGCGATAGTGGCACCGGCCGTGCCGCGCAATCCCCAGGGCATGGACTTGATTTCAGCGAATGTGCCAGGAGCGCCGTTCATAGTGGAAGCCTGTACACCACTTGCCGGTGCGATAAAATGGCGGCGTCAAGACTGCGGATTTTCAGGCGGCGGCGGAAATCACCCGGTTCCGACCCTCGTGCTTGGCACGATAAAGTGCGAGGTCCGCCCGCTTCATGATGTCCTCGACCTTGTCCTGGATGCCGGTGAGCGTGGCAATTCCAATCGACAGGGTGATGCTGAGGGGGCCTGCGGATCCCGCATTAAAGGGTTTTGACGCTACGGATTTCCGCATGCGTTCGCCGATTTTC
>JANLYR010000378.1:0-14205 GCA_031365765.1 Hyphomicrobiales bacterium | reverse complement strand
AAAAATAACTTTTTGACATATATCTTGTCGAAAGGAGACGTGATGAAGATCCGAGAGCTCATATCAGAGGCTGGCGCAACCGAACGACAGGTTCGATACCTAATCGCTGAAGGCTTCATTCCACCCCCGCGGGGCGGCCGGTCAACGGCGGATTATGGTGACGACCATCTGGCAGCCATTCGCCGCTACTCCCGATTGCGTGAGCTCGGTTTCCCCCCTGCCGCCATCAAACTGATGCTGGAAGCAAAGGAGGGAGTGCCTTTCGCGGTTGCGCCTGGCGTTTCCCTCGTTGTCGAGCCGAGCCTTCTCGGAAGCGGAGCTGATTGCGAGCCGCTTATCAAATCCGTCCGCACACTGCTAACTGAGATATTGAAGGACCAATAAGATGAAAGCGACCAGCCAACAGCATAGAATTGATCCCATACGGGTATTTATGGAAACACAGGTTGCACGCAGATCTTCGCGTCCCATACCGCTCATCAGCACCAACTTTGACGTCGTCATCGATGCGGGTCTCGCCATTGTCACCACTACACGGGTGTTCCGGAATGAGGAGAAGGATAGTATCGAAGTCACCATAACCTTCCCAGTCCCGATCCACGCAACCCTATTCGATCTTCGTGCGAAAATTGGAAACCGCAGTCTCGTGGCCAAGGCGAGCAGGAAAGAGGCCGCGCGCACTACTTATGAAGGCGCCATCGAGCGTGGAAAAGCGGCAGTCCTTCATGAAGAAGTCTTACGCGGCGTGCACATGCTCTCAGTTGCACACGTTCCACCGGGTGAAGAGATCGAAGTCATAACCACCTGGGTCACGACCCTTACAATCATCGCCACCGAAGGGCATCTGCGCGTCCCGCTGACTGTGGGAGATGTTTACGGACGTTCCCCACTTTCTGATGCCGATGACCTTACGGGCGGTGGCGAACCCCTGATCGGGGCACTCAATGTCACCTGCGTTGACGCATCAGTCCGGCTGATTGGTGGCTTCCTCGAGAACGGAAAAGCCCGGGTGGAAATGAACCGTCCCATCGATCTGGTTGTCGGACAGTGGCGTAGCCGCGCTCACAAGAGCATAGCCGCAGACGGGCGCTCCGTCTCCTTGCTCCTTGAGCCGGCTCCGAGCGTTGCAGCAGCATTAAGCGTTGCCGTGCTTGTCGATCACTCCGGCTCAATGGGCGACCCGGTCATTGCGGGCCCACGTACGAGGAGTAAGTACGCGGTCGTAGTCACTGCCCTTCGTGCTCTGGCTAAACTGCTTAAAGGTTCGGACATGATCGATTTATGGGAGTTTGATAATTCCCCACGGCAGATCGGTTCGACTGGGGATTCGCCCCCTGGCGTTGAAAAGATATCGCGCAGATCAAATGGTCAGAAACTCCGTGCTTTGGTCGATCGACTTAGCGCCCCAGCTGGTGGCACAGAGATAGGAGATGCCCTTACCGCTGCGATCGGCCAGTCAAATGCACGAGACATCCTCGTAATAACCGACGGCAAGAGCCACGCATTAGACATTCAGACATTGGCGTGCAAAGGAAGTCGGATATCCGTCATTCTTATTGGGGAAGATAGCCTTGAGGCCAATGTCGGCCACCTTGCCGCACTCACCGGCGGAGACATTTTTGTCAGCGGTGGCGCAGATATCGCTGAACTGTTTCACTCAGCCCTGGAAGCCCTGCGGGGAAATAGCGGGCAGGTGACCCGCGAAGATACTGAAACAGCTGCAAGGATCTTTCAGCGTGCGGGGTTGATGGCAACGCTTAGTTTCGGATCCAGTGGTGAAAACTCTGCGCAGGACAAGTTGGCGCGTGGCGTTGCAGCGTTAGCAGCAAGCTTTCTCCTGCCAACTCTAGACGAAACTGCGGCAGCAGAACTGGCGGAACGCGAAGGAATTCTATCTCATCTGACTAGTCTGGTGTTGGTCGACGAAGCAGGGCCAAGTCAGTCCGGCCTGCCGTCTCAACGAAAGGTTCCCCTGCCTGTGCCCGTAGTGGCTTGGGCAATAAGGGATGACATGGGGGCCAAATACCGTGTTTTGCCTATGCCTGAGCCAAGCTCTTCCACGATCGGCAAACAGCAGAATTCAAACCGTAATCTCCGCGGCTTTTTGCGTCGGTATGCAGTAGATGTGCAATCGCCGTCAAGGCAGAGCATAGCTTCCATTGACGAGCTAGCGCAGACAATCGACTGGGGTTCCGATCCATCCCGCCTGCTCATAGGCGATGTCTCGGAACATGCGGAAGAAGTTCAACTCAACCTAAAAGCACTGGCAGAAATAGATGACATTATGACTGCTGCACAAAAGCTCCAGATAACGCCGCTAATTCTGGTGATTGCACTAATTGGCAGAGTCGCTGGTATTGCCGGCGATCGATCGGCAAAACGAATTGCTCTGACAATTTTGAAGGGCCTTAACACTGAGCAACTGGACGACTTATTATTGGTGCTTCGCCGAAGCACGTAGAGAATGATAATAATTTCGCACATTTCCAATCATGCATGATCTCGTAGCACGAAGAGGAATTTCAAGCAGCGATTTAAATCTGATTACCTTGATCAGGTTGAGAGTTCGTAGTGGCTGCTGCGTTCGCAGAAAAAATGTGAAGTTGTGGAGCGAGTAGTACGGAGGCCGCTGAACCGAATAGGCCTTGTAAAGAATAGGTAAAGTCATCAGCCCCTCGAGCGACCAGGCTGTGAAAGGGTTCTGGGTAAAGTGATGGGGGATGTAGAAAGGGATAATTCAGTGACGGGTTACAACCATTATCCAGACTGCACATGTCGATGGTGTGTAAATCACGGGCGCAGTCGGCTCGATCGTGTACAGTTGCGCAACAATCTTCGGCGGTACGATGCGCTGTCGTACCTGAAAGCCAACTCAGCGAATTCCAATGCCGGCTGTTACGTCAATCCCAACGCGCGATGCCCGGTCTGCGGCACGGCGGTATTCTTCTATTCCAACCACTTTGGCAGCAAGGTCTATTTCGATGATCTCGGCCCGCCTTGGCCAAAGCATCCCTGCACTGACAATCCGAGGCGGCCGATTGAGTCGACTGGATCGCTCGTGGGCAAACCTTTGCGACGAGCGAACGGGCTGACTCAGGAACTGCTTTCCGCCGCCCGCACAGCAGGCCTATTACGTAGCAGTGCTTCTCAACGCGCACCGCAAGAGTGGCAGTTAATGGTCGTGGTTTCTATTGATAGGACGGGAAACAAGAATACCGTCTTGGCAGAGTTTCTGGATGCGGAAGTAGGCAGGACGCACAAATTCACCTATTTCTCGGACGTGCCACTAGTCGAGTTCGGCGATTTCGCCAGTAAGAAGGGGGATCAGATCTCCTTCCTGCATCGCGACACTTTGAAAATAATTACGTTCAAGGAAGGCTCGACGGTTCCCGCGGATCTGTCGGGCGCTGGCCTTCCGCCATCTCCACCCAGCGAAGTTGCACGGGTTCCACCCGCAAAAATTAGGAAACCAACTGCTCCTCCTCGCAAGCCGTCTAATCAGCCCGCGTACGACATGACGACTGCTGAAATCGTTCACTACCACTCTCCGAAGATGCACGTCGGCGAATTATGCAACAAGCTGGGGCCAATCGTAAAGACATACTCAGGAGCAGGCACGCGAAAGCCACGCGATGTAGCGCTGCGCTTAAACGCGGATGGGCACAGAACGGTTAATGGAGCGCACTGGACGCCGCGGTTAACGCACTTTCTGTTGGGCCTGATTTTTCTTAAACCGCCACCGACGGAAACCAATAGAGGCTCAGTTTCGCTGCCGGATAAAATGTGTGCGCACAAAGAACCAGCCCCCGCACAGTATATGCAGCTCACTCAGACGGATATGGCGCGGCGCCTTTCAGTATTAGGGCGCGTTGTCGTGAAAAAGAAATAGATGATGAAATTTCGAATTCGGGGACACGTTGACAGATACCATCGCACGCTTGACGGTAAGATGTAATTGCATTTCCTGTCCAATGTGCCGAAGTTGCCGACGCCTGGCAGTTGAAATCATGGGAAGCCTGCCTGGATGCCTCGCGGCTGACCCCAGCAGACAATTTAGCAGGCGAGGGTTAGGGCCATTCAGAAACACGAAGGCTCGCGAAGCCGACGATTTGGACCGCCCTTCGCTGGATCGCATCACCAACCCTGACGCATCCATTCGTCCAGATCGCGTGATGAAAGAACCCGTTCGGTGTATTCCCAATCCAGCCCACGATCATCTGCCACGTCGCGAAGATAGCGAAGCTCCATAGGTGGCCGGGCCTTTTCCACCCTCTGCGAAAAATTGCGCACGGCTTGGCGATCGTTGAGCACTGCGTCGATCCATTCATCTTCGAAGCCGTCGGGAAGTTGCCCGAGCACCGAAAAGATGTCGCCAAACCGATCCGACAGCGCAGCGTAAACGTCGTCTTCGACGGTGCCTGCATAGCGTAGGTTCAGAACGTGAATGTCGTCCCGAACCTGGCCGATGCGTTGAACGCGGCCTTTGCGCTGCTCAAGGCGCGACGGGTTCCAGGGCAGATCGACGTTCACCTGCGCCCCCAGTCGTTGGAGGTTGTGGCCTTAGCAAGCGGCATCGGTGGCGCACACAAGGCGGATGTCGCCTCGCTGGATCGATGCCTTGATCTGTTCGCGCGCGGCCGTGCGGCGTTCTGTGCCACGCTGAACGAACGAGGCCGAGCCGCCAGCATAGAGGGCGACGGGTTCATCGGGGAAGGCGGCGCAAAGCGCCTCAAGCACCCACTCGGCCGTGGTCCGATACTGGCTGAAGATGATCGCGCCGTTCAGTTCCAACCACCGGCGCTCTCGCAGGTAGTGTAAAATCACTTGCACCTTTGGATCGACGTCGCTCCCGTCAACCACCGCCGCAAGGTTCCGCTCGACTTCGCGCAGGAACTGGATCTCCTGGGGATCGGGCGGCGTGTCGTCCGTTGGCGTTCCTTCGTCGCCAATTTCATCTTCAGGGATGATGCCCGCATCAAGGCGGTTGAGGAGGTGCCTCGCAGTTTCAAGGCCCGCTCTTGCCGACGAACCGATACGTCGCAACAGAATGGTTTTTAGGAAGCCGGCGCCTGGCCTGCGGGCCGCATAGATGCGGCTGAAGTTCTCGGCAGCTTCATAGGCCGCAGTGAAGGCGAGGCCCATCACCAGCCCCTGGCCATCAAATAACGAAGTCGGCACGCCGTCGTCAGCTCGTGGGTGTGTGATGACGCCGATCCGCTTCAGCAATCCGCGTTGTTCGAGCATGGGCCGGGTTCTGCGGACCACGCGCCGCACGATCGGATTGTGCTGTTCCGCAAGGGTGTTGAAGTCCTGAAGGAAATCGCCCCGGACATCAGGGCCGAGCTCATTGAATCGCGGCCCCAACACTTCCCGGGGTTCGAGCCGGGCATCGTTGCGAACATCGCGAAAAACAGAATGTTCGGAGGCGGGCGGCAAAGGATTTCGGAAGAGGCCCCAGCGCGAGGTATCGTTCTGCGGCCATGGGCGCTCGCCAGTGAGCAAGCGGATTGAATCGTCCCGCATCCATTCGCTGCCATCGAGCGAAGTTCCAAGCACCTGCGACGCGCCTTGAGCCAGGGCCGCGATGATGTCCCACAGCTCTACGGCATCCAGCTGTATCGGCGTCGCCGTGCCAAGGATCACGTTCGTCGCATTGCGAGCGACCTTGTGGAGAAATTCCAGAAGATTGTTGCGCGTCGCCGTGGTTTGGCCGCGCCGCGTTTCCCGTGACGCCCGCGCCTTATGGGCTTCGTCAAGGATCACGACGCCGAAGGATTTCTTCGCCAGCGCGCCGCGCTCGCCGTTGTCATCGCCGTTGACGATCAATCCGGTTGAGACGATCCCGATCCGCCAAGGGCATTTCGCGACGAAGCTCGGATCGCCCTTTTGCGTCAGCGGTCGGCGTTCCGCGTCAAGCCAGCACTTCTTTTGCGTTGACAGACGGCCGAAGGCACGCCGAGCTTGTCTTCGAGTTCTTCCTGCCATTGCCAGATCAGCGTCGCGGGCGCGAGGATCAGCACCGGCTTGTCGTCCAACATCGATAGGACGAGCGCCGCGGCCGCCATGGAGAGCGTTTTCCCGAGGCCAACGTCATCGGCGATCAGGAAGCGGGCCTTTCCATACATGCGATGATCTTCGACGCAGGTTTGGACGAAGCGCTTCTGCCACGAGCGAAGGATTTGCCCGCCTTTATAGATTGGCCGATCAGCGAGAACGGCATCGGCGCCGATCCCGCCGATAGGATCGCGGGCGGCTTCGATCGAACGGTATTCTACCCGGCTTGCCATTGCCGCGACATGCTTGACCACGGCATCGGGCAGATCGACACCTTGTGCCCAGAAATGCTCGAACTCGTCGCGGACCCAATCGGCCGCGGCAGGATCATCGTCGCCCCACAGGATTTCATAGGCGTGGCGGAGCCCGGAGGCAGAATCGTTCATGCTGCCGACGAAAGAATAGACCTTCCCATCGGCATGCTCGATCACGCCGGCCTTGCCATGAACGAAGACGTTATCGCCATCGCGCGGCACAACGCGGACCTTCATCCGCCCCGAGGACAGCAGATCATGGAGGCGGCGATAGCGTTCGCGGGCGAGCAGCAGATCGAGGCCGTCCTCGGTGGATTGCCAGCTTGAAACCAGCGTTCGCGCGAGCGCCTCCTGGCCATCGCGCGCCGCCTTTGCGACCTTCACGTCATGCGGATCGAGGTCGCCGTTGCAGACGACCCGGATTTCGCCGACCGTATCGAGCGCCTCGCCGACGACTTCGAGGAGCGAAGAGCGGAAATAGCCGGCGATCCGCAGATAGCGCGTAGCGTCCTTGAGCCGATCACCCAGAACGGTGCCGAGCGCCTGACGCCGCGAAGAAAAGCGCTCGATCCCCATGCGTTAGACCCGATCAAGCTTGAGGGCTTCGGCAAGCTCGTGCGCTGCGGCGCTTTCGTCGGGCCGGGTGTGCTTCGTCTTCGCGGCGACATAGGCGGCAAGGGCGATCAGCTTCTGGCGCCGTTGCCAATAGTCTGCGGCGTACTCCGTCCGAAGGGTGGTGACGCCGAGTTTTGGATCGCCCTTTTCGAGCGTCTTCCAGACGGCGAACAGAACCTGCCGCAATTGCGTGGCGAAGAAGCCTTCGCCGCCCAGTTTGCCGCCCCTGAGGTCGGCCGCGCCCGCGAGGGAAGCGGCGTTGGCCGTGGTGGATGCCATGACGCTGGTGTAGTCGCCGAAGGCGAAGCTCTTCGCGAAGTTTTGGAAATCGGCAACCTTCGCCGATCCCTTCGCTTCCATAACGAGCATGCGCACATAGAAGCGTTCGGGCGCGCCGAGATCGCGCCACATATCGCGCGGAAAATCGGTGGGAACCAGCATGCCGTTCGCGACTTGCGCGGCATATTCCACGAGATCGCGGATCATCGTCCGTTCGCCCTTGGCGAGCTTGCGATAGAGGTCGCGATCAAGCGGCTGGCGGTCGATCGTCGAATAGGACGTTACAACCTGAAGGGCGGCGGCGTAGGCCGCGAGCGTAAGGTCGCCGTCAGTATAAAGCGTTTCGGCGGTCCAGGTTTCGTCGAGGGCATTGAGGCGGTCGAGTTGTGCCCGGACGGCATCCTCGATTTCAGCTTCGATCTCCATCCGCCGGGCGTTGGCTTCCTTCAGTCGCTTCCTAAGCACGAGGCAGACTGTGCCTTGGACGTAGTTGCCCTCCTTCAAAGAACTAGCCGCTTCGGTGACAATGTTCCATGCGGCGGTGACCCGAAGTCCCGCTGCCCAAAGGATGCTTCCCAGATCGGACCAAACGCCGGCATCCTGATGCGTGAACATCACGACTTGAAGGCCATTGTCGGGCATCTGTCGCGCCAGTGAAGAATAGGCGGAAACCATGTCTCTTCGGAAAGCTTCATCCTTTCCTTTAATCGCTTGCTGCCTCCTTGAGTCCCAAGTCCATTCGTTGAAGGGAAACGGTGGGTTCTTTCTCAGCCAGGCTATGAAAAACTCAGTAATCTCGTGGTAATTTACCGCATCTGCGTACGGCGGATCTGTCACGGCAAGATCAGCAACAAATTGGGCCTCGTGCGCTGGCACGACTTCAACATCAACATCGACGAAGCAGTTGGCGGACGAGTAATTTTTCTCAAAAAGCAAGTCGGCCCAACCGCGAGCACCCCAATTCATTAGTGGATTTAGCGCTTGATTTGAAAATACATTGGATGTGAAATCAGTTCCGCCAACGCCGCTGTACCGAATGATCCAGCGGGATAATTTCGATGTAAAATCAATTAAGCTACACACATTCAATAGAGTAGCAGGCTCTTTTTTTGCGTATCCTACAAGAATTGAAAGCCGGTGCAGGTCGCGAGCGGTAAACATGTGATGCCAATGAGTCCAGCCGCGCTCTCGCATCGGCTGAGTAGTGTTCTCTCCAGGTTGAATCGGCATATCAGGAACGAGGCCTTGATCCTGCCAACTCAAGAGATTTTCAGCTACGATGGCCTCAAGTTTTTGCTCTCGTACTAGATCGTCATCACTTACCGAAGCGAAAAATGTTTCAATGCGGCCATCTCCCAACGTGGCCTTTTTGATCCATTGAATGCAGTAAAGCCGTTCCTGCCAAATGTCTGACGGACTCGGTTTGAAGTCGCCCTTTTCCCAAGAGCGAAGTCGATTTTGATTCCTCCCTTCAGTATCACGGTAGTCACCACGGATCGTCTTTATCTCGACGCCGGTACGTTCCGGGTTCATTGGATGGACAAGCCGTCCGTCCCGAATCGTTCCCTGCTCGGCTTCTTCCATTTCCCTTGCCGAAACGCCGCTGTGTATTTCGATTTTGTATCGTTTATTCAAATGATCTGGCACCAATCTAGCCACGCTGTTCTGTCCCTTAGAGACGACCCAGCTCGGGCTCATGGGAACCATCCAACCTGTTTTGGGGCAACGGGTTTCGAGGCAATAGAGATACGCCTTAGCGCGGTTGCCGTGTTCATCATGTTCGATGCCCAGCCGGGTTATTTCGGCATCTACCTCTGCCGCTACGTAACGCTGCGCTGCCTCGATCTCTGTCCTTCGCTCCTTCGAGGCGCCAATGATGTTGAAAGCACCCCACGTTAACATGCATGCAATGGGGTTGAGGTCTGAGGCATAAACGTCGCAGCCTAGGCGCGCAGCCTCGAATGGGATCGATCCACCACCGCAGAAAGTATCCGCCACTTTTGGTCGGTGGCCAAAGCGGGCTTTGCCCAACTGCTCCACGAGTTCTTGTATGCTGCGGACGCTTGTCCCCAGGTGGTTGTTTACTTCAGGCCAGACCGGCCCGAGTAGGTTGGCCTCGTCGCACTCTTCTGGGCGGCGGACGTGTTTCAGTCGTTGATCAAAGGCGTAGGGGAGTGTCGCAAAAGCCTCAGCAACCCGCGATAGCCGTTGCGCATCCGAGATGTCTTCGCGCCAGACCCATCGGGCGCCGCGCTCAATCGCGACCAGTGGCGCATGAGCCGGAAACAGGTTCGCAAACTTCGTCGGTCCGCCATCATATCGACGGCCGAAGGCTGCGTCATCCATCGCCATGAGCTTCAGGAAGATTTCGAGGTCGGCAGCTGCGTCGTCCGTAGTGGGCAAGAGGCAGCCCAGTACTACCGCCCGTACAAGAATGAGTGGCTTGCGGCCCTTCCAATAGGAACCGAGCGCGGTCAACGTCTGGCCAGACCCAGCCTTCCGCTCCTTGTAGGCTTCCGCTGAGAGCCGCCCAACAGGAAACTCGGCTTCGATGAACGAAGGCGCGTCCTTCAATGAGAACGGTGCAAGGCCCTTAGAAGCCTCTTGTCTGGCGGTGGCGGTTACGGTCATCAAAACTCCGGATTTGATTGGCGCTCACGCTGCGGACCTATTCGGCAGGCAGGGGCGGGGCGAAGAGGAAACCCGGATCATCCGGAGTTGATTTTTTGGATCGGGCGCGCTTCGGCTTTCCGGCGTTCGGATCGAAGGCCTCGTTCGCGCGCGGAAGCAGCGTGCCGCGGCCGGTGACCGCGCCGAGATGGAAGGCGTCGTTGCGCGTGCCGAAGCAAAGCGCCTGGCGCAAAGCACCGCGCCAGCCCATTCCGCTTTGGTGGGCAAGCCCGGTTGCCGCCGCCGTCATCGTATAGAGCCACCAGCGCTCTTCGGCCTTGAGGCCGACCCAGTTGCGGATCGCGACAAGGATTTCTTCGGCTTTTACATCCGCCAGTTCGACCGCCCAGAGCAGCACCAGCAGTTCCTTGCCGAGAAGCCGTTGCACGGCGGTTTCATCCGCACCCCAGCGTCCGGCGGGCTTGCCTTCCGCCTTGAGGCGGCGATTGAATTCTGAACGGACCTCGGGCGACAGCACGTCCCAGACGTCGCGAGAAGCTTCCACACGCAGGATCGTTTCGGGCGCCCATTGCGCCTCGCGCTCCGTCGGCGGTCGCCCGAATACCTCAAAGACCTGCACCTTCGCCTCGCGCCCCTTCGTCAGGCGCACGAGATAGCCGTGCTCCTGATAGATATCGGCGCAATCGAAATTCGCGATGCTGGAACTTTGGTTCGTATTCTTCATGGGTTACACCTACGCGATCCTCACTCCTGCGTCCACGTCACACGATCGAAATCCTCGCCGGCAGCGTCGCAAAACGCAGTCAGCTCACGTCCGGACGGGAATGCAACTCCATCCAGGCGCAGTTTGACGGTCGGGGCCGTGGCATTCAGCTTCCCGACCAGCGTCTTGACGAGCGCATCGATATCCGCAGCCGGGACCGCCACATCACGCCCGAGGCGAAGGGTTAGGAAGTCGGCTTCAGAGCGACCCCCGTTGACCTCGATCGACCCACCCAACACCTTTACATCCGGCGTCTTGGCAAGCCTGTCCAGCGCCGAGAAAGCCGCAGCCGTATCCTGCGGCTCGAAACGTGATGTCATGGTTGCGGGTGCGTCGAGCTTGAGGGTTGGCTTCACCGGGTTGTAGGCGCCGCCGCCGGCTTCGCTGCCGCCGCTTTGCAACGGCGCGCCTTCTTCCTGGCTGAACTGACCGCTGACCTCCGCCACCGCACGTAGCCGCTTGGCATCCGCCGGCGCATCGATCTCTAAGCCGACGACCGGCCCGCACTTCGGATCGGAGCCGTCGAACGTGGCGCGAACCATAGCCGAGCGCGGGCTGACGAGGAAGGTCAACTTGTGCCCGCCCGAGACGCGCTTCACATCCGGTTTCACCCGGATCGGCGCGCGCCATTCGAACGCGTCACCTGTCTTCGCGACGCCCTTGCTGTCAACGGCAACGAACCACGCCGCCGCCGCCGCAGTTTCATGCACGCGGCCATTCAGTTTCGTGGCGGTTGCCGGATCGGGAGGTCCGTCCTCCGACACATAGACCGTGTCGGCGTCCTCAGGCGTGACGTTGATCAGAAACCGGCCAGTCTGAAGCGAGTCCGGCCCGAAATCGTCCAGCCGCGCGGAAACCTTGGTCTTGCGCTCCCATTTCTTGGCGACGAGCCCATCGCGTTCGCGCCAGAAACCGCGCTGAACGGCGGTCTTGACCAGTTGATCGAACCCGCTTCGCGGCAACCAGAACCAGCCGGATCGAACCGCCGCATTGCGCTTCAACGATGATTGCTGAACGGCGTCGGCGTCGAAGAGAATTTCTTCGGCATCGAGCCTCAGCGTTTCGAACTCGGCGTCGAACTTGTCGCTTGAGATAAACTTGCCGCGTTTGGTGAGCGTATCGACGATCTGCTGTTCGCCCGAATAGTCGTTGCGATCAAACTCCATGCGGAAGTCGTCTACTTTTCGAATCGACTTACCGGTGGGGAACATGATCGTCTTGAACGTTTCGCGAAGCGCGCTGGTGAAGCCGGCGGCTTCGCGTTCCTTCACCCCTTGAAGCTCCTGCATCTGCGACGACGATGTGCCGTGCTGCGCCTTGATCCGCTCTTCAACCATGTCGATGGCGCGCATGCGCCGAGCGCTCGTGCGCAGTGTCGAAACAGCATTCGGATCGGCGGTTAGCACCAGAACCCGGTTCTGGAGATCCTGCTTGTTCCACCAATCGACGAAATCCGGAGGCAGCTTGTCGGCAGCGCGTTCGAGGATCACCAAAGTCGGGCGATCATCGTCCAACTGGATTTCATCAAGTGCGGGAAGGATCGCCATGCGGTCGGAATAGAGGGCGCCAGTGCGAGGCTTAAAAACTTCTTGCAGCTTGCCGCGCAAGGTCTGGTCAACCTGCTCCTCGGCGATGTTCGAGGCGATCTCGGTGATCTCGGCAGTGACGTTAGCCGTCTGGCCGAAGAAGACGCGAAGGTCCACGCCCTGGAACAGATACCAAGCCTGCCCTTGAATGCGGCCAAGCGCGGCTTTGATTTCGGAGACTTCAAGCAGGGGATCGACGAGGGTTTCGATCAACTCGCCATCGGTGAGGCCGCGAAGCGGCGATTCCGCTGTCGATAGCGACGACATCAGCAGAACCTTGGCAACGGAAGAGGCGGTCGGCACTCCGTCGGCGGCTGCGATCTTTTCCGCCAGTGCGTTGCCACGGTCGGCAACGTCGCGCGAGATCGCGTTCGCATAGGCGGGGTTGATCTTCCGGATTTCTTCGAGGGTTCCCTGATCGTTGAAATCGAGGTGCTGGAGCCCGATCAGAAACGCATTGTCATTGGCATTGAAAGCCCCGCGAACGGCCAAGCGCAGCAACCGGATCAGGGCGCGCGTCTTCTGGTATCCGCGGTTCTCCGCGAAGCGGGCAACGATATCCCGGATCGACGGATGAAACGGATAGGTCTCACGGATGCGTTCGATGAACGTCTCCGGCGTGGTTGCGATGGTATCAACCCGCTTCGCCTTTTGCAGCGCATCCACATAGGCTTGCGCCACCTCGTCGATCCGATCTGCCGACGGAAGTGAATCGAAGAGGCGCTTGCGCACGATCGCAAACACCTCGCCTGTGTTCTGCTGAACCGGGGTGATCGCCTGCGCGTTGCGATCATAGTGTTTGGTCAGGCTTTCAATAAGCGTGCGAAGTTGACCCGACCCGTCGAGATAGACGTCATCCTTGAGGTTGGTGACGACGACGCAGGCACGCGGACACCGCGGCAATGCGTTGAACAGACGCTCAAGCGCGCCGATCGTGAGATCGCCAAGCGTCGTGTTGCCGACAGGTTCACCCTGCGCCATCTGAAGATAGCTTGGCAGCTCGTCGAGAAGGATCAAAACCGGCTCGTCACCCAGAACGGCTGCCCATTCATCCATTCCCGGGGATCGCGCCCCTTTCTGCCAGAACGGCGCCATGACATCGCCATGGCCGAGCTTCTCGGCGACATAGCCCCAAAGCAGGCTATCGGGATTTTGGTGGCCGTTGAAGATAATGACCTTGGCGGCTCCGAACTCGGTACCCGTCGAAAGCCTCGGCAGTATCTCTTTTCGCAGGTTCGGGTTCGCCGCGAGCAAACCAAACGCGATCAAACTATGGGTCTTACCGCCACCCATCGCCTGCGTCAGGTAGAAGGCGCCGTCGTCGGTCTTCCCAGCTAGGCGCTCGAACCCGCGTTTGACCAGCAAATCCAGTCCAGCCGTGAAATGGTTCCGGCGGAAAAACTCTCGGCCATCAATCTTGCCAGACGTGAAATCTTCAAGCTGGGCGACTTGTTCCACAAGACTGTCGCTTGTGACGACAGCATTTGGAGTGCACAGTTGCTTTACAGTCGCTATTGGCATTGGCCCGCCCAGTGTATAAATCGACGAAATTCGTCGACCCTAATAGTAGGCGGTGCCTTCTACGGCGGCCAAGGGTCTCGGATTCTCTATCTCACATAGCGTGTCTCGGAATAAATGTCCGGTCCTATTTCGGGGTTGCTGACAGACGGTGCATAGTTTTCGGCAGTCTTTACGGGGCTTTCCCTTGTTTTGTGCATGCCCGCGCCTGATCGCGCAGGACGGCATAGTCCAGCATCGCCCGTTCCAGCGCCGCGCCGGGCGGGACGTAGGTTTTATTAGCTCGCTTCGTGATTAAGATAATATAGCTGCAGCAAGCTGAATTCGGAAAATGGTGAGGTGACTGAGCGATGCTAGGAGTATCGCTAGGAGGGGGTTCTCAGTTTACAGATTTTTATCTTTAAATACAGCAATTTAGATGAAATTGATGGCGGAGGGGGAGGGATTCGAACCCCCGGAAAGCTTTCACTCCCAACGGTTTTCAAGACCGTCGCAATCGACCACT
>JANLYR010000326.1:0-2597 GCA_031365765.1 Hyphomicrobiales bacterium | reverse complement strand
TCGATCTTGTACAGCGCGCCGATCAAGTCGAGTGCGTGAGCCGCTTCGGTCGGCTCGACATCCGCGGATTCATAGAAATAGCGCCGTGAATGCGCCCAGCACTGGGCATGCGTCAAGCCGATCCGCTTGGCATAGCGGGCGTACACATCGTATCCGTCAGTGAGCAGCACCGCGCCCCGGGCGAGATCCATGCCCAGTGCCCGCTTCATGTCGTTACCACTGCGTCCGGGCTGGTAGGCAAAGCAGATTTCATCGCGCTCGCCATACACGGGCCAGAAGTAGGCCGCATTCATCTTGCCGGTTCCGGTGGTCCCGGCTTTGATCGGCGTCTCATCCATGGTGATCACGCGACTGCCGCGGATCGATTCGAGCTGCGCGTCATAGATGGGTTCGAGCAATGCCACCAACTGCTGGCTGAGCGTGGTGAGCCACGAGCGCGAGAGCCGGAACCCGGCATCCTGCAGGCGCCGATGCTGCCGGTACAACGGCAGGTGAAACACGAATTTGTCGATCATCATGCCGGCCAGAAAGCTGACATCGGCCCGGCTGCCGTCAATGACGCCCACCGGCGCCAGGGGGCACGATAGCGCCTGCGTATCGCGCCGCTTGGTCACCTGGCGAACGTACTTCAGGACTTCATAGGCGCCCGGGCGCTGCGCCAGTCGATAGCTGACCTTCTCGCCAATCACTTCATAGTCGGCTGGATCCATGCCGGCAATCTCGGGGTTTGCTACCGCGATCACCTTAACCGGGACCTTCGTCTCATCGAAGAACAGGACAGTTTCGTCGCCATCGTCGCGGGGATGCTTCGGCTTGGCTTCGCGCTCATGCGCGGCGACACGACTCTTCTTGCCGGGCAGAGAATGCTTGGGAACCTCGCTGAAGTCCTGGCCGAGGGAGCCCTGGATGGCGTCAGGCGGAACAACGCGTCGTTCGCTCTTCTGGCCAAAGATCTGGCGCTGGAACCACGCGAGCTGACGACGAAGCTGAACGTTCTCTGCGCTCAAATCGTTGAGCATTTGGGCCATCCGCGAAGGCGTCAACGCCACCGCTTCCGCAGCGGAAACTGAGGGCCGATTTGATGCCGTTTCCATAGGAGAAATTATACCGGAGAGGCCTCATTTTATTGAGCTATTTCGGCATCTTTCGGAACATGTTTGTAGCGCTTTCGCACACGCCTTGGTTCGATGCCCTCGAGAAGCAATTTGAGCCCGGTCCAATCCATCTCGCGCGTACGCGCGGCGTCCCAATTGCCGAGCAAGCGGCCTTCTTCCAGACGCTTCGCCCAGATACAAAAGCCGGTGCGATCCCAGTACAGGACCTTGGTCTGCGTCGCCCGCCGGTTGATGAACACGAACAGTGCGCCGCTCATTGGATCTTCGCCCATGGTATGACGCGTGAGCGCATACAGGCCATCGAAGGACAGGCGCATGTTCACCGGCTCGCCGTAAACGAACACCCGAACCTGACCTTCGGGAAAAAACATCAGCGCCTCGACACATGCAGCACCACGCCACCACCAAGATCGATGCGGACCTCGACCAGACCATCGGACTCGCGCGCCGAAGGTGCGCGCATCATCGCACCCGCCGCGGGAGTCACAACGAGCGGGCCGGCGTCAATGAATGTCGCCGTGCGCCTGGCCACGCCGGTTACGCGCCCCTGCTCTTGCTTCTTCACCCGCGCCCGACGTTGATAGAACGTCGACAACGCCACGCCTTCGTCCTTGCAGAACGCGGTGGCTGTCTTCCCGCTACGTTCGAATCGCCGCTGCTGCTCCTCGAACCGTGGATCCCGATGCCGACCACCTGCGGCCTTGCTGGCTCTACCCATCTTCATCTCCACATCGTTGAAAGTAGAGAAATTGTGGGCTAAGCTCAGCGAGAATTAAATGACGCCGCTGGCGAATCGCTTACGGGCGCCCGGCGGTGAATCAATTCAGCTTTGTACAGGCCGTTGATGGTCTCGGCCAGAGCGTTGTCATAGCTGTCGCCGCGGCTTCCCACCGATGGCTCGATGCCTGCCTCTGCCAGCCGCTCGCTGTACTTTATCGACACGTATTGCGACCCGCGATCCGAATGATGGATCAACGCATCGTCGCGTTGCGGTTGGCGGTCATACACGGCTTGCTCCAATGCGTCCAGCACAAAGTCCGTTCGCATCGAACTGCTCTGCCGCCAGCCTACGATCCGGCGTGCATAGACGTCCACCACGAAGGCCACGTATTGCCAGCCCTGCCAGGTCGAGAGTGGAGTGAGAGACCGGGCGTAGTCGAACTATTTCCCGATCTCTCCTCCCCGAACCGGACTTGCACCTCTCAGCGCATCCGGCTCTCCATTCAAGTGTTGCGCATGGCAAAGGCAACGTCGGCGTAACGCGACTCGAACAACTTGCGATTCTCGTCTTGAATGAGGTAGGGGTTCCGTTCCGGAGACCGCCACCTGAATTGACCTTTGCGGCTGGTGACGAGGCGCCGAAGCGCCAACTCACCGTACCATCCCCGACTATTCTGCCCGCTCAATATCCAAGTGGTCGCCCGCCCCGGTTCTGGTGCCCGGATGTGGTCACGCATCAGGCTCGGAAATCCACGCCGATAC
>JANLYR010000323.1:0-2171 GCA_031365765.1 Hyphomicrobiales bacterium | reverse complement strand
GGGACCGCAGCTGGGGCTCGCGGCGCGCGCGCTGGAATACGTGCTCGAAAAGGCCAAGACGCGCGGGGTCTCCTACACCTTTTACGACCGCCAGATGGACTCCGCGAGTTTCCAGCTGGCCATGGCGGAGGCTGCGTCGCTGCTCGATACGGCGCATCTGTTCGCCTATCGCGCTGCCGAAGACATCGACAACGCCGCGTGCGAGGGCCGCAAGATGACCTACCTTGAACGAGCCCGGGTCCGGATGGACGTCGGCAAGTCGGTCACCGCGGCGCGCGACACCATCGATACGCTAATCTCGGCGCATGGTGCCGGCTCCTTCGCCGAAGGCAGCCTAATGCAGCGCCTGTGGCGCGACTGCGAAACCGCCAGCCGCCACGCAGTGATTTCGCCGGGCATCAGCGCCGAGGTCTACGGCAAGGCGCTGCTGGGCATTGAAGGTGACGTCACCGCGCTCGTCTGATGGCGCGGTTGGCAGGCGTGGAGATTTAGCTCTGGCCGACCGTCCATAGCTCGCACACGCAAGGGCGCGCTGCGCGGCGGTCCTACAGTTCTCGAATTCGGCAGGAAGTGCGAATGCAAGACGTCAGCAAGGTGGTTATTGTGGGAGCAGGGCCGACCGGTCTTTCAGCAGCCATCTTGCTGAGACTGCGGGGATATCAGCCGATCGTTTTCGACAAGCGGCCCAGCCTCGCGGGCTACCCCGCTGCCCACGTCGCAAATACGCGCACGATGGAAGTGCTGGCGGAAATGGGTGTCGCCGAGCGGGCATGGGTGGAAGGCGACAAAAGCGCGATGAGCAGCCTTGTCGTCTGGGCCGAGAGCATGGCAGGTCGCGAATACGGCGTGTTACCCATACAAGGCGCCGCTCATGACGAGCGTGGCCCGCTCAGCGCCTACAAGTCGCTCAATATCCCGCAGACGCAGTTGGAGAAGATCCTCTTCGATCGCCTGATCGAGCTAGGCGGCGCCGTGCGGTTCGGCGAGGAGGTCATTGGCGCAGCCAACATCAGCGGTCGTGTCGAAATCGACATCAAATCGGTCGCTGACGATAGCTTCTCCGTTCTTGGCTGCGACTGGCTTCTCGGTTGCGACGGGGCGGGAAGCGCCGTCCGCCGTTCCAATAATATCGTTATGGAAGGTCCGCAGTCCATCGCGCGATTCATGACCATCTACTTCCAGGCGGATCTCGACCGTTATCGCGAAGGCCGTCGCGGATTGCTTTATTGGATCGGGGGCCGCGAAGTTCGCGGCGTCTTCATCAGTTTCGACGAGGTTGGTCGGACCTGGGCAATGCTCGTACCTATCGGCGATCTCCCGCTAGAAACGTTCAGCGACAACGCTGCTACGGCAATCATCAGGAAGGCGATCGGCGATGCGGACGCAGAGGTCGAACTGCGCGCAGTGAGCAGTTGGAACATGAGCGCACAGGTCGCCGAAACCTATCGCCGGGACCGCATTCTGCTCGCTGGCGATGCGTGTCACCGGTTCCCGCCCACGGGGGGACTCGGGATGAACACCGGCATTCAGGATGCCCATAACCTGGTCTGGAAGCTTTGTGCGGTGATGGAAGGCGGCGCTGCCGATGCGCTGATCGACACCTATGAAGAGGAACGTCGGCCGATCGCGCGCCGTAACACCGACCAGAGCGTCGAAAATCTGATGAAAATGGGCATGATCGACGAAGCACTCGGCATTTTAACGCTGGAACCTATCGCTCATAATGCAGGGAATGGTCCGATTGCGACTTGGCCCAGTGAGACATTGGGGATCGATGGGGTCAGACCGGAAGCTTTGGCGCGTCGTGCAGCGGTGCAACTTGCCGTCGACGAGCAAGCCGAGCACTTTGCGCAAGGCGCCGGCATCGATCTGGGGTTCTCCTATCTGAGCGGGGCCTTCGTCGATGACGGCTCGCCCCTTCCATCGAGCGCCCCCTGCAACTATCGTCCCGACGCCCATCCAGGCGCGCGACTGCCGTTCAGTTCACCGGATGGAAGTTTCGAAAGATCCACTCTCGGGCACGTCAGGCCGGTCGGAGTTACACTGTTTGCGCGGAATGATCGGTGGCACGCGATTGCCGATGCAGCCCGGGTTGGCATCAATGTTCCTGTCTCGGTTGTTCTGTTCGGAGCTGATGGAATCGATCTAGGCCCGATGGCTTCCGACTTCAT
>JANLYR010000255.1:0-12905 GCA_031365765.1 Hyphomicrobiales bacterium | reverse complement strand
GAGATATTCGCGCCATCTGGGCTTTGCTCAACAGAAACAGTTCGCTCATCACCCTCCTCAATCGGAAGCCTTGAATCAAACCGTCAACTGATCCGCAAGCGATTGAATAGGTCCTGAACCTAGTGGGTTTTTCTCATGCGCTGAAGGAACAGTATAGTCAGAAGGAGATGGAACACCCGTCCTTCGCGACCGCTAATGTGTATCCCCGAATTAAGCTCAAGGGATTATAAGCAAATTAACGCATGTTCCTAAGCCGCTGCTAATACCAGTAATCTATCATGCTCCTGCGCCAATGACACAGAGGCTTTAGACCTGGTAATGAAGACGAAGACCGCCCAACAGACCGCCGGGCGCTTGCCGGTGGCTGGCATTTGGCCGTTGGCCTATGCGGATGAACGGCTCGATGCGCTTCTTAGCATTACTGGCCGAATGGACGGGTTTCTTTACCGTTGCCGCAATGACGCGTCCTATACGATGCTTTATATAAGCGATGGTATTCTGAGCATCAGCGGATATCCCCCTGAAGAGTTCTTCAACAACCGGGTACGAGAGTACAGTTCAACTATCCATCCTGCCGATCTCCCGACCGTTTACACTACTGTGGATGAAGCCTTGGCATCCCGGTGCAATTGGAACGTGGATTATCGGATCGTCTCGCGACAAGGCGGGTCGCTATGGGTCCGCGAGATCGGCGGCGGTGTTTTCAATGATGCTGGCGAGCTTGTTTTCCTTGAGGGCTTTGTCATTGACATAAGTGACCGAAAGGACGTTGAGGAACTCAATACGAAGCTTGTGGAAGAGCTAAGGGTAGCCAATGACGAACTCACCGCGCAAAAACGAGAACTCGAACTGGCAAAGCAGGACAGCGATCACACGGCGAACCATGATTCATTAACTGGCTTGCCCAATCGGCGCGCCTTTCAGAACAAACTTAAATGCGCCATCGATCACAGTACAACCTCCAATGCGGCGGCAGCGCTTCTGTTCATTGATCTCGACAAGTTCAAGGAAGTCAACGACAGTCTGGGACATGCAGCTGGGGATGACTTGTTGCGAAAGGTTTCGGTTCGGCTCCAGACAATTCTCCGCAGCGACGATTTTGTCGCGCGGGTTGGCGGAGACGAGTTCGCCTTCCTGACGTTTGCCGACCTGGCACAAGCGCCTGCCAGGGCAATTCAGATTGCCCGGCGCATCGTTGACAAACTGCAGTTTCCAATTACAACATCGAAGGGAACGATCCGTGTGGGCTGCACGGTTGGAATTGCTCTCTGCCCAAGTGATGCTACTGATCCACGGGAATTGATAGCACTCGCCGACCGCCTTATGTATGTAGGGAAGAAAAGTGGCAGAAACCGAGTGGTCACCAGGGATGACCTGCTTCCTTAGTCGGCCCTCGGGCGCTCGATGACAACCGGTTCGCCTTGCTTGCCGTCGCAATTGCGCCTCAAACACTCACGCTTATGCTGCTTCCGGCGGCTTATGTCTGCCTGACATTCGCACTCGCCTTGTCATGCACCTGCCGGTAGGCGGTACGATGCCCCCGCAAACCAAACGCCGATCCATTCTCCCTTGAAGCCGCGTATGACGGTTTGCGCGAGCCGATCACGCTGTACGACGGTGCCATTCTCGACGGACGCAATCGGTATCTCGCATGTGAAGCTGCTGGCGTTGAACTGCCCTTCGAACATTTCACGGGCAATCCTCACGCCTTAGTGGCGGACAAAAACATTTATCGCCGTCATTTGTCCGCAAGCCAACGTGCTCTTTTTGCTGCTCGCATGGCAACCATGCAGCGGGGCGATAAGCAATATTCACAGGAGGATGTGGGAATAACCACACCCTCTATATTTCGGACAATCCGTAGTTGGGATGAAATTCAGGTGATGTTGATCGGGCCAGGCACAGCAATGTCCTAGCGCGGGGCCCTCGGCATTGTCACTGACCGCGATTTCTATCATCAACGGTGGGCAACTTAATGGAGAATGCGAGAAGTGCCTACAGGCCAGCGCCGCAACTGATGACCCGGTTCGATTCAAACGCTCGGGTTCACTTCAAGCCTTTGCTCCGTTTTCGGTACGGACGCTATCCAATCTTTCGGGCTTTCTATTTCACTTTTCCATTTGCCAACCAATTGGCGCATGCGGAGCCAAGTTCTTTACTCGCCTTGATTTCAGGCATTGATCTCTGATTGGCTTAAGGTGTCACGCCAGCGTCCATTGGTGCCCTTGTTGATGAAGGTCGCAGCACCGCCCTTCCAGAACGCTCCGCCCCGCGGTGCCAAGCGTTCAGCATGGGCCTTCATGTAGTCGAAAGTGCAGTGCTCCACGATGTCCGGAACCGAGTCTCATCGATTGCCACATCAATAAACCGTGCAACTTCACGGATCATGCCCGGCAAATTGGCCTTCAGCTCATTGAAATGGATGAGTTTGACATTGGGCAAATGCCGGATTTTCCACCATGACCTGATGTTCTCCCAATAAGGCCAGAGTGGCGCGCCATTTTCTTTAAACCAAGTTCTGTAGAATTGATGAGGATTGGCCGGACAGGGTGGAAACGGCGGA
This sequence comes from Hyphomicrobiales bacterium, assembly GCA_031365765.1. Taxonomy (GTDB): domain Bacteria; phylum Pseudomonadota; class Alphaproteobacteria; order Rhizobiales; family Aestuariivirgaceae; genus Aestuariivirga. Next base: position 10,342 of record JANLYR010000255.1, on the reverse strand, counting down.
CCCACAAGGCCGGGCGCGGTGTTCATGGCTTCCCTTCGTTCTTCCGTCAGATTGGCGTAATGATTATAGAAACTCCACACTGTGTCGCGGCCATCGCGGCCGATGTCGAAGTATTTTGCTGCCGGCGAAAACACCAGCGCATCGACGGGCAGATGGGTCTTGATGAACCGGCGGTGTGGAGCGGTTGCGAGCCCTTGGATAACCTCGCTCGGCAACAGGCGGGACTCAAGCCAAGGCGAGAGCTGCGACAGATTAGAGTCTTCCGTTTCATTGAAGATCAGTTGCGCCAGACTCTGCTGTGTCCAGGTCGTGCCCGACTTGGCGTAGGTGGCAATGACAATATCATCGTCGCGAAATTTAAAATTATTTTAAACGGTCGAATTCATGTGATGATTGTGCATCTCACGTGTCTTTTTCGGCCACGCGATTTTTGTACGAGGAGACTTGGTTTTTCCAATCTTCAAATTGGGCGCTTTTGATTTGATGGGTGTTCTCCTTTTCGCCTTTGCATTTGCCGCCTTGGGCTTCCCGCGACTTTGCGTTTGCAGGTTTGGATTTTGCGGATTTGGTATTGGATGCCTTTGCTTTTGCTTTAATGCCCTTGGTATTGGTTGCCATATTTTCGTCCTCCACATTTTCCCGTATTAAACCCCGTCCGTCTCGATATGTTTGAAGTTGTTTTGACGTTCGAGCGAAGACGAGGCTAGCCTGCGGATGATATCCGGATACTTGAGCGACGTCTGCTTTGGGTCAAACTCGGTCCAACGGCAACAACGAATGTCATCCCGCATCGTGGGTACCAAGTGTCAGATTTTGTCCACTAAGCTACTGGTTTTTATTCGAAACGGGTAGCAATGGTCTCGCTAGTGCGGTACCTGAGTTGTCATCCGCGCCGACTAAATTGCCCGATGCGGTAGTTTTGCGGCAAGTTGCCGCGAAACCTCCAGGCGGAGGCCGGAGAGTGAAATTCCAAGGCCTCGCCGCTGGAGTTTGGCATCGTCACGTTCAAATGAGCGATGCCGCACAGAATGCTTACAGCATGTAGGCGATTTCCTTCCGCAAGTGCCGGTCGCCACCATCCAGCCCTTCGTTGCGAACACAGCCCCGGCAATGGCCGTTTGGCCCTCACCAGCTTGGGAATTCCCCGCGCTGACCGCTTTGACGGTGAGTGGGCGAAACTCTAAAAGTCGGTCGTTGGCGTTACCTCATGAGAAATTTCTTTTCGATGGACCTGCGAATGCCGCCCGTTTGATTCTCCTTGCACACGGAGCGGGCGCCCCGATGGATTCGCCCTCAATGACGGCGATTGCCAGAGCACTTGCCGCAGAGGAGTTCAAAGTGGCTCGGTTCGAGTTTTCCTATATGGCCAGTCGCCGCACGTCTTCTGGGAACCGGCCGCCACCATAATCCCTCAGTTTGGTGGTGGGGAGCAAATTGAACTGGACTTGCTTGGCGGACCGAGCTTTCATGGTGTCCAGAAGGCAAGGACTTAGCCGCCTTGACCAACGTGATGTGGCCCGCCGATGAACGCGGGTTTTGGGTGGTGCAAGCGCCGGAATGAACCGGCACTGAAGCACGGAGCATCACCATGGCAAAGTCACCTGTTTCCGCAAAGCCCTCATCGGCCGTACCTTCTCAGACGGCCAAGCCATCACGCGCGAGGAAAGGCCTGACAATTCAGCCTCCCGCGCCAGAAGCGAAGGTGACCGCGACTACGTCCAATTCGGATCAGGTCCTGTTCCTGCTAAGCGGTCAGGTGGGGCGACGCTGGATGACCTTATGAGTGCGACCAATTGGCAATCACACAGTGTCCGGGGATTCCTGTCGGGCACAGTCCGCAAGCGCATGGGCTTGATACTGGTCAGTGAACTGAGCGAACAGGGTCTGCGGCGATACCGCAGCACCGGGGATGTGGGAGCCTAGGCCAGTGGCGAGACTTTCCGTCGCCGAGAGGATCGCCGCTGAGGTGGCGGCCCTCGCCAATATTCCGCGCGAAGAGTTGGTGGCGCACTGGTCGAAGCGGTTTGGACGGGCGGCGCCGAAGGGCAGCGGCCGGAAATTGCTAGAACTGGCCGCAGCCTATGCTATCCAGGAACAGGCATTCGGTGGCCTGAGACCGGAAGCCCGCCGGGGCCTAACTGTTGAGAGCGATATTCCGTCGCTGAGTGAGGGCGCAACCCTTCGCCGAAGCCGGCAGCAGACAATCTCGACCATCAAGCCCGGCACCCGCCTGGTCCGCGAATGGAACGGCCGCACGCATCATGTGGAGATGGTTGAGGGTGGATTCATCTGGAATGGCCAGACTCACCGGTCCCTGTCGACGATCGCCAAACAGATTACCGGCGCCCATTGGTCCGGCCCGAGGTTTTTCGGATTATGAGCAAACCGCCAACAAGTCTGCGCTGTGCCATCTACACCCGCAAATCGACGGAGGAGGGACTCGAGCAGGAGTTCAACTCGCTCGATGCCCAACGGGAATCCTGTGCCGCCTACATCACCTCCCAGGCCAGCATGGGATGGCGGGCCTTGCCCCGGCACTATGATGACGGCGGCATATCCGGCGGAACCATGGAGCGCCCTGCGTTGCGGGATCTCCTGTCCGACATCAGAGCTGGCAAGATCGACGTTGTCGTCGTTTACAAGATCGACCGGCTCACCCGGTCCCTGATGGACTTCGCCAGGATCGTCGAGGTCTTCGATGTTAAGAAGGTATCGTTCGTGTCGGTGACACAGCAGTTCAATACCCTGAGTTCCATGGGCCGGTTGACGCTCAACGTGCTGCTTTCCTTCGCCCAGTTCGAGCGCGAGGTTACGGCAGAACGGATTCGTGACAAGATCTCAGCTTCCAAGAAGAAGGGCATGTGGATGGGTGGTGCCGTGCCGCTGGGATATGAGGCTCGAACCAAGAAGCTCGTGATCAATCCCGCGGGGGCCGAGGTCGTTCGGCGCATCTTCCGGATCTATCTGGACGTGGGCTCGGTGAGGCTGTTGAAGGAGAAGTTAGACGAACTGGGGTTGTTGACAAAGGCGCGAGGACAGATTGGGGGTTCAGTTGCCTTAGACATGTCGGCCACCAGTTCCGAGGCCGTCACTCCATTGAACCATCCCGCAAATCGTGGGTCCGGCGGCAAGCCCTTCACCCGCGGCCATCTGCACTGGCTCCTGACCAATCCGATCTATGTGGGCAATATTCGGCACAAGGAACAGATTGTCATCGGACAGCACGAGGCGATCATTGGCCGTGAACTTTGGGACGCCGTGCAGACGGCCCTTAAGCTCCACACCAACCGGCGATCGAGGTCTGGCAATCTGGTGGGCGGCAGTCTCCTCGGCGGACTACTGTACGATGAGACGGGGAATCGCCTGACGCCGTCTCACGCCCTCAAGGATGGCCGGCGCTATCGCTACTACATCTCGCAGCGGCTGATGCAGGCGCGGAAGCGTGACGCCTCTGGATGGCGGCTTCCGGCAGAGGAATTGGAGGCAACGATCCTCGCGGCGTTGCGGACTCTGCTCGCGGATCACCAGGTGCTGTGGGGGCTCATCGGTGTCGAGGGCAGGGATGCCGCTGCGATCAAGGCGGTCATGGATCGCGCGGTCAGTCTTGGCCAGTCATTATCGGCGCCTCTCGATCAACAGGCCGCCGAGACTCTCCGCGCGATGGTCGTCCGCCTCGACATCGAACCGGGTCAAATGACCCTGAGCCTCTCACGCGATGGTCTCTGGCGCTGCCTCGGCATCGCGAATCTGCACCGCGCGACAGATGGCGGGTCATCGCCGGAACTTGCACCTCCAACGATCATCCTGCCATTTGAACTTCGCCGGCGCGGCGTTGAATCCCGCCTGGTGATCGGAGGTGAACAACAGAGACCTCCTTCCGTCGACCAGCGCTTGGTCGACACCATCGCCAGGGCCATGAACTGGACGCAGCGCCTGACCAGCGGCGCGGCGAAGACCACTGCTGCATTAGCACGCGAAGTTGGTATCGACGACGGTGAGATCAGTCGAGTTCTGCCACTCGCCTTCCTGGCGCCGGACATCGTCGAGGCGATTGTGAAGGGTCGTCAGCCTGTGGCGCTCACCACCCGCTATCTCAAGAGGCTGAAGCCACTACCTGCATCTTGGGTGGAACAACGGAGACTCCTGGGTTTCCAACCCGCCAAGTCCGCCTGAGATTTCCGACAGCAACTGCATCACCCCAGAAAAGTTTTGGACGCCGGAATTGGCATTGTGAGACTGCCCTCGTATTCGCCGCCAAGCTGACCCGAATTCACGGTCTCACGACCTGCCGGACGCCCCCTATATCGGCCAAGCCCCGGGAATGTCGTGGCTATTCCGAGACTGGCATGATCAGGCTGTTTGAGGATGGACTAGATGGTGGGCGATACTGGACTCGAACCAGTGACCCCTGCGATGTGAACACAGTGCTCTACCAACTGAGCTAATCGCCCTGAATCGGGGTAGCGCCCTATAGCGATCAACGGCCGGACAAGTCAACCATCGGCATTTCGAACGACCGCATCAGGGTTTCATACATCTCGCCGTAATTCGAAACCAGAAAGTCCGGCGCGAAATCGCTGACCGGCGTTGGTGTGTATCCGAAGGGCACCGCGATGACGGGCACGCCTGCCGCCCGCGCTGTCAGCACATCCGTTTCGCTGTCACCCACCATCACCGCGCGCGGAGACGCCATCCCCAGACGAACGACGGCTTCGTGGAACGGTCTCGGATCGGGCTTGGCAACGCCGATTGTGTCCGGCCCGACGACGGAGCCAAAATATTTTAGCAGGTCGAGCGCTTTGAGCAGCTTGAGCGACAGCCCCTCAAGTTTGTTGGTGCAAACGCCAAGACCGATGCCCTCGGCCCGCAACCGCTCGAGCACATCGACGACTCCCGGAAATGGCCGGCTGCCATCTGCTATATTCTTCGCGTAGTAGTCGACGAAGCGCTTGAGTTGCGCCTCGACGTCGAAATCCGCTGGCAGACCCCCGGTCGCGGCGAGCCCGCGCGTGATCAGCGCCCGTGCTCCATGGCCCACGAAGCTCCTCACCTGGTCGGCGGTCACCGGAATGCGTCCGAGCGACGCCAGCACTTGGTTCGTCGCGCGCATCAGGTCTGGCGCGGTGTCGACCAAGGTTCCGTCGAGGTCAAAGATGACGGCGCGTTGCTGTTGAGCCATGTCACTCCCGGAGTTTGTCCGCCCGCAGGCCCTGTGCTAAGAGGCCGCCAAATCGAAGGAGACCCAGATGGATATCCGAAAAAGTCAGGCGCTGAGCGACATACTCAAGGACCACTCGCTGCTCAAGGACAAATGTTATATCGACGGCAAATGGGTCGGTGGCAAAACCACGATTGACGTCACCAATCCGGTTGACGACCGCATCATCGCGTCCGTGCCTAGCCTTGGTGCAGCAGAGACGCGGTCCGCCATCGAGGCCGCCGAGCGCGCGCAGAAGGACTGGGCCAGGAAGACGGCGCGCGAGCGCGCTGGCGTTTTGCGCAAGTGGTTCAATCTGATTATGGAGAACCAGGAGGACCTGGCCCAGATCATGACGGCGGAGCAGGGCAAGCCGCTGCTCGAATCGCGTGGCGAAATCGCCTATGGCGCCTCCTTCATCGAATTTTTCGCCGAGGAAGCAAAACGCATTTACGGCGAAACAATTCCCTCGCCTTTTCCCAACGGCCGCATGGTGGTGATCAAGCAGCCGGTCGGTGTCGTGGCGGCGATCACGCCGTGGAACTTCCCCAATGCCATGATCACGCGCAAGGCCGGTCCCGCACTCGCCGCCGGTTGTACATTCGTCTGCAAGCCCGCCGGTGAAACGCCGCTCTCGGCACTCGCCATCGCCGAACTTGCCGAGCGCGCCGGCATTCCGCCGGGCGTGTTCAATGTGATCACCGGCAAGGCCCGCGACATCGGCGCCGAGATGACGTCCAACCCGATCGTCCGTGCGCTGACCTTCACCGGCTCGACCGAGATCGGTCGCCAGCTCATGGCCCAGTGCGCGCCAACCATAAAGAAGATCGGCCTCGAACTCGGCGGCAACGCACCCTTCATCGTCTTCGACGACGCCGATGTCGATGCGGCGGTGCAGGGCGCCATGGCTTCCAAATACCGCAATGCCGGTCAGACCTGCGTCTCCGCCAATCGCCTTTTGGTGCAGGAAGGCATCTATGATCGCTTTGCGGAAAAGCTGAGCCAGGCCGTGGCCAAATTGAAAGTCGGCAACGGCGCCGATGCCGGCATCACCACCGGGCCGCTGATCAATAAAGCTGCGATCGACAAAGTTGTTGAACACATCAACGATGCTGTTGGCCGTGGCGCCAGCATCATGACCGGCGGCAAGTCGATGGGCGGCAATTTCTTCGAGCCGACGCTCATCCGCGACGTCACCACGGAGATGGCGGTTGCGCGCGAGGAGACCTTCGGGCCGGTCGCACCCCTGTTCCGCTTCAAGACGGAGGCCGAGGCAATCCAGATGGCGAACAATACCGAGTTCGGCCTCGCCTGTTATTTCTACACGCGCGATATCGGCCGCGCCTGGCGCGTCGGCGAAGCACTCGAATATGGCATGGTCGGCATCAACGAGGGCATCATCTCCGCCGCCGAGGCCCCCTTCGGTGGCATCAAGCAGTCCGGCATCGGCCGCGAAGGCTCCCGTCATGGCATGGAGGAATATCTGGAGATCAAATACATGCTGATGGGCGGCCTCGCCAATTGACCCCCGACGAGCAGAAGCGGGCCGCTGCCAGGGCGGCTCTTCACTATGTGAAACCCGGCATGAAGATCGGGCTGGGCACGGGTTCGACCGCTGGACACTTCATCGACTGCCTTGGTGACATGGTTGCCGCCGGCTTCGACATCCTGTGCGTGCCGACTTCGGAACAGACGCGCGAGCATGCCGAGCGCCGAAGGATACCGCTCACGTCGCTTGAGGACAATCCGCAGCTTGATCTCACCTTCGATGGCGCGGATGAATTCGATGCCGGTCTCAATCTGCTGAAGGGTGGCGGCGGAGCGCTGCTGCGCGAGAAGATCGTCGCCACCTCGTCCCGGCAGATGATCGTCATCGCCGACCGATCCAAAATGGTCGAAACGCTCGGCGTTTTTCCGCTCCCCGTCGAGGTTATAGGCTTCGGTGTGAAGGCCACCGCCTGGAAGATCGAGCGCGCCTTCGCCCATCTGGGGCTTGAGGCGGCGATAACACTTCGCATCCGCGATGCCCGGCCCTTCGTCACCGATAACGGCCACCTCATCCTCGACTGCGCGCTGGGAAAAATCCCCGACGCGCCAAGGCTCGCCGCCATGTTGTCGGGCATTCCAGGCGTGGTCGAGCACGGATTGTTCATCGGCATCGCCGCGCTGGCAATCTGCGGCACGCCCGATGGCGTCAAGGTCCTCACCCGATGACACGGTACGACTACGACCTGTTCGTCATCGGCGCGGGCTCGGGCGGTGTGCGGGCGGGGCGCATCGCGGCAAAGCACGGCGCGCGCGTTGCGGTGGCGGAGGAATACCGCGTCGGTGGCACCTGCGTGATCAGGGGCTGTGTCCCTAAGAAGCTGCTCGTCTATGCCTCCAAATTCGCCGAGGAATTCGAGGACGCCGTAGGTTTTGGCTGGACCGCCGAGAAGGTTTCCTTCGACTGGCAGACCTTGATTGCCAACAAGGACCGGGAGATCGAACGTCTGAGTCAAGCTTATATCCGCAATCTGGAAGGGGCCGGCGCCGAACTGATCCTGGAGCGCGCCGCCGTCATTGATCCGCACACGGTGCAACTGGCCTCTGGCCGCGCTGTCACCGCGGGCCACATCCTCATCGCCACCGGTGCCGCGCCCTTCATTCCACGCCACCTGCCGGGGCATGAACTCGCAATCTCTTCGAATGAAGCCTTCCAGCTGGAAAAACTCCCGCCCCGCATCGTCATTGTCGGTGGTGGTTATATCGCGGTCGAATTTGCCGGAATCTTTTCTGGCCTCGGGGTCGAGACAATCCTCATTCATCGCGGCGAGCAGATCCTGCGCGGCTTCGACGATGACCTGCGCCAGCATCTGGCCGAGCAGATGAAGCGCAAGGGCATCGAGATCCGTGTCCATTCGGATGTAGCTAAAATCGAGCGATCGGGCTCAGGCGTTCGCGTCACCTTGGATGACGACAGGGTTTTCGGCGCGGGTCACGTGATGTTCGCCACGGGCCGTTTGCCACATGTCGTCGATCTGGGCCTCGAAAATGCCGGCGTCGAGCTCACGCCCCACTACGCTGTCAAGGTCGATGACTATTCCCGCAGCACCGTGGAGAGCATCTACGCCATCGGCGATGTCACCAACCGTGTCAATCTAACCCCCGTGGCGATCCGCGAGGGCCAGGCTTTTGCCGACACGGTCTTCGGCGGCAAGGATGTCAAGGTTGATCACACGATGATCCCGACGGCCGTGTTTTCGCAGCCCGAGATCGGCACCGTCGGATGGACCGAAGCGGCAGCACGTAAGGAATTCAAATCGGTCGACATTTACAAGAGCAATTTCAAGCCAATGAAACACACGCTGTCGGGCCGCGAAGAGCGCACGTTGATGAAGCTCGTGGTCGACGGCGAAACCGACCGCGTCCTCGGCTGCCACATCTGCGGACCGGACGCGGGCGAAATGGCGCAGCTTCTGGGCATTGCTGTGCGCATGGGTGCCAAGAAATCCGATTTCGACGCGACCATGGCGGTACATCCGACAGCCGCCGAGGAACTGGTGACGCTCCGCGACAAATGGATCGCTCCGCGGTGACCCTCGACCTCGAAACCAACAAGAACAACGCGATGGCCTTTTATGACCTGATGTTCAACCAGGGCAAGCCGGCCGAGGCGATCACGGTATATGCCGGCGACGTCTATATCCAACACAACAGCGAAGTGGCCGACGGCAAGCAGGCCTTCATCGATTTTTTCGACAGGATGGCGGTGGAATATCCGGAAAAGCGCGTGGAATTCGTCCGCGCCATCGCGGAAGGACATTTCGTCGTCCTCCATTGCCGCCAGATCTGGCCGGGTTTGCCGAATTACGCCGGAATCGACATTTTCCGTTTCGATGACAACGGCAGGATCGTAGAGCACTGGGATGTGCTGCAAACCGTACCCCCCGCAATGCCCCACGCCAACGGGATGTTCTGAAAAAGCGGAGTTGATTGCGACGGCAAGCATGCGCTGCTAGAAGCCCCGCCATGAACGACAAGCCAGCAAAGACCGACCGTTACCGTGACACCGTGTTCCTGCCGAAAACCGATTTCGGCATGAAGGCGGGGCTGCCACAGAAGGAACCCGAAATGCTCCGGCGCTGGGAGGCGATGGGGCTGTACCAGCGGCTGCGCGAGGAGAGCAGGGGGCGGCCCAAATATGTGCTGCACGACGGTCCGCCTTACGCCAACGGCCATCTCCATATCGGCCACGCGCTCAACAAGATCCTGAAGGACATCGTCACGCGCTCGCGCCAGATGGCGGGGTTCGATTCAAATTACGTGCCCGGCTGGGATTGCCACGGCCTCCCCATCGAATGGAAGATCGAAGAGGAGTATAGGGCAAAGGGCAAGAACAAGGACGCGGTGCCGATCAACGAATTCCGCAAAGAGTGCCGGACATTCGCGCAGCACTGGATCGGCGTGCAGCGCGAAGAATTCAAACGCCTGGGCGTCACGGGAGATTGGGACAATCCGTATCTTACGATGGATTTCAAAGCCGAAGCTTTGATCGCGAAAGAACTGCTGAAATTCGCCGCGAGCGGACAACTCTATCGCGGCTCCAAGCCGGTGATGTGGAGTGTGGTCGAGAAGACCGCGCTGGCCGAGGCCGAGATCGAGTATCAGGATTATACCAGCGATACGATATATGTGAAGTTTCCGGTAACCGGAGAAACGTGGATAGGTGATGACGCAAGGTTGAAGCCAACTCCTGAAATGGAGAGGATCAGTCTTGAAGGAGCCTCATTAGTAATCTGGACCACGACTCCGTGGACCATCCCTGGTAACAGGGCGGTTAGTTATTCTTCAAAGATTGGTTACGGTCTCTTTGAAGTGACGGCCGTGCCAGATGGGAATTGGGCAAAGAAGGGTGATAGTTTTATTTTAGCTGACGGTCTTGATGACGAGGTCTTGAAGGCAGCGAAGGTTGAAGCTTACCAGCGGATCACATTCGTTGACCCTTCGCATATCGAGAACTGTTGGCACCCCCTTCGCGGGAAAGGATACGACTTCAAAGTCCCCCTGTTGGATGGAGATCATGTAGCTGCTGACACCGGCACCGGCTTTGTCCACACAGCACCGGGCCACGGCTCGGACGACTACAATATCTGGATGGAGAAA
>JANLYR010000248.1:0-7588 GCA_031365765.1 Hyphomicrobiales bacterium | reverse complement strand
GGAACATTCATCATGATGCTATCACTGAAGCTTCCCGCCGTGGCTTTGGGCCGCGGAGATTTCGGGTTTGGCGATGCTCTCAAGGCAGCCGATGAGAATCAGTGGCAGATTCTGGGAGTATTCCTCCTCAATGCGGTGATCATCCTCGTCCCCGGTCTCTTGTTAACCGGCGTTATCCTCCTGCTGCGCCTGGCAAGCCCGGCCCTGGCCACCACGGCCGGCCTCATTCTCAGTGTGCCACTCAACCTGTTTTTCACGCTGTTCAGCGTCAGCGTGCTCACCTCACTCTACGGCTACTTCGTCGAAAAGCGGGAATTCTAATGGCGACGGAACCAGAATTCTGCGGTAAGCGTTCGCCTCTACACCACTTAATCTAAAGGGGATTCCGCCATGGCCAAATCGAGTTCGAGCGATATTGAAAAATTTCTGGTTCCTGGGCCGGGCGGCGCCACCCACCAAACTGCAAAGTCTGCTGACCAATCGCTGACCACGAACCAGGGCACTGCGGTTTCGGACAACCAGAACACACTGAAATCCGGTGAGCGCGGGCCCTCGCTGCTCGAGGATTTCCATTTCCGCGAAAAGATCACCCATTTCGACCATGAACGGATTCCTGAACGTATCGTCCATGCGCGGGGCTCGGGCGCCCATGGATTTTTCGAAGTGACCAAACCGATCCCGCATCTGACCCGCGCTTCGTTCTTGGCCAAGGCCGGCAAGAAGACGGAAGTGTTCACGCGGTTTTCAACCGTGGCGGGGGGAGCAGGCTCGGGTGACATGCCGCGCGACGTGCGGGGCTTTGCTGTGAAGTTTTACACCGACGAAGGAAACTTCGATCTCGTTGGCAACAATATTCCTGTGTTCTTCATTCAGGATGCGTTGAAATTTCCGGACCTCATCCACTCGGTCAAGATGGAACCTGACAAGGGATATCCGCAGGCCGGTTCAGCCCATGACACCTTCTGGGATTTCGTCTCGCTGATGCCCGAAAGCATGCACATGGTGATGTGGGCGATGTCGGACCGAGCCATCCCGCGATCGCTGCGCATGATGGAAGGCTTCGGCATTCACACCTTCCGCTTAGTAAATGAGGAAGGACGCGCGACCTTCGTCAAGTTCCACTGGCGCCCCACCATCGGCTCGGCCTCCGTGGTCTGGGACGAGGCGGTGAAGATAAACGGCGCCGACCCGGATTTCCATCGCCGCGATCTTTTTGAAGCCATCGCCAAGGGAGATTTTCCCGAATGGCAGTTCGGTATCCAGGCCTTCAGCGAGGAACAGGCCGCGAAACTCGATTTCGATGTCCTGGACGCGACGAAGCTGATCCCGGAAGAAGTGATCCCGATCGATTTTATCGGCCGCATGGTGCTCGATCGCAACCCGGTCAATTTCTTTGCCGAAACCGAACAGGTGGCTTTCCATCCGGGCCACATTGTGCCCGGCATCGACTTCACCAATGATCCCCTGCTGCAGGGGCGACTGTTTTCATATACCGACACGCAGCTGCTGCGGTTGGGGGGCGCGAATTTCCATGAGATTCCGATCAACCGCCCGCGTTGCCCGATGCGTAATTTCCAGCGCGATGGCGTGCGGCGCATGGACGTCAATCCGGGCCGGGTGTCATACGAGCCCAACAGTCTCGATCCGTCCGGCCCGCGCGAAGACCCCAAGCGTGGATTCCGGAGCTTCAGCCCGCCGCAGGGACCATCCGAAAGTGGTGAAAAGCTCCGCATTCGGCCGGACAGTTTCGCCGACCACTACAGCCAGGCGCGTCTCTTCTTCCGCTCGATGACACCGCCCGAGCAGCTTCACATGGTTAAGGCCCTGAGCTTTGAACTTTCGAAGGTCGAAACACCGGCGATCCGAAAGCGCGTGCTGGGACATCTCCATCTCGTCGATGAAACGCTGGCCGGCAGGGTCGAGGATTCTATGGGGATGAACGGCGAGGCCTCGGTCATTGAACCCTATCGCCAGCCCATCAATCTCGATCTCTCGCCCGCGCTCTCTATCGTGGGCAAGGCTCCGGCCACCATTAAGGGCCGCAAGATTGGCGTCCTGATTTCGGACGGCGTTGATGCGGCAGAACTGGATGCATTGCGGATGGCCGTCGAAAAGGAGGGAGCAGCGCTCGCCGTAGTCGCCCTCAAGATCGGCGGAGTTGGTTTGACCAAAGGCAAACAGGTCAAGGCCGACATGGCGCTTTCGGGTGCCCCTTCGGTTTTTTTCGATGCCGTCGCCGTGCTTGCCTCGAGCGAAGGAATCGAAGCGTTGCTGGAAAATCCGGCCGCCGCCGATTGGGTGAACGATGCCTATAACCACTTGAAGGTGATTGGTTATAACGCCCATGCGCTGCCATTGCTGGAGGACGTCGGGATAGGCGACGACGGCGACGAGGGAATTGTGGAACTGAGCGCTGCAGCCAAGCGCAAGCAGTTCATCGATGCGGCGAAAAAGCAGCGCATCTGGGACCGCGAGCCGCCGGCATAAGGGTTGATTGCAAAGCTATAATATGCCATATTGTTTGAAGAATGAACAAAGTGGCACCACTCCAATCTTCGTCTTCCTCCCATGCCAAGCCCCGGAGGGTGGCAACACCGCTTTCCGAGGTTTGGACAAATGCGCACCGCCTGACCCTCGACGGCAAACCCAGAGCGCTCCGGCCCAGCGAGCTTGAGCACTGGGCGGAACGGTTCAGTGCCCTCGAAATGGAGCTGTTGGTCATTCCCAAGAGAACCTTGGCGCGCCGCCGGTCCAAGGGTGAAAGCCTGACGGTGGAGGAAACCGACAAGGCCTTGCGCCTGGCGCGCATCAGCGCGGAGGCGGACCGGGTGTTCGGCAATCCGGACAAATCCGCGCGCTGGCTGAGGAAGCCGAATTCTGCCCTTGCAGGACAGACTCCGCTGGATCTTCTCCGGAGTGAAGCCGGAGCGTTTGCCGTGGAGGACCTCATGAGCCAGATCGATCACGGCATGTTTGTCTGACCGCGCATGCGGCTATGGCGGATTTCCAACTATACTGATCTTTCCGGAACGGGCGGGCTCAAGAGCTCGGCGCGGTGGCATAGCAGGGGACGGCCGGTGGTATATTGCTCAGATCATCCCGCCAGTGCGTTGCTGGAAATACTGGTGCACGTAAATCTGGAAGATCTGCCCGACCGCTTCCAACTCCTGACGATCGAGGTTGATGACGAGATTGATCCAGCCGGGATCGATCTCGCCAAACTTTCTGCCGGATGGAGCGGTAACAGCGCTCACACCCGCGCGCTGGGCGATGATTGGCTGGCGAAATCGGACAGTCTGCTTCTGCGCGTGCCATCGGCCATCATTCCGGACGCATACAATGTCCTGGTCAATCCCCGCCATGGCGACGCGCCCTGCATGCGGATTGTGAAATCGGCCAAAGTCCCCCTGGATCAACGCCTCGTCCGCCGCTGACACTCAACCCTATTCCCATTTCGTCTTTCATGTGAAAGCAAGCTAACAGTTTGGGCTGCCCAAATTTCAATCCTGGAACGGGTCTTTCATCAGGATCGTGTCGTCGCGTTCGGGTGAAGTTGACAGGAGAGCCACGGGGCATTCGATAAGCTCTTCGAGATAGCGCACATATTTGATCGCCTGCGCCGGAAGCTGGGCCCAGCTCCGGGCACCGGCGGTCGTCCCCCGCCAGCCCTCGAAAATTTCATAGATGGGCTCCACCCGTTTCTGCGCTTCTTCCGCCGCCGGAAAACGGTCGAGCCGCTTGCCATCCAGCATATAACCGACGCCGACCTTGATTTCCTCAATGCCGTCCAGCACGTCGAGTTTAGTCAAGGCGATGCCATGGATGCCGCTGGTCTTGATCGCCTGCCGCACCAGCACCGCGTCGAACCATCCGCATCGGCGTTTGCGCCCCGTGACGGTTCCGAATTCGCGGCCGCGGGCGCCTATCCTTTCGCCGATGTCGTTGGCCTGTTCGGTGGGAAAAGGCCCCGAGCCCACGCGCGTGGTGTAGGCTTTCGCGATCCCCAAAACATAACCGATGGCCGAGGGGCCGAGACCAGAGCCGGCCGCCGCCTGCCCCGCCACCGTGTTGGACGAGGTCACATAGGGATAGGTTCCGTGGTCGATGTCGGGGAGCACGCCTTGCGCGCCCTCGAACAGAATGCGCTTGCCCTCGCGTCGCGCCTCGTCGAGCAGAAGCCAGACGGCGTCGGAATAGGCCAAGACCTTGGGCGCGATCTCTGTGAGCTGCGCCACAAGGTCGGCGGCACGCACCTCGGGCTGCTGCAACCCCCGGCGAAGCGCATTGTGATGTGCGAGGAGCCGCTCGATCTTGGGACCGAGCGTCGGCAGGTCGTGGAGGTCGTTGACCCGGATGGCGCGCCGGCCGACCTTGTCCTCATAGGCCGGTCCGATGCCGCGACCCGTGGTGCCGATCTTGGCCACGCCCGCCGCCTGTTCGCGTATCTGGTCGAGTTCGCGGTGTAGCGGCAGGATCAGCGTCGCATTGCCGGCGATCCGCAGGTTATCGCGGCTGACGGCCACTCCTTGTGAGGCAAGCTTGTCGATCTCGGCCGACAGCGCCCAGGGGTCGATCACCACCCCGTTGCCGATGACCGAGAGCTTTCCCGGGCGAACGATTCCCGAAGGGAGCAGCGACAGCTTGTAGGTGACGCCGCCGATCACCAGCGTATGGCCGGCATTGTGACCACCCTGGAATCGCACCACGACATCGGCGCGCTCCGACAGCCAGTCGACGAGCTTGCCTTTGCCTTCGTCGCCCCATTGGGCGCCGACCACTGCCACATTGGCCATGCCGCAATCCTTTCAGACAGACGAACGGCCCCGGAAATGCCGGGGCCGTCGGCAGGCCTTACACCAGACGGGGCCGCCGCCAAATGGAAAATGACAAGGACAGGTTTTGGCAGTAAAATGTCTCCAAGACGGAGGCGATTATGGCGAAGATTGACTGGCGCGTTGAAGGCGTGGCTTACGGCAACTGCAATTGCGACTATAGCTGTCCGTGCCAGTTCGAACTCTTGCCCAGCAACGGCAACTGCCAGGGATTCGAAGTGCTGCAGGTCGATAAAGGCCATTACGGCGATGTGAAGCTCGATGGCTTGCGTGCCGTCATGATCTATTCCTGGCCCGGCGCCATTTTCGAGGGCAAGGGCGAAATGCAGGTAATTATCGACGAGCGTGCGGATCAACCCCAGCGTGACGCCCTGGACAGCATCCTGCATGGCGGCGAGACCAATGACGAGGCTACGCATTGGTGGGTGTTCAACGCAATGTCGGACAAGCATCATCCAACCCTTTTCAAGCAAATAGAACTTGAGATCGATGTCGATGCGCGGAAAGCGAAAGCATCGGTGTCCGGCATCCTCGAAAGTGCGGGCCGCCCAATCAAAAGCCCGGCCACGGGCCAGGATCACCGCGTGCGGATCGACATGCCCAACGGCATCGAATTCGCCATCGCCGAAATTGGCAGCGCCAGTTCGACGGTCAAGGCGGCAATCACGCTCGAACTCAACGACAGCTACGGCCAGTTTCAGCGCGTGGCAATGAACCGCGAGGGTGTCATTCGATAACTGTGGAAAGGAGAACGTCATGGCCCAAACCGACTGGATGATCCAGGGACCTTCCATTTCAAGCTGCAACTGCTCCTATGGATGCCCCTGCCAGTTCAACGCACTTCCCACCAACGGCGACTGCCGCGCGGCGGTTGGCGTGCATATCGACAAGGGCTATCACGGCAAAGTTAAGCTCGACGGCCTGAACTTCGCCGCAACCGCTGCCTGGCCCGGCGCCATTCATATGGGTCATGGCGAGATCCAGCCGATCGTCGATGAGCGCGCCACCCCTGAACAGCGCGAGGCGCTGCTCAAGATCATGTCGGGGCAGGATACCGAACCCGGTGCCACGTTCTTTCAGGTCTTCGTATCAATGTGCGAGAAAATCTATCCCCCGATGTTCAAGAAGATCGACTTCACCATCGACATGAAAACCTGCGACGCCCGGGTGAGCGTTCCTGGCGTATTCGAGACAAAGACCGAGGCGATCCGCAATCCTATCACCGGCAAGCCCCATCACGCCAAGGTATCGTTGCGATCCGGCTTTGAATATATCGAAGCTGAATTCGCCAGCGGCACGATCAAGTCCGACGCACCCATCAAGCTCGACTCCGCAGGCAAGCACGCTCATTTGGCCATGCTGCATTTGAATGGCCAGGGCATCGTGAGGTGAGACCTGCGGCCACCCGCACCTTATATGAGCGGGTGGCCAATCGCGACCGGATGGTGGTCCTGGCGGGATTAGCCTGTGTGGCGGGACTCGCGTTTGTGCTGATGCAGCGGTCGGGTGACCGCGTGATGATGGCGTCGATGTCGATGCCGTATTCCGCCGCCTTCGCGTTGCTTCTCCTCGCCATGTGGTGGACGATGATGATGGCGATGATGCTGCCCTCGGCCGCTCCCGCCATTCTCACTTACGCCGCGATGACCCGGAAATTTTCCGCGCAGGGATCGAGGCAGGCTCCGGTCGCCGTGTTCGTCGCCGGCTATGGCATGGTTTGGACACTGCTCAGCCTGGCTGCGGTAACCCTGCAGATCGCGGCACGGCCGCTGGTGCCGCTTTCCATGATGATGGCGGTAACGAGCGGTGTCGTCAGCGGCGGGTTGCTGATCGCCGCCGGCATCTACCAATTCACGCCGCTCAAACAGGCCTGCTTGCGCCACTGCCAGTCGCCGCTGATGTTCTTCGCGCGCAATTGGCGGAAAGGCTGGGGTGGGGCGTTTCGGATGGGTGTTTCCCATGGGCTCTACTGCCTCGGCTGCTGCTGGGTGCTGATGGGCCTACTGTTCTACGGCGGCGTGATGGAGCTGAGCTGGATCGCCGGGCTCGCGGTTTACGTGGCACTGGAGAAACTCGTTCCAGTGGGCCACAGGTTGAGCTGGGTCACCGGCGCGATCCTGATCGCATGGGGGCTGTGGACGGTGGCCGGCGCAGTGCTACGCTGACCGCCGCAACGAATTCTCATCATGCCCGGACTCGATCCAGGCATCTTCTTGCGTGCTACCGCAGAAGATGACCGTGTCGCGCACGGTCATGATGAGAATGAGAAATCAGCGCCGTCAGTTCATCCCCACCAGCATGTCCTCGGGCCAAGTGGTCTTGAAGCCGTGCTTGATGATTTTCTCCGCCTTGGGGTCGAGATTGAAAGTCCAGGCGAGCACGCCGCGCTTCTGGTCGACATCCTTGACGGTGGGCGGCGTCATGCCCGCCAGTGTCTCGACGGTCACATCTTTTATCGCCGAATAGGGCAGCTGGTCGAGAATGGTGACGTCGACGGCGAAATCGTGGAGGTTCTTCACCGCGATGTCATAGGCCCGTTCATCGACGTTGGAGGTGCTGATGATCCCCTCCTCGCCGATCTTCCGCCTGACCTCGGCGCGCTTCACCTTGATTAGGTCATCGGCGCCGAAGCCGAGTTTGTACTCCTCGCCGGGTGACAGCATCGGCAGTTGCCCCTGCCCCATATAGACGCCATCGCGATAGAGCATCACGGGCCCAGGCAGTAGCGGCGTATCGCCATTGAGCGTGAAACGCGC
>JANLYR010000207.1:0-5406 GCA_031365765.1 Hyphomicrobiales bacterium | reverse complement strand
GCGCTAGGGCTCGCGGCCGTGGAACGACCTGACCGCAATTGGGCGCTGAACGCCAAGGTCTTGCTTGGCACCGGCTACGCCATGACATGGGCACCATGAAGCGAGGACTGGATACAGCCTAGTTCGGCAATTAGAGCGGTTTCCGAACATTCTGGATCATAGCGGCAATATAATAGCGAATTGGCAGGCTGCTGAGCCAGCGTCAGTCAAGGTCAATAACTGTCGGGGACCGCCGGGATGCGAGTGGGGCGGTCTGTTTCAAAACGGCAGCGCAGAAGGAGCTTTTTTATTGCCGCTGCCGCTGCAGTTGGAACTCTCACTCGTCAGCCTTATCAACGCCATTCGACAACGTGCATTCTTCAGCGCTAAACCGTAAAGGTAGGGTGATGCTCTTGGCCCTACCCCCCGCGATCAGTAAGAGCCCTGCAAAAGCTCACCTTACCTTCAGGACGAATCACGTGGCAGTTGCATCTCGCTTCCATTTGGATGACCTCGCGGGTGCACGGCGATGAGGCGCTCAGCAATTAGTACCGTGATCGTCAATTATCGAACGCCAGACCTAGCCAAGCGTTGCATCAACGCCCTCTTTGCTGAGACCTCCGAACAAGTAAGCCTCGATGTGGTTCTCGTCGACGGTCATTCGGATGATGGCTCTGCCGATGAGCTGCGATGCTTCTGCGAGCTTCACCCTTCCCGAGCGGTCCAGTTTCTGGCGCTCGAACAGAACGGCGGGTTCGGGTGGGCTAACAATCAGGCACTACTCCGCTTGCTCGCGCACGATGATCCACCCGAGTTCGTCTACATGCTCAACCCCGACGCCATTGTCCAGGCCGATGCTCTTGCCCGACTCCTTGCATTAATGCGACGAATGCCGGATTGCGCGGCGGTGGGGAGCCAGCTCCTGAATGGGAACGGCGAGCGGCTCGGTAGCGCATTTCGTTTTCCATCGTTGCGCCTGGAATTCGCCCGCGGGTCGAGGATATCAAAGCTCGGTGATTGGCTCGGCGTCGGCAACGGCCTCGTGGTCTCCGATGTCGCAGTCGAGTGCGACTGGGCGACCGGAGCGAGTTTCCTCGTGCGGACCGCGTCGCTGCGCCAAGCGGGCGTCTTCGACGATGGATTCTTCCTTTACTTTGAGGATATTGAGCTGATGTGGCGGCTGCGCAAGCACGGCTGGGCGATATGGTACGAGCCGGCAAGTCGCGTCATCCACGTTGGCGGCGCTGCCACTGGTCTCAACAGCCTACCCGCGACGAGCCGGACGGCACCTCCGCGGCCAGCCTACTGGTACAAGGCGAGGTGTCGATATTTCGCCCTAACCCGCGGGCGTACGCTTGCGAGGTTTGCCACGCTTGCTTGGTTGCTAGGATCCGGATTGGGGATCGTTCGAAAGTTGCTTCCTTTTGGTAATGTGCGTCAGGATGTGACGGGCGAGCTACGCGACATGCTGCGGTATGGACTTATCGTTCCGTCGAGCGATTGTGTCCCGGCCATCCCCCACGACGTCTCGGAGATCGGCCGGGCACCAGCGTGGCAATCATATGCTGTGTGATCTGTGGAAAGACGTAGGCCTTGTCGTGATTGGCCGTAACGAGGGCGAACGGCTGCGCCTTTGCTTGCAGTCTCTGCCGAAAGGCGCCGCGGGCGTCTATGTGGATTCGGGCTCGACCGACGGCAGCCCGCAGATGGCAGCCGCGTACGGACTTCAGGTAATTGAACTCGAGATTCCGCCCAATTTCACGGCTGCTCGGGCACGCAATGTGGGGATTGTCACGCTTTTAGAAATGCACCCGGGCCTCACTTTTGTTCAGATGATCGATGGCGATTGCGAATTAGCACCCGATTGGATGGCAACGGCCAAAGCGGAGCTTCTGAGCGACACTCAGCTTGCCGCAGTTTTCGGGCGGCGCCGCGAGCGGTTTCCCGGTGCGTCGGTCTATAACATGGTCTGCGACGATGAGTGGGACGTTCCGCTTGGCGAGGCACGGTCATGCGGAGGCGATGCGATGTTCCGACTAGATGCATTAGCGAGCGCAAAAGGCTACACTGATGCAATGATTGCAGGGGAGGAGCCTGACCTCTGTCTCAGAATGAGAGGAAAGGGGTGGAGGATCAGGCGTGTTGCAGCAGAAATGACCCTTCATGATGCTGCCATTTACAACTACGCACAATGGTGGAACCGGGCTCGTAGGGCGGGGCACGCCTTTGCAGAGCTTCTACAGCGGCACAGGTCACATTCAGATCCAAATTGGCTTCGCCAGATCGTCAGTATGTTCTCTTGGAGCGGAGTTGCTGTTGCTGCTTGTCTAGCAGTCTCAGCTGGTACTTTGACGAAAAATGCTCCGACCTTTGCAATTGGACTAGGATTTTGGGCGCTGTTCTCTTCGCAGATTCTGCGGTTGACGATCCGCCAACGCGGGAACGGCATGGACTTTTACCATGCATTTTGTTGGGCGATTTTAATCATGACCGGTAAATTCGCACAAACAAAGGGAGCGCTCGAGTATCTATTCGATATCATTACACAACGTAACTCGGCCATTATTGAGTACAAACATATTAAAAAAATCACTAGGGCATGAAATTGTTTGAAGCCCTCCGGCAAGACTATCGCGCGCACGGCCGGGACTGGACGCGTCCCGGCTTTCGCGCAGTTGCTGTGCATCGTTTTGGCGTTTGGCGCATGAAGATTGGCAACAGATATCTCCGGGCGCCATTCTCGATAATTTATCGCTCCGCGTTCCGCTACTGCAGAAACATATACGGAATCGAACTGCCCTATTCGGTTCAGCTTGGTCGAGCCGTAATCATCGAACACCAGGGCGGCATTGTCATCCATGGCGCGACCGTAATTGGTGATGGCTGTATAATCCGGCAGAATTGCACGCTCGGCGTGCGTTCGATGGATGCCTTGTCGGACGCACCGATATTGGAAGAGGACGTTAGCGTCGGTGCTGGCGCCGTTATCCTAGGACGCGTGACGATCGGCAAGGGCGCCTCGATTGGGGCCAATGCCGTCGTGCTTCAGGACATCCCCGCCGGTGCCACGGCGGTAGGCATTCCGGCCCGCGTGATACGGGGGCCGGTTCAAGCCAAAGACGGCGGACCTCAAACCGATGCCAAAGGGGCACAATATGGATCGAGTTGACGGACAGCAACTGTCCCGACAGCCAATCCTCGACGGCTTGCGGGCAATGAGCATTGTGCTCGTCATTGCCGGCCACTGGCTTCCCATCGGCCCTGCCCGCCTGCAGTTCAATGCCGCTACCGCGACGACCGGGATGGCCATTTTCTTTACGCTGTCGGGTTTCCTCATCACCAGTACCTTGCTGAAAGATCCAACAGTCGAGCTATTTCTGATTCGACGCCTTTTTCGGATCGTGCCTTTGGCTTGGGCGGCTGTGCTGGTCCTGGCGCTGGCTAATCGTCCCGATTTCCGGACGTTGGCGGCGCACCTGCTGTTTGTAGCCAATTTGCCCCCACCCGATCTCATGCCAGGCGGCAGCCATCTGTGGAGCCTTTGCGTTGAAGTGCAGTTCTACGCGGTCATTGCGCTGTTAGTCGGTGTCTTCGGGCGTCGCGGACTCTATGCGTTGCCGCTGCTGACACTGGCCGTGACGTTGGTGCGCCTGGCAAACGGTCAGCCCGTCAATATCGTTACCTGGTACCGCGTGGACGAAATCTTAGCTGGGGGATGCGTGGCGCTCCTATTTGACTGGCGGCGAACCCGTGGTCGGATATCAAAGCCACCAGAATCGATGACTTTGGTCTGCGCGGCTTTCCTCTTTGCGAGTTCGCATCCGGCGCTTCTAGAGTGGACCGGGTATTTTCGCCCTTATTTTGCAGCAGCAGCGGTCGCTTCATCGATGCTGGCCTCACCGGTCTGGCTGCGATGGGTCCTCGAATCCCGCCCGGCGCGATACGTGGCCCAGACGTCGTATGCACTGTATGTGATCCACGGAATGCTGGGTGCCACGTGGCTAGGCGGCGAGGGAAAGCCCGTCATTATGAAGTACGCGCTTCGCGTGCCACTCCTCATCGCGACGGTCGCCCTCACCCACCTGTCAACGTTCCATTTCGAGGCCCGCGCGATTCGGCTAGGGAAGAAGCTTGCGGAGTTAAGGTCCCGGATGGGTCTCGCGCCGGGCGAGTATGCCACGCCTACGAGCGATTGCCCACCCGTGACCGCGGGATGCAAAGAGCCTCGCCCCTGATCGATGCAAACTGTGCGATTGCAATGCCTCGCTACAAGAGGCAACGGCGATGACATGTGCCAATCCTTCGATCCCGGGTCGCGTTCCGCAAGTGAAGTCCGAGTTTGGCGCCATGGCCCGTTCCAATGACCATCGCTCCGGGTCCAAATCCACCGAGCGAATCGTCTGGGGGAATTTCCGCCACCGAGCCGGACTGGGATCGCGAGCGTCGCAATGGGTGGGATCCGGCAAGGGCATTGCTTGCAAGTATTCGCGACTACCAGCGATATCAGGCGAAACGCCGCAAATTTTCGGCAGGGATGGCCGTCGTAAGGCATCGGTTCTGGTCGGCGGTTTCGGGCGCAGACATTCCGCTCAATTGCAAGCTGGGCGGTGGGCTTCTCTTGCCGCATCCCAACGGCGTCGTGATCCATCCCGATGCGGAAATCGGACCCAATTGCCTGCTATTTCAACAGGTAACAATCGGATCTGGAACGGGCGGCGTGCCAGTCGTAGGAGGCCATGTCGATGTTGGAGCGGGAGCAAAGCTCCTCGGTGCGATCACGATTGGCGATCATGCAAAGATCGGAGCAAACGCGGTCGTGACTAGGGACGTCCCTGCCCGTTCAACCGCAGTCGGCATTCCTGCAGCGATCGTAGCCAAGTTGACGAACTAGGCCCACGGTGGCGTTGGAGGGCCTCGATGATCTCTCACAGGAGCTCGACCTCGGCTTGGAAACCTCCAGCGTATCAAGATCACTGCCTGTTCGAGAAGGAGCGATGGACGGATGCTGCGCGATGTGGTGACGGGCGACAATACCGCCGCCCATGTCTAGTTCTACACCGCCTCGCGCAGCAATGCCAACGAGGCGTTGCTCAAGCGGCCGCATCTATCACAACAAGCCGCGCGGCAAGTCGATGCCCGAGCGGACCAACAAGGCCAGCGCCGCCAAATCGAAGGTCCGCGCCCGCGTCGAACATGGCATCGGGCAGTCTGACACCCAATGCAGAAACACGCTCTGATCATCGGGTTGATGGAGGTGACCACCCTGGGCAATTCGCAAGGCGGCCAAGCTGGACGTATGTGGCGTTTGACCGATTTTTCGATCGCGACGCGAAAGTTCGGTTAACACCATAGAGGGCCATTCAAGCGTAAGAGCTATACACCTTACCGTATGAGCTATAACCATAAGGGTCGGCGAAACCCCCACTG
>JANLYR010000193.1:0-25723 GCA_031365765.1 Hyphomicrobiales bacterium | reverse complement strand
GCGCTATGTCCAGCGCCTTGTCGCTGCCGCCGCCCGATGTGATACCGCATGAGCGAAGATCGATGATCGAGAGCATGGAACCCTCGCAGAAGGATAGACTCCTCGTGCTGCGGACCTACTATTCGGACTACGAGGCGTTCGAACGCTACAGACCCGCCGTTGCGGGGACGCCAAAACCTGCCCACCCGGTTCATGCCGGGTTTTTTCCCCAGTTTCGCCCGTCGAAAGGCGGTTAGGCGGCGCTGAGGCAGGCCTTAGTGCAATATCTGGCTAAGAAACTGCTTCGTCCGTTCGCTCTTCGGGTTGGAGAAAAACTCCTCCGGCGAATTCTGTTCGACGATCTGTCCCTGATCCATGAAAATGACGCGGTTGGCCACCTGCTTGGCGAAGCCCATTTCATGGGTGACGCACAGCATCGTCATGCCCGACTGCGCGAGATCGACCATCACCTCCAGCACTTCCTTGATCATTTCGGGATCGAGCGCTGAGGTCGGCTCGTCGAACAGCATGATCTTGGGGTTCATGCACAGCGAGCGCGCGATCGCCACGCGCTGCTGCTGGCCGCCCGAAAGCTGGCCCGGATATTTCGCCGCCTGCTCGGGGATCTTGACGCGCGTCAGATATTTCATCGCCACCGAGTCGGCATCCTTTTTCGGCATCTTGCGCACCCAGATGGGCGCCAGCGTACAGTTCTCCAAAACGGTCAGATGCGGGAACAGGTTGAAATGCTGGAACACCATGCCGACCTCGCGGCGCACCTCGTCGATCTTCTTGAGATCGTTGGTCAGTGCTATGCCATCGACACTGATCTCGCCCTTCTGATGCTCCTCGAGCCGGTTGATGCAGCGGATCAACGTCGACTTGCCCGATCCCGACGGTCCGCAGATGACGATGCGCTCGCCCTTGTAAACAGTGAGATTGATATCGCGCAGCACGTGGAACTCGCCGTACCACTTGTTCATGCCGGAGATCTGGATGGCGATCTCGTCGCTGGCAATGTCCTTTTGTGCGATCGTGGCCATGGCGGCGATTACCTCTTGTGTCCGGTATTGAGCCTGCGCTCGGTGAAGATCGAATAGCGCGACATGCTGAAGCAGAAGGCCCAGAAGATCAACGCCGCGGCGAAATAGCCAGTGGCCCCGGTTTGCGGTGAAGCCCATTTGACGTCGTTCGAACTGGCCGACACAAATCCCAGAAGATCGAAAATGCCGATGATGGAAACGAGTGTCGTGTCCTTGAACAGGCTGATAAAGCTGTTGACGATGCCCGGGATGACGATCTTCAGCGCCTGCGGCAAAACGATGAGGTTCATCATGTTCCAGTAGGGCAGTCCAAGCGCCTGGGCCGCCTCGAACTGGCCTTTGGGGATCGCCTGCAATCCGCCTCTCACGGTTTCCGCCATATAGGCCGACGAGAACAACGCCACGCCCACCAGCGCCCGCAGCAGCTTGTCGAAATTCACCCCCTCGGGAAGAAACAGCGGCAGCATGACGCTCGACATGAACAGCACGGTGATCAGCGGCACCCCGCGCCACACTTCGATGAAGATGACCGACAGCAGCTTGACGATGGGCATGTTCGAGCGCCGGCCAAGCGCCAGTAGAATGCCGAGCGGCAGCGACGCGACAATGCCGGTGACGGCCACGACCAGCGTGACCAGCAGGCCGCCCCATTGCGACGTCTCCACCGGCACCAGGCCGAAATCGATCTTCAGGATCGCCATGATGCCAAGCAGAACAGCTGCGGCGATGGCCCAGCCGCGGAGCGCGCTGCGTGCGGCCACATCGGGGGATCGTAGAATCTGGACGATGCCAAGCACACCGCCCGCCCCCATCAGTGCGGCGGTGAGAACGGAACCGACCGACATCCGGCCAGCGAATGTCTGCCACACGCCAAAATCGACAGCGAAGGAAGCAAGCCACAAAGCAAGTCCGAACAGTGCCAACCCCAGCCCCACGCGGTTTTGCTGTATGCCCTCCTCGATCCCAAAGGCCAGCATCGGCAGAAAGGCAGCCGCCAGCGCCAGGATCGTGAACGCCGCGAGGAATGCACCAGCCGACATGGTGAAATGGCCGCCCGTCAGCAGCACGAGCGTGATCAGTGGGTATGCGATCAGCAGAAAAAGCGCGTTCCATTTCTTGTGCGGCGCCGACGGCATCATCATCGGGATGAGCGCCGCCAAGCCGATGATGAAACACAGATTGACCCGCCAGCGCTGGTCGAGCGGATAGAACCCGTAAATCCACTGCGGGAACTTGACGAACACGAAAGGCCAGCAGGCACCCGCCCCTTCGACCGCGCAGGCACTGCGATCGGCGCCTGACCAGGTGGCATTGAACACCGCCCAGTCGAGAACGCCCCAGCCTACCCACAACAGGAACGCGCCGGCAACGATGGTCAGCAGGCCATTGCCCCAGCTCGAAAACAGGTTGGCGATGATCCAGCCCGGAACACCGACCATGGAAAGGGGCGGCCGTAACCGCGGAGCGTCCTCCAGCCGGATATAGGCCTGCGTGCCGGAATGGCTTTTCATCATATCACCGCTCCACCAGCCGCATGCGGGAATTGAACCAGTTCATGAAGCTCGATGTCAGCAGGCTGAGGCTGAGATAGACTCCCATCCAGATCATGACGATTTCAATCGCCTGCCCCGTCTGGTTCAGCACCGTGCCGCCGGTCGCTACCAGATCAGGGTAGCCGATCGCCACGGCGAGGGATGAGTTCTTCGTCAGGTTCAGATACTGGCTGGCAAGCGGTGGAATGATGATGCGCATCGCCTGCGGAATGACCACCAGCCGCGTAACGGTTCCGCTCCTCAGCCCAAGAGCGCCCGCCGCCTCGGTCTGACCGTGGCTGACCGCCTGAATGCCGGCACGGACGATCTCGGCGATGAAGGTGGCGGTGTAGATGCTGATCGCCAGAAGCAGCGCCATGAATTCAGGAATAACCGTCGTTCCGCCGCTGAAATTAAAACCGCCCATCACCGGATAGTCGAAACTGATGGGCCAGCCCGCCAATGTGAGGCCGATGATGGGCAGCAGCACGATCAAAGCGAGGCCCGTGAATATAAAGGGAAAGGGCTGCCCGGTTGCCGCCTGGCGCCGCATCGCCCAGCGGCGCAGCATGACAGCGACAACAATGCCGATTACCAGTCCCGCCAGCCCCATCCACGCGCCTTCGCCATAGATGGTGTTGGGCATGTTGAGGCCGCGGTTCGAGAGAAAAAAGATGCCACCGATGTTGATGGCCTCTCTGGGGCCCGGCATCGCTTTCAGCACAACCCCGTACCACACAAACATCTGCAGAAGCAGCGGCACGTTGCGCACGAACTCGATGTACAAAGTGGCGAGTTTGGCCACCAGCCAGTTTTTCGACAGCCGCATGACGCCGACGAAAAATCCGATGATGGTGGCAAAGAAGATCCCGAGGCTCGCCACCAGCAGCGTGTTGAGGAAGCCCACGACTAGGGCCCTGCCATAAGACGACTCGCTGGTGAAATAGATCAGCGATTGGATGAGATCGAAGCCGGCGGATTTATCGAGAAACGCAAATCCCGTAGCAATATTGCGCCGCGTGAGATTGTCGATCGTGTTGTGCACGATCTCGTAAAACAGGAAGGCAACGACCAGCACCAAAACGGTTTGAACGGCGGCCGAGCGTATCTTGGGATCGTTCAAAAACGACACCCTCGCATGGCTGACGGCATCGCTTGCCGCGGTCATCCTCTATCGCCTCCCCAAGGCACGAATGCACCCGTATCGCGAAAAGGGAGCCCGGATGAAACCGGACTCCCCCTTATTCAAATACTAGCGGATGGGCGGCGCGTATTGCAGGCCGCCCTTGTTCCACAGCGCGTTAAGCCCGCGCGCGATCTTGAGCGGCGTGTTGGTGCCGACATTGCGCTCGAAGATCTCGCCGTAATTGCCCACACCCTTGACGATCTGCACCACCCAGTCTTCACCGAGGCCGATGCCGGGGCCGAAGCCAGCCGCCGTTCCGTCGGCATTGGGAACACCGAGCAGACGCTTGATCTCCGGATTTTCCGACTTCTTCATTTCCTCGACATTCGCCTGCGTCACGCCAAGTTCTTCGGCGTTGAGCAAGGCGTAATAGGTCCATTTCACCACATTGAACCAGGCGTCGTCGCCCTGGCGCACGACGGGGCCGAGCGGCTCCTTCGAGATGATTTCCGGCAGCACGATATGGTCGTCCGGCTTCGACAGCTTCAGGCGCTGCGCATAAATGCCGGACTGGTCCGTGGTATAGACGTCGCAACGGCCATCCTCATAGGCGCCGATGACTTCTTCTTCCTTCTCGAAGGCGATGACCTTGTATTCCATCTTGTTCGTCTTGAAATAATCGGCGAGGTTCAGTTCGGTCGTCGTGCCGGTCTGCACGCAGGCAGCCGCGCCCGAGAGCTTGAGCGCCGAGTCGACATTCTGCGACTTCCGCACCATGAAACCCTGGCCGTCGTAATACATGACGCCCGCGAACTTGAGGCCGAGCGACGTGTCGCGCGTCATGGTCCAGGTGGAGTTGCGCGACAGCACGTCGATTTCGCCCGACTGCAGCGCGGTGAAGCGCTCCTTGGCCGTGAGCGGTGTGAATTTCACCTTCTGCGGATCGCTGAAGATCGCGGCGGCAAGAGCCCGGCAGAAATCGACATCGAGGCCGGTCCAGTTATTCTGCTCGTCGGGAAACGCGAAGCCGATGAGGCTGGGATTTGTACCGCATTGGACGAAACCCTTGGTCTTGATGTCGTCCAGCGTGCCGGCGACAGCGGCGGTGGCGGCGAAGGCACTGACCGTGGCTCCGAGTGCCCATGAAAGTAAATTGCGTTTCATTTTATTGTGCTTCCTCTATTGACAGGGGCCGGTCGCTGGCCCGAAAAATCGAAACGAAGCTGTCCGCTTCATGCGCTTTCCGGATGCCAATCGATACAGCCCGCATATTGCGTTGGATGACTCCCTGAGGGTGACGTTATCTCCCCACCCCTCAAACATTAGATGAGCGTGAAACCGCCGATGGGTCAAGGAGAAAGCAACCGCGCAAGCGTCGCCGCAGCCGCATCCACCGGCCATGCCGTGAACGCCGCGGGCTTCACCGGCCGCGCGATCATGACCACGGGAATGTTTAATTCACGAGCGGCAACAAGTTTGCTCTTGCCGGACTCACCGCCGGAATTCTTGCTCACAACATGGGTAATGCCGCACTCGCGCAACGACTGCTTTTCGGTTTCGAGGTCGAATGGCGGACGCGCCAGCAGCAGTCTCCACTGCGCGGGAACGGATTGACTAGGGGGCTCGATCATCCGCACCATGCCCGATAGCCCGGGTCGCTCCATGAAGGGGGCAATCTCTTTCCTTCCGATCGTCAGAAACACGCGCGATCCGTCTGGCAGCAACCCGGCCGCCGCTGCGGCGCTGCCGGCATCGATCCAGCGATCGCCGGACTGCGCTGCCCACGCCGGTCGTTCGAGCCGCAGATACACAATTCTGGTTTGTTCCGCCGCCAACGCGGCGTGGCGCGCCATTACGGCGGCAAAAGGATGCGTGGCATCGACAATTGCCGCGATACGTTCGCGCCGGACATATGCGATAAGTCCGTGTTCGCCACCGAAACCGCCACTCCGCACCTCTCCCGTCACCGGCAGCGGCTGCTGCGTGACGCCCGCCAGCGATGTCACGACCGAAAATCCCGCTTTGATCAGCACGGCGCTTAGCGCGCGCGCTTCCGCCGTCCCGCCGAGCACGAGTATCCTATGCCGCATGCGCGACAATCGTGCCCGTCCGCCCCACGATGATCACATCGGCGGTCACGGCTGCACCGCGCAGCGCGCCCCGCACGGTGGCAAGCGCCAGGCTTGCGACTGCCGTGGCCAGGCCAGTTCCAGCGGCGATCTCCAGCACCTCCTGTGCCGTGTTGGCGGCAAGGATTTGGGGCCGAAGCGTCACGGGTGCCAGTTGCGCCAGCCAGGAAAAATCGACCTGGCTTCGGCCCGAATGCAGATCGAGCGCGCCTTGCGCCAGCTTGGTGATCTTGCCGAAGCCACCGCCTATTGTCAGGCGCGGCACGGGATGGTCGCGCAAATATTTGAGCAGGCCTCCGGCAAAATCCCCCATGTCCAGCATGGCCTCGAGCGGCAGGCCGAAATGCGCTCTCACCGCGTCTTCCGAAGTCGAGCCGGTGCAGCCCGCAACATGGCGAAGCCCCGAGGCTCTCGCCACATCGATACCGCGGTGGATGGACGCGATCCAGGCGGCGCACGAATAGGGATGAACGATGCCGGTGGTGCCGAGAATGGAGAGTCCGCCAATGATGCCCAAACGCGCATTCCAGGTGTTCAGCGCCAGAGCTTCGCCACCGGCGATCGAGATTTCGATTTCAGCGCCTGCACCTCCCAGATCCGCGATCACCCGGCGCATCATGTCGCGCGGCGCGGGATTGATGGCAGGCTCGCCCACCGCCACCGGTAGCCCGGGCTTGGTCACAGTGCCCACGCCCGGCCCCGCCTTGAAGATCATTGCATTGGCGCGTGCTACGCGCGCTATTACCAGACATCCATGGGTGACATCGGGGTCGTCGCCCGCATCTTTGACGATCCCGGCTCGCGCCCACCCCTCGCCCTTTTCGGATAGCGCCAGCGGAAACACCGGCGTTTCCCCCTTGGGCAACGTGATCGTGACGGGATCGGGAAATTGCCCGGTGAGCAATGCCGTATATGCGGCCTTGGTTGCCGCTGTCGCACATGCTCCCGTGGTCCAGCCGCGCCTTAATTCGCCTTCGGGCTTCTCACTACGCATGTCCGCACTGTATAGGGGCGCATGACCGGCAGACCAACAAATTCGGATTGCGCCGAGGGCTTTGCCCGGCTCGATGCCGAACCGTTCCCGGTGTTCGAGCCGGGCTGGGTGTGGCTGACGGGTGCGGGACCGGGCGCGCCGGGGCTGATGTCGCTTCTTGCCTACCATGCCCTGCAACATTGCGACACAGTGGTTTACGACGCCCTCGTCAATCCCGACATCCTGCGCTGGGCAAGGCCGGGCGCTGTCCTCGAATATGCTGGAAAACGCGGCGGCAAGCCCTCCCCCGTGCAGCGCGACATATCGCTTCGGCTGGTCGAACTGGCCAGAAGCGGGCAGCGCGTGCTGCGTCTGAAAGGTGGCGATCCGTTCATGTTCGGGCGGGGCGGCGAGGAAAGCCAGCATCTCGCGCGTGAAGGCGTCCCATTCCGCATCGTGCCGGGGATCACCGCGGGAGTTGGCGGCCTGGCTTACGCCGGCATGCCCGCCACCCACCGCGACACCAACCACGCCGTGATGTTTCTCACCGGCCATGATGCTTCGGGAAAAATGCCCGCTAATGTCGACTGGCGCGCCGTAGCGGAGGCGGCTCCCGTAATCGTCATGTATATGGCGGTGAAGAACCTGGGCGAAATCGCTGCCGCTTTGCTGGCCGCCGGGCGGCCTCGGGCCGATCCCGTGACCATCATCTGCAATGCCTCCGTGCCGCAGCAACTGGTGCTGGAGACGATCCTCGCCGACGCCGGGGAATTTGCCGCCGCCCGCCAACCCCCGACCCCGGCCATCGTCGTTGTTGGTCATGCTAGCGACTGGCGGCCGGTGCTCGACTGGTACAGGGGCGCGCTGTTGGATAACCCGATTGGCTAAAGCATTGATTGTGTCAGCGCCGCAATCCGGAAGCGGCAAGACTGTGATAACATTGGCACTTCTGCGCGCCTTCCGTAAACGAGGCATGCGGGTTGCATCGGCAAAAGTCGGGCCGGACTACATCGACCCCCGGTTCCACGAGGCGGCGACCGGGCGCCCCTGCCTCAATGTAGACCCTTGGGCAATGGGACCGGACGTTGTCAAAACCCTCCTCTCAAATGCCGCAAAAGATGCCGATCTAGTCATAATCGAAGGCGTCATGGGTCTGTTCGATGGACCGCACGGCGCCGTTGGATCGACAGCCGACCTGGCCCATTGGCTGTCCCTGCCGGTGGTGCTGGTGGTCGATGCCAGCCGCCAGTCGCAATCCGTGGCGGCCCTCGTCCACGGCTTTAAAACCTACCGTCCCAACATCAATATGGCGGGCATCATTCTCAATCGCGTCGGCAGCGCCCGGCACGAAGGAATGCTGCGGGAAGCCTTGGGCTTTGGCGTGCTTGGGGCGGTTCGGTGCAGCGCCGCGCTGGACCTTCCGTCACGCCACTTGGGTTTGGTACAAGCCGATGAAAATCAACATCTTGAAGCATTCATCGAGTCTGCTGCCGCAGCCGTTTCATGTGAAACTGACTTGGATAAGTTACGCAATCTGGCCGAGCAACTGCCTGAAATCGAAGGTGATTTACCTGCAGTCTCGCCTTTGGGCCAGCGCATTGCCATAGCCCGGGACGACGCCTTTTCATTTGTCTATTCCCACCAACTGGAACAGTGGCGGCGAGCCGGAGCCGAGATCGTGCCTTTTTCCCCGCTGCGGGACGAGGCGCCCGACCCCTCCTGCGACGCAATCTTTCTGCCCGGCGGCTATCCGGAGTTACATGCAGGCAAATTGGCCGCCAACAGCGGCTTTCTGAAGGGATTGCGGGCCGCAAAAGGGCTTGTTTACGGCGAGTGCGGCGGCTTCATGGTTCTGGGCGAGGAACTTGTCGACAGCACCGGCCAGGGCCACCGGATGGCGGGGCTGCTTCCCCTGGTCACCAGTTTCGCCACACGCCGGCTGAGCCTTGGATACCGCGCCCTCAACCCCCTCCCGGGCACCCCCTGGAAGACCCCCATGCGAGGCCATGAATTTCATTATTCGACAATCATTTCAGAAGGATCGGCCGATCGCCTGTTCGCCGTGGAGGATGCGGCCGGCCAACATCTGGGCCAGATCGGCCTGCGCCGGGGCAACATCATGGGCTCCTATGCCCATGTGATCGCCGAGGCCCCCTGATGGCACGGGCGATCATGCTGATGGGGACCGGATCGGATGTCGGCAAGTCGCTGATCGTTGCGGGATTGTGCCGCGCTTTCGCCAGCCGGGGGCTGAAAATACGCCCGTTCAAACCGCAAAACATGTCGAATAATGCCGCCGTTTGCAGCCAAAATGGAGAGATTGGGAGAGCCCAGGCGCTGCAGGCGCGCGCCGCGAGAGTGGAACCGAGCGTCCACATGAACCCGGTCCTGCTCAAGCCCGAAAACGCCACCGGCTCCCAGGTCATCGTGCAGGGGCAACGGCACGGGACGATGTCGGCGCGCGAATTCTTTCGCACCCGCGGCAAATTCATGCCCGCCATTGTCGACAGTTTTCGGCGGCTGTCGGAAGAAGCCGATTTGGTGATCGTGGAGGGCGCCGGAAGCCCGGCCGAGACCAACCTTCGCGACGGTGACCTGGCCAATATGGGCTTCGCCGCGTCGGTCAATATCCCCGCATTGCTGATCGGCGACATCCACCGGGGGGGCGTCATAGCCTCCATCCTCGGAACCTTCGCGGTTCTCGATGAAAGCGACAGAAACAGGCTGAAAGGCTTTATAATCAACAAGTTTCACGGCGACCCTGGACTCTTTCAGGAAGGACAGCGATTCCTTGAACACAGGACAGCGACGCAATGTATTGGAATCGTTCCCCATTACCCAGGCGCGTCGATGTTGCCGGCGGAAGATAGCGTTACGCTCGAAACTTTGTCCGTAACCCATTCCAATGGCTGCGAAATATTCGCTCTTCGGCTGCCCAGAATCGCCAATTTCGACGATCTCGATCCATTGCGGCTGGAACCGGGTGTCAACCTTCGCTTTCTCGATCCCTCGGAAGCAATTCCTGGGTCGGCGAAACTGGTCATCATCCCGGGTTCCAAATCAACCATAGCCGACCTCGGAGCCTTGCGGCGTGCCGGCTGGGATATTGACCTTGCCGCCCATGTCCGGCGCGGCGGGCATGTAATGGGGCTGTGCGGCGGCTACCAGATGCTGGGACGCCTGATCCACGATCCAGACGGGATCGAAGGCGAAGCGGGAACGGTGCACGGCCTGGGACATCTTGACGTCGAAACGACACTCGGCCCCGACAAAACCCTGGCCAAGGTTTCCGGCCACCACATCGCCAGCGGGGCCACAATCACCGGTTACGAAATCCATCTGGGAGAAACCACCGGCCCTGACTGTGCCCGGCCCTTTGCATCAGTTGCGGGCCGGCCCGATGGCGCGACAGCGCTTGGCGGCCGGATCGCCGGCACCTATTTGCACGGGTGCTTTTCGTCCGATCCGTTTCGCCGGGCATTCCTGTCCAGCCTCGGCGCCTCCTCCAGCGCACTTGATTTCGAAGCGACGATCGAGGCGACGCTGGACGGGCTGGCGCGCCACCTCGAAACCCATCTCGATCTCGACCGCATTCTGGAACTGGCGTCTCCGGTATGATCACGTCTTTCGAAGGTCCAGCCCTCAGCCTGCTGGTCGAGCGCTATGGAGGCTACCCCGAAGCCCTGCAGCGCTTGGCCGGTCACCCCGTCGAATGGATGGGGCGATGGCTTGACGCACTCGAACTTCTGCTGAACCGCGAGCGGTTGTCGCCGAAGGAGGGGCGTCTTCGGGGCGTGGCCGCCCTGCTCCTGCTCGTGCTGCCGGTGCTGGCGGCGAGCCTTGCCATTCATTTTATCCTCCTCCAGTTTTCCGGGGGCTGGATCATCGAGGCCCTGTTCGCCACCACCCTCATCGCTCAGAAATCACTTCGCGACCATGTCAGCGCCGTGGCCCGGGGACTGGACCTCGGCCTCGATGCGGGACGCGCGGCAGTGTCGCGGATCGTCGGCCGCGACCCGGCCCTGCTCGACGAAGCCGGTGTCAGCCGCGCCGCGCTGGAGAGTCTCGCCGAAAACCTGGCCGACGGCGTGGTGGCGCCCGTCTTCTGGTATGGGCTTCTGGGTCTTCCGGGCATCGCCCTCTACAAGGCGATCAATACCGCCGACTCGATGATCGGCCACCGGACGGAACAGTACCGGGATTTCGGCTGGGCCGCAGCCCGCCTCGATGATCTGGTCAACCTTCCTGCCTCACGCCTGAGCGGTGCCCTGCTCGCCGCTGCAGCGCCGGTGCCCTTTGCGCAAGTCTGGGAAACCATGCGCCGGGACGCGCCCCGTCATCTCTCGCCCAATGCCGGCTGGCCCGAAGCCGCACTTGCCGGAGCGCTGGAAGTAAGCCTCGGCGGCCCCCGTTCCTACGATGGCGCCGAAATCGATCTCGCCACCATGGGAGATGGCCGGAGCGATCTGTCCCGCGCCGACATCGTGCGCGGCCTGGCACTCTACGACCGGGCACTCACCTTGCTGTTTCTGGTGGTGCTGGCCGGGGCGATCCTCCTTTGAGCACAAGGGGCAATCCGGCCATCACCATCACGACGCTGTCGGCGATTTCGGCCAGCCGCTGATTGGCCAGCCCCTGCGCATCGCGAAACCTCCGCGCCAGCGCATTGTCGGGCACGATCCCCTGCCCCACTTCGTTCGACACGACCACGGTTGGCTCCGCCCGCCGTTGCAGGGCGGCACAGAGCAAGTCCACTTCGGAGCCGACATCGCGCCCGGCATGCATCAGGTTGCTGATCCACAGCGTGAGGCAGTCGATCAGGATCACGGCCTCTGCTGCGCCGTCCACCGCCGCTACAAGATTAAGCGGCGCCTCGCGCGTTGTCCATCGTTCGCCCCTGTCCAGCCGATGCCGCGCGATGCGCGCGCGCATCTCTTCGTCGAGCGCCTGTGCCGTGGCGATATAGCCCCGCGTCGCAAAAGGTGATGCCAGGGTTTCGGCAAACCGGCTTTTGCCCGAGCCCGCTCCGCCCAGCACCAGCGTGATCCGGCTCACCCCGAAACCTTGGGGATGCGCGCGATGAAGTGCCCGCGCATCGCCTGCGGCCAGGTTCGGAACGGAACCTCTCCCGCCGCGCTTTCGCCATGCAGGTCAAACCACGCCAGGATCGCTTCGGCCTGGGCGCGTTCGGGCCGGTGGCCCCCGGTGACATAGCTGAAGCGCCGGTCGTCGCGGATGACCACGCTGCAATGGCGCTGACAGTTCCACAGACAGGCCTGCGTTTCGATCGCAACGTCGCGGCGCTCCCTGTCGGCCAGCGCGTCCCGCATATGGGCGATCAGCGTTTCGCCCCCGGTCCGGCCATCGGGGCCCAGCTTTTCCTCGGTCGAATGGCGGCAGGTGGTGCAAATGACGATGGATCGCATGAGATTTGGACGGGGCCTTCGGAGCTTGCTAAGGATCAGGGCTTCAATGGTAGCAAAGCCCCCACCTGTCAACGCGGCCAAAAGCGGCAAATCGCTGGACCGCATCGCCTTTGTCGCGTCCGAATCGCCCGCCGCGGTCAGGGCGCTGTCGCGGCTCACCAAGCGTTACGGCAATGCCACGCCGGAAGAGGCAGGCGTTGTCGTGGGGCTGGGCGGCGACGGCCTGATGCTGCAGATTCTCCACCGCTTCGTGTCGAGCGGCAAGCCCATCTACGGGATGAACCGGGGCTCGGTCGGATTTCTGCTGAACGACTATCTGGAAACGGACCTTCCGGCCCGCCTCCACGCCGCCGAACTCACCACCATCCATCCCCTGCGCATGCAGGCCATGGACGACAAGGGCGTCATTCACAAGGCTATCGCCTTCAACGAAGTGTCCATGCTTCGCCAGCGTTATCAGGCGGCGAAACTCCGCATCGCGGTCGATGGCAAGACGCGGCTGGATGAACTGATCTGCGACGGCCTTCTCCTGTCAACGCCCGCCGGCAGCACCGCCTACAACCTTTCCGCCCACGGCCCCATTCTGCCGATCGAATCGGCGCTGATGGCGCTGACCCCGATCAGCGCGTTCCGGCCGAGGCGCTGGCGCGGCGCCATCCTGCCCCATCTGGCGAAAGTGACGATCACCGTTCTCGAACCCGGCAAGCGCCCGGTCGCGGCGGTCGCCGATCACCTGGAAGTCCGCAACGTGGCGCAGGTGCAGATCGCCGAGGACCGCAAACGCTCGGCCAAGATCCTTTTCGATCCCGGCCACAGCCTGGCCGAACGCGTGTTGCACGAGCAGTTCGAGTTCTAGAGGAAAGCGTCCTCAGCCCAACCGCAGCGGCCAGAACCACGGTACCAGCACCATGGCGATGGCGAAGATCACCAAAGTGAGCGGCGCGCCCACCTTGACGAAATCCATGAAGCGATACTTGCCGGGGCCGAACACCATGAGGCTCGATGGCTCGAGCGGCGTGAGATAGGAACAGCTCGCCGCCACCGCGATCATCATGGCGAAGCTGCGGGGATTGAGGCCAAGCTGAAACGCCGTCTCGAAGGCGATGGGCATGATGACGATGGCGGCGGCCTGGTTTGACATCGGCTGGGTCAGCGCCACGGTGAGGATGAAGAAGCACATCAGCACCAGCACGGGGCTTTGGTCGCCGATGAGCGCTATGAGATGCATGGCCAGAAATTTGCCGGTGCCCGTCGCCTCCATCGCCGCCCCCAGCGACAGCATCGAGCCGATCAGGATCAGCACTTTCCATTCGACCCGGCGATAGGCTTCTTCAGGCGAGATGCAGCGCGACAGCATCATCAGGAAGGCGCCTCCGATGGCGGCCACCGGCAGCGCCACCAGATTGAAGGTCGCCGCGAGAATGGCCGCAGCGAAGATCGCCACGGCAGCCGCGCCATGCGACGTCTTCAACCGCACCGGTTCGACCCCGCCGAAAATGCTGAACAGATTGCCGCGTTCGAGCGCCTTGACGTTGTCGGTCGTGCCCTGCAGCAGCAGCACATCGCCCAGCCGCATCCTGACGCGGCTCGCCTTCTGCCGGATCGAATAGCCCGCCCGGTTGATGCCCAGAACCTGGAGATTGTAGCGGTTGTGGAACTCGGCCTTCCTGAGGCTGAGGCCGATGAGCGGCGAGCCCGGCATCAGCACACCTTCCACCACGACGATATCCTCCGGCGGCACATCCGGATTGGCCAGATGGACATCGGCCTTGATCTCGATCCCCTTGATGTCCTTGATCTTGAGAAGCTCGCGGCGGCGTCCCTCGACGACCAGTTCGTCGCCCTCCTCCAGCACGATGTCGTCGGCGGTGAAATCGAACACCTTCTTCTGCCGCAGCACTTTGACCAGCTTGAAGCCGGACATCCCCGCCACCGGTGATTCCGCGATCGGTCTGCCGATCAGCGGCGAATCCGGTGGAATGACCAGATCCGCCTGGTACTTGCGGTCGCCCACATCCTCGACCGGCCCGTCGGTGCCACGGTTGGGCATCAGGCGGATGCCGATCGTCCACATGTAGATGAGGCCCGCGATGGCGATCGGGATGCCCACGGGCGCCAGTTCGAACATGCCCATCTCGGGCTGCTTGTACTGGCGCAGCAGTTCGCTGATCACGATGTTGGTTGAGGTGCTGATCAGCGACACTGAACTCGTCAGGATCGATGCAAAGGCCAGCGGCAGCAGGTAGCGCGACGGACTGGTCTTGTTGGCGGCGGCAAAGCCCAGCACCACCGGGATGAAGAACGCCGTAGCCGCGGTGTTGCTGACAAAGGCCGAAAGGACGGACACGGAAACCATGATGACGGCGACCAGCACATTGGGGCTGCCCCCCGTCCGGTTGAGAACCGCTCGCCCCACGACATCGACAATGCCCGTATGCGACAGGCCGGCGGTCATGATGAGAAAGCCCAGGATCATGATCACGGTGCCGCTGCCAAAGCCGGCAAACGCTTTGTCGGCGCTGACCAGTCCGGTCGCGATGATCGACAGCAACACGCCCAGCGCCACGATGTCGGAGGGAATGCGGTCCCATGCGAACAGCACCACCGCCACGACGACGATGGTGAGGCAAATCGCGATATCTGGTGTCATGGCGGGTCCTGCGGTAAGAGGAATTGGACACCGAATCCGGGTTCCCGGAACAAGTGTAGCCCGGAAAGCATTGAGCGACGATGGCGAAAACCAAACGCAAAACCAAGGCCGAGGTCAAATCCGCGGTTGCCAAGCCCAAGGCGCCCTCGGTCAGGCGCAAAGGTCCAGGCTTCAAGGATCTTGTGTCCATGCTGAAAGACGCGGGCATGGCATGGAACGCCGATGGCGCCGCCAGCATGGGCGCGGCGATCGCCTACTACACGATTTTTTCGATCGCCCCGCTTCTGATAATTTCCATAGCCTTCGCCGGTCTTTTCTTTGGCACCGAAGCAGCCCAGGGCCAGATCTACGCCCAGGCCCAGGGCTTTGTCGGCAAGGAAG
Organism: Hyphomicrobiales bacterium; assembly: GCA_031365765.1. Lineage (GTDB taxonomy): Bacteria > Pseudomonadota > Alphaproteobacteria > Rhizobiales > Aestuariivirgaceae > Aestuariivirga. The sequence continues at coordinate 10,484 of JANLYR010000193.1, read as the reverse complement.
GGGCAATGGCGCTGCAGGGCCTGGTGAAAAGCGCCAGCCAGCCCGCCGACGGCATATTCGCCACCGTGATCAGCCTGGCCGTCATGGCCTTCGGCGCCACCGGCGTTTTCGCCGAATTGCAGGGCGCCATGGACAAGATCTGGCAGGCCCCGGCCGCCAAGAGCGATTCCGGCCTCTGGTATATGATCCGCCGCCGCATCCTGACATTCGGCATGGTTCTGGGCGTTGCTTTCATGCTGCTGGTTTCGCTCCTTGTCAGCACAGTCCTTTCGGCCTTGGAAAACCTCTGGAGCCCGCTTTTTGATGGCTCGGGCATTATCCTGCAGGTCGTCAATTTCGTCGTCAGTTTCGTCGTGATCACCAGCCTGTTCGCGCTCATCTTCAAGATGTTGCCGCGTGTTTCGGTGGCGTGGACGGACGTGCTGATCGGCTCCGCCGCCACCGCCCTCCTGTTCAATATCGGCAAACTGCTGATTGGCCTTTACATCGGCAACAGCGGCGTCAGTTCCAGCTACGGCGCGGCCGGCACCCTCGTCGTGTTGCTGCTCTGGGTGTATTATTCAGCCCAGATTTTCCTCCTCGGCGCGGAATTTACCTGGGTTTACGCCAAAAGGTTCGGATCGAAGGCGGCGGCGGGGAACCATTGATATAACGGCGCGTTGGGATTGCAATAATTCAACCAAGTGATTGGGAGAAGAAAATGTCCATTTCCGCTGTTGCCGCCTTTGCCGCTCTCGTTATTGCCGCCGCCGGAGGCCCGGGATTTGCTCGCGATGAAGCAGATTGTTCCAATCGGCAGCTCAAATCCGGCAACAAAGCCGAAGTGAGCCGCGCCGGGATGCGGATGTCGTGAATATTAAAATTCGCGTGACTCTTCGCCCACAAGCGGTTTGCAAAATGCCCAGACGGCACGCCCGTTGTTAATACAAAAGGCATATCGGATGCTGCACGCCTGAGCGGCATCGGAAGTTGTATTCATGAATGATGTGACAATCATCGAGGATGGACCCCGGCCCGGCAAACAACCTGAGGATTGGCAACTGCGTGCGGCGCGCCTGGCCAAGATCGTTTCCTATTCCTGCGACAGCAAGACCGGTATTGCGCAGAGGTCTGCCAATTCCCAGGAGATCATGGGCCTGCCTAGCATCGGCCCGACGACCGATTGGTCGGATTGCGTAATCCCCGAAGACCTCCCCTACTTTGAAAACGCAGTGCGCTCGATCACCCGGGAAAAGCCGCATTACGAGGTGGAGTACCGCGTCCGGCATGCCAGGACGGGCGTGCGCTTCTGGGTTCTGGACCGGGGCGGCGGCGAATATAATGAAGACGGCCACCTCACCCACGTAAACGGCGCCGTCGTCGATATCAGCGGGCGCATCAGCGTCGAATCGGAGATTCGTGCCGCCGCACGCCTGACCTCGCTGGCCTTCGAGGCGGCGCGCATTGGCGCCTGGCACGTCGAATTCCTGTCCAGCCGAATGACCTGTACGGAAGAACTGCTGGCTTTGCTGGGTCTCGATCCGCAAACCTATGACGGCGAACTATCAACCATCGAACGCATCGTTCATCCCGAGGATGTCGAGGCCTGGCGCAAAACCCACGAAGAGAGTTTCACCAAGGGTGAGCGGTTGGAGATTGAGTTTCGCGTGGTGTTGCCGAATGGCGGCATCAGGTGGCTGTTGTCGCGGGGCGAGCTGGTGCGCCGCTTCGATGGCCGCGCGCTCGAATCCTATGGCGTCATGATGGATATTTCGGAGCGCAAGACCGCCGAGGGTGCCGCAGCCCAGCTTGCGGCTGTCGTTGCCTATTCGGACGACGCGATCATCAGTTCCGATCGCTCCGGAGTGGTGACGAGCTGGAACACCGGAGCCGAGCGCCTTTTCGGCTATGCATCGGGCGAAATGCTTGGCCGCCCGCTCAGCATTATCGTGCCGGAAGGGTTTACCGGACCCGAACGCAGCACCCGCGACACGGTTGAAAGCGGCGCCGTCGTCCCCCCCTATGAATCGGTACGCCAGCGCAAGGACGGCAGGATGGTCGATGTGTCGCTGACCGTTTCTCCCATCCGCAATGCTTTGGGACAGGTGACGGGAACCTCGACCATCGCTCGCGACATCACCGAGCGCCGCCAGCACATCGAGATGCTGCATGAAAACCAGGGGCGCCTCAGTCTGGCCTTGCGCAGCGCCAGAGCCGGCGCGTGGGATTTCAATCTGTTGCAGCGCGAACTGCGATGGTCGCCGGAAATGTTTTTGCTGTACGGCCTCAACCCAGCCAACGGCGTTCCCCATCGCAAGGCACTCATTGCGCAGATCCCGGCCGAGCACCGGGCCCGCGCCCGGTCGAGTTTCTCGAAAGCGGTTCTGCAGGGCGGCTCGTTCAGTCTCGAATTTCCGATTGTCCGTCCCGATGGCACCGAAATCTGGACCGCCGTCGTGGGCAATGTCATCAAGGATGCGAATGGCACACCGATCAGTGCGCGCGGCATCGATCAGGATATCACCGAGCGAAAAAACTGGGAGAAGCGCCAGGCATTGTTGCTGCGCGAATTGTCGCACAGGGTTAAGAACACCATGGCGGTCATCCAGTCGATGACACGCCAGACATTGCGCAACAGCAGCAATCCGAAGGTGTTCGCGGAAGCGTTTGAAGGCCGCATCCGCAGTCTCGCATCGTCGCACAATCTGTTGACCGACGCCGATTGGCGCGGCGCCATGCTGAACGACATCATCCACAGCCAGATTTCGGGAATGATCGGTGACATCGACAAGCGCTTGAAGCTGCGTGGACCGGACGTGCTGCTGCCCGCCGAAACAGCGACGCAGCTTGGACTTGTGCTGCATGAACTCGGCACCAACGCAATGAAACACGGTGCGCTTTCCGTGCCTGCGGGACGCGTCGCCATCACCTGGACGGCGACCAAACAAAAACTGGTGCTCACCTGGTCAGAACGCGGCGGACCGCATATCGAGATACCGCCCGAGCACACCGGCTTCGGCACGGCATTGATTGTGTCGAGTGCCGGCAAGGTATCGCGCCGGTTTGGACCGGAAGGACTGACCTGCCGTCTCGAACTCGCGCTGTGACATTCGTTACAGACTGTCGCGCCCGCCATGGAACAAATTACGGCACGCACCGTTAAGGCGATACCGTTCACCCAAGCGAGGATTCACCATGGCCAGATCACCACGTTCTTCCAAACGTTCCGCAAATGGCGATTCGCCCGGTTCGTATCGCTTCATCGATGACATGATGGCAATGGCCGGCAGCCTGGCCAACAGCCGCAAAGGCTATGCCGCGGACAAACTCGATTCACTCGCCGAATCCGTACGCGAGTTTTCGCAGGCGCTGCCGGATATGCCGAACATCAAGACCTACGCCACCGCCGCCGCCGAAAGCTTTGAAGGTCTGGCCTCCTATGTCACCGAAAGCGATCTCGATACGATGATGGACGATGCGCGGCAGTTCGCGCGCCGCCATCCGATGGCCATGTTGGCGGGTACGCTCGCGGCCGGTGTCATCGTCTCGCAGATGGTGCAGTCCCGCACGGGTTCTGCGTCGAGCCGCGAGGCCGGCTCCACGCGGGGTGGGAGATCCCGCAATGCCTGATGCCCCCGACACACATCGGGATGCAGCCCATCAGACCATTTTAACGTTGCTGACGAATCTCGTCGGCAACGTTCGTCAGTGGGCTGAGGCGGAAGCGATCCTGGCGCGCACCGAACTCGGCATGCTGCGTCAGCGCCTTGTCACCATTGCCATCCTCGGCGTTGTTGCCGCCGTTGTCCTGTTCGTGGCCTTGATCATTCTGGCGCAAACCGGAGTTGCAGCACTCGCTCTCTATCTTGACAGCCCCGTTGAAGCCGGTGCGATCGTCGGCGTGGTGTTGCTCGTCATTTGCGGCATCTGCGCCTATCTCATCAAGCGGCAGCTTTCCTGGCCAACCGACAGTCTGCTTTTCAGCTGGATGTCATCCAGCCCGCGCCGTGGCAGATCCCGCAATGGATGAGCACAAACGCGCCAAAAAAAACGCGCAGGCGCGGCGCCGCGACGTGATGAAAAGCATTGAGGACATCCAGGCCCGCTTTACTTTGCCACGCCTCGCCGACGATGCCCTCTCCCTCCTCGATCCCCGCCTGAGCCTTCCAGGGCGGGTGACAGCGGCTGCAACGCGCCAGCCGTTGGTTTCCGTGTTGCTGTTGGGTGGCGCTGCGTGGCTTCTGACCAACGGAACGGAAAGCGACAAAACGGTGCCAGTGCGTAAAAAACGGACCCATTCTTCCCGTCAACAAAAAGGAGACGACACATGAACGCCAACGAAACGGAAAGCCAGTCAACGGCGAGTGAAGCGAAAGCCCCGCGCGGCAAGCGCCGCGCCGGTGCCAAATCGGCGCGCAAGGCCGGCAGTGGCAGGAATGGCGCGGCGAAACGCGCCACCGCAAAGGGTGGCCGTGCGCCATCGCGCAAGTCGGCAGGCCGCGCCGATCGCGGCGGTTACAGCGCCACCGCCAATCGTCTCCTGTCGCAGGGCCGCGAAGCCTTGAGCGGAGCTTATGACTGGGCCGCTGAAGGTGCTGGACGTTCCCTGCCCCGCGCCGCCACCTTGTCGCGCGCCGCCATGGACCGCATGCCCGACCAGCGCGCCGTGCAGAGTTTTATCGAGGATCGCCCGTTGATGCTCGGTGCCATCGGCCTCGGCATCGGGGCGATGATCGGCATGATGCTGCCCAGCCGCCTGATGTCGATGGGAAGCTCCAGCGCCGCCAGCTCCGGTCCGCGCCGCGGCAAACGCCGTACCGGCCGCCGCCCCAGCTGATATCAGGAAGAGACAGTTCCACGCCGGCGGCCCTCACGGGCGGCCGGCGATTTCGTTGCTGGTATCGCCGGCGGAGTTTCGATTTTTTCAGCGGCGGCGGCGTCGCTGCTTGTCTGACCCAGGAATTCACCAATTCCCGCCAGGCTGGGCAAATGGCTGCAGAACACCCGGAACGTGACAAGCAGCGGTATCGCCAGAATGACGCCGCCCAGCCCCCAGATCCAGGCCCAGAACGCCAGCGCGATCAGGATTGCCACCGAATTGATCTGCAGCCGCCGGCTTAGCACAAATGGTGACACGAGCTGTGTTTCAATGCCGATGACGATCAAATAGCAGAGCGGCGCCAGCAACGCGTAGCTCAGCGTGTCGAAGACGACGACCGATACCAGGGTGGAGACCAGCATCCCGGTCACCGGGCCGATATAGGGAATGAAATTCAGCGCGAAGGCCAGAAAGGCCCAAAGGATGGGCGTGGGCAACCCCACGAAGTAAAACGAGATGCCGACCGATATGCCGACGCCCGCATTGATCAGAACGACCGTCAGCAGATAGAACGACACCTCCTTCTCCACATCATAGACGATGCGCAGCGCGGTTTTCTTGTCGGAAAGCGTGGGCAGCACGTGAATCAGTTTTTCATAGAACAGATCGCCCGACGCCATCAGAAAAACCGCGATGACCAACGAGCCGCTGAGCGTGATGAGAAACTGCGCCGGATAGCCGGCAAGCAGGCTGAGAAGCCCCGGTATTCCGGATTCCTTCACCACCACTTCCTGCACCTGAGCGCCGGGATCGGGCGACGCGGCTTCCTTGATCTGCTCCGTCAGGTCCGCAACGCCGTTCATCGACGAGCGGATGGTCCTCAGTTTTTCCATGAATGTGCGCTGAATCTGCGGCGCATCGGCGATCCAGCCGGCAATGGGGCCGCTGGATAGATAGCCGGAGACCAGAACGGCGAAGACCAGGATGAGAGCAAATCCCGTGGCCGAAGCCCAGGCGGGAATGTTGCGGCGCGACAGCGCGCGGATGGTGGGCCTGAAGGTGAGTGCGATGAAAAAGGCGAAAAATACCGGCAGCAGAAAATCGCGCGCGAACGACATCGTCGCCACGATCGAAAGAATGAAAATGCCGATGAGTGCCGTGCGGGATTGTTTGAGATAGGCGGCAGTAACTTCCGACTTCACCGCCGCCATCGCAACGCTCCGAAATTTAGATCCTGTTGGTGAAGACCAGGATCAGAAGGATGATCAGGATAAGTCCGAGACCGCCCGACGGACCGTAGCCCCAGCTCCGGCTGTAACCCCAGCTCGGAAGCGCGCCGATCAGAATCAATATGAGGATAATGATGAGAATTGTGCCGAGCGTCATGTCCGTCTCCTTGGGGTTACAATCGCGTAATGAACACTTAGGACTAGGGGTTGGTTCCGTCTACAGACTTTCCACCGTTTTCGTCGATCTCCGGCGCAAGGTTCGGGACCAGCGTGTCGATGGCTTCCATTCCAAGGAGCGTAGCCAGCTTTTCGCGCGCGCGGCTCACCCGGCTCTTCACCGTGCCGATGGCGACACCGCAGATTTTGGCGACCTCCTGGTAGGAAAACCCGGAAGCTCCAACCAGAATGATGGCCTCGCGTTGATCGTCGGGCAGCTTTGCCAGGGCAAAACGGAGATCGGCCATGTCGAGATAGCTTTCCTGCCCGCCGGTGATCGCAACCTTGCTGGAATATTCGCCGTCGGCATCTTCAATCTCGCGCCGGCGCTTGCGCATCTGGCTGTAGAATTCATTGCGCAGGATGGTATAGAGCCACGCGCGGATATTGGTGCCGGCCTCGAAGCTGAGCTGGTGATGCCACGCTTTCATAAGGGTTTCCTGCACCAGATCGTCGGCGCGGTCGGACCGCCCCGACAGCGACATGCCAAAGGCCCGGAGACCCGGAATGGCCGCAACCAGGTGGTCACGGAAATCGGGTGAGGGTGTCGCCGATCGTTCCACGTCTAGTTGTCCTTCTTGTCCGAAGTTTTCGAGTCAAGACGTTGCAGAAGTTCGACGAACCGGTCCGGCACGGGTTGGTGTGCCACCTCGTCGTAATAATCTCGCAGCTTCCGCCCGATCAGATCGTGAACATCTGGCTTGGTGGCTGAGGGCGTTTTCATTGGTTTTGGTGCCTTTTGTGCCTTGTCTTTCGAGCCATCCATCAATACCGTCCCCCGTCGTCCCGATCCGGCCGCACTACCTTAATGGTTGAACTTTAGCGATGTTCCCTTACCGGAATGGAAATATTACAATTTCGGGAACCATTCACTATCAAGTGGTGTTAGGATATTTACTGTGTAATCGGTTTAAAACCGAAGCCGGGGGAACGAAATGAGTCTTGCTGCCAGCATCGCGCCGCATCTGCCCTATCTCAGGCGCTTTTCACGTGCCCTCACCGGAACGCAGCACGGGGGCGATGCCTATGTCGCGGCTGTGCTGGAAGCGATCATTGCCGAGCCGGAACAGCTATCGGCGGAAACTGACGTGCGCATCGCGCTCTATCAGATGTATTGCCGCATGTGGGAATCGGTGTCGTTGAACCTCAAGCCGCTGCCCCCCGCGGCCGCGGGCGACCCGAAATGGGCGGCCACGGCGCAACGCCGGCTTTCCAATATCCCGCCCCGTGCCCGCGAAGCCTTCCTGTTGATGGCGGTCGAAGGGTTTACCACAGAAAACATCGCGGCGATTCTCGACCGGCAGCCGTCCGATGTCTCCAGCCTTATCGACGAAGCCGCCAAGACCATCGTCGAGCAGGTCGCAACCGACGTGATGATCATCGAGGATGAGCCGGTCATTGCCATGGACCTGCGCAACATTGTTGAAAACCTTGGCCATTCCGTAACGGGTGTGGCCCGCACCCAGCGCCAGGCCGTGGCCCTTGCTTCGGAAAAACGGCCGGGCCTCATTCTTGCCGACATCCAACTGGCCGATGGCAGTTCGGGTATCGATGCAGTCAACCAGATCCTGTCTTCTTTCGAGGTGCCGGTCGTCTTCATCACGGCCTTTCCCGAACGCCTGCTGACGGGCGAGCGTCCAGAGCCCGCCTTCCTCATCACCAAGCCCTTTACGCCCGAGATGGTGAAGGCGGTCGTCAGCCAGGCATTGTTCTTCGATACGAGCAAGCAGGCCGCCGCCTGAGGCGGAACTTCCGCCCCTCTTCCGCGTTATATTCGCGGGAGAAATCACATGGTTCGTTTCGTCTCGCTGGTCGTTCTCGTCATGTTGGCGCTGTTGTTCGCGTTAGGCAGCAATGCGGGCTTTTTTGGCGGCGTAGCGGTCCTGGCCGCCTGTGTGACTGGCTTCGGCCTGTTGTTGACCCTGTGCACCGAGCTTTTGCGCGAAGGCTGAATTAGCCGGAACCACTTCTCCCACCGGATCGTTTAATCACAGACGGGCAATGAGGCCCAGATCAAGGGAGATCGCTATGAATTGGGATCGCGTTGAAGGTAACTGGAAAGAATTCAAGGGCAAGGCCAAGGAAAAGTGGGGCAAGCTCACCGATGACGATCTGACCGTCATCGAGGGCAACCGCGAGCAGCTCGCCGGCCGCCTGCAACAGCGTTACGGCTATGCCAAGGACAAGGCGAGCACCGAGATCGACAGCTGGCTGGACGCTTCGAAATAACCTCAGGAGATCAAAACCTTGTATACGGCAAAGGATTATGATCGCGCCCTCATCGCTCCCGAACAGGTTTTCGGCACGCCGATGGATATCGTGGGAACGGATTCCATGACATCGGAACAGAAACTGCGTGTGTTGAAGCACTGGGAAGCGAATGCCCGCGACCTGCAGGTTGCGAGCGAGGAAAATATGACCGGCGGGAAACCGTCCAGGCTCGGAGAAGTCCGTTCCGCCATCCTCAAGCTCTGCGAGCAGGAGCAGATGGAAGAACGAACGACAAGCTAGAATTGCTTCGAGGCAACAGCCTCCCCTCGCATTCCGAGGGGAGGCTTTTTTTCGTTCAAGCGACCGATTGCTGGGGACCGGCACTTTCAGGTGCGGATGCAGCCGATGCCTCAAGGGGAATACTGAGGCGGATTTCGCCTCCACGATCCTCAAGCTTCACCACATATTCTGCTGGGGAAACTGCCGTCACCAGCGCATCAAGCGTGGCGCTCGCAATGCTTCCGCGCCGCAGCATTATGTCGTAGCGCGTCGATTTGTACTGGATCGACACGCTGTATTCCTCCCAGCTTGCGGGCACGCAGGGTTTGATCACCAGCCGGTCGCCTTCGCGCACGATGCCGAGAATGGCCTCGATGCCGGCGCGGTACATCCAGCCGGATGCGCCCGTGTACCAGGTCCAGCCGCCGCGGCCCGTATTGGGCGCCACCGAATATACATCCGCCGCAATCACATAGGGCTCGACCCGGTAACGCCGCGCTTCCGTTTCATTGCGCGCATGATTGATGGGATTGATGAGCGAAAACATCGCGGCGGCTCGGTCGGCCTGGCCGAGTTTCGCATGGGCGAAAATCGCCCAAATCACGCCGTGGGTATATTGGCCGCCATTTTCGCGGATTCCCGGCGGGTAGGCCTTCACATAGCCTGGATCCGGAAGCGACGTGTCGAAGGGTGGCGTGAACAGCATCGCCACACCGTCTTCGGGCCGCACAAGCTGGTTGAACGCTTCGTCCAATGCCTGCGCGGCACGGTCCGGTGCCGCGGCGTTGGAAATCACCGACCATGATTGCGCGATTGAATCGATGCGGCATTCGGCGTTCTGTGCCGATCCCAGCGGCGATCCATCGTCGAAAAATCCGCGCCGGTACCATTGGCCGTCCCAGCCATGCTCTTCGAGCGCCTTTTGCAGTCCGGCCCTGCTCTTGCGCCACTGGGCGGCGCGCTTGCGGTCGCCGCGCGCCAGGGCGACAGGCTCGAAGGCCGCGAGCGTGGCATACAGGAACCAGGCCAGCCAGACGCTTTCGCCCTTGCCCGCTTCGCCCACGCGGTTCATGCCGTCATTCCAGTCGCCGGTGCCAAACAGCGGCAGGCCATGTTCGCCCCGCGCGGTGTTGCGCTCGAGCCCCAGCACACAGTGATCGTACAGCGTCGCCGATTTCTCCGAAATATTGGGCTGGTAGAACGAGTCGTGCTCGCCGGGTTGCAAGGCCTGGCCTTCGATGAACGGCACCTGCGCGTCGAGGATGCCCATGTCGCCGGTGCCCTTGATATAATGCAGCACGCAATAAGACAGCCACACCGTATCGTCGCTGATCCTCGTCCTGACGCCGACACCGCGCTGCGGCAGCCACCAGTGCTGCACGTCACCCTCGACAAACTGGCGCGAAGCCGCACGCAGAATATGCTCGCGCGTGAGGTCGGGCCGCGCATTGACCAGCGCCATCGAATCCTGCAGCTGGTCGCGGAAGCCATAAGCGCCGCTCGCCTGGTAAAACGCGGTGCGCGCCCACATCCGGCAGGCCAGCGTCTGATACAGCAGCCAGCCGTTCAGCATGATGTCCATCGCCCGATCCGGCGTCGTCACCTGGACGCTGCCAACCACATCCTCCCAATGGGCGGCGATATTGGCCAGCGCGGCGTCAAGGTCGGCGGCGGCGTATTTCGCGATCAGGGCGCTGGCCGCATCGGCGTTGTCGGTGGCGCCGAGCAAAAGCACGAAGGTCGTCGTTTCG
>JANLYR010000144.1:0-8692 GCA_031365765.1 Hyphomicrobiales bacterium | reverse complement strand
GAAAATCACGCAGTCGGAAGTCTGTCCCGACGCCGCGACCTCATAAGCACCGTGGGCACAAAGGTTCTTAGTGGAGTAGTCGAGACGCACCGGCTTCAGTTTCTGGCGGGTGAGGGCGAGAATGCTGGGACCCGTCGTATCCTCCAAAGCGAGTTGCCAGCATTCGGCGGTCTCGACCGCGTCGCAAGGGCGGTAAACCCGGAGATTGGGAATGACGCGGAGTGCTGCCAGATGCTCGACCGGCTGATGGGTCGGCCCGTCCTCTCCAAGGCCAATCGAGTCATGCGTCATCACATAAATTACGCGAATGCCCATCAGCGCTGACAGGCGGATCGAAGGCCGGCAGTAATCGGTGAAGGTGAGGAAGGTGCCGCCGTAGGGAATGACCCCGCCATGCAGAGCGAGACCATTCATCGCCGCGGCCATGCCGTGTTCGCGGATGCCGTAGTAGATATAGCGTCCACCATAATCGGTGGCATTGAGCGGCTTCAGGTCTTTCGACTTGGTGTTGTTGGAACCGGTCAGATCCGCCGATCCGCCGATGGTTTCGAGAATGGCCGCATTGATCACGTCGAGCGCGTTCTGCGAGGAGTTTCGTGTGGCGATCCACGGCGGCGCTTTTGCCAAATCCTTTTTGTAAACTGCGATCACCTCACTGAAATCGGCGGGGAGGGTTCCCTCCATCAACCGGTGAAATTCCGGTTTGTGCGGCGAAGCTGCCAGCCTTTTTTCCCAGGCTTCGCGCGTGTCGCGGCTGCGTGATCCGGATTTCCGCCACGCATCCATCAAATCGTTCGGCACCACAAACGGTTCATAGGGCCAGTCAAGCAGCTTACGGGCACCGGCAATTTCCTCCGGCCCTAGCGGCGAGCCATGTGTGGCGGAGGTTCCCTGTTTCGTCGGCGCGCCGAAACCAATCACCGTCTTGCAGGCGATCATCGTGGGCTTGTCCGAACCTTGCGCTGCGGCGAGGGCGGATGCGACACTGACCGCATCGTGGCCATCGGCCGAGGCGACATTCCAGCCTGCCGAAGTGAATCGCTGGAGCTGGTCAGTCGAGTCGGACATCGACAATTTGCCGTCGATCGAAATACCGTTATTGTCCCATAAGACGGTCAGCCGGTTGAGCTTCAGATGGCCGGCAAGTGTGATCGCCTCTTGCGAAATCCCTTCCATCAGGCAGCCGTCGCCCACCAATGCATAAGTCCGATGATTGACCAGATCATCACCGAAGCGGGCATTCAAATGGCGTTCGGCGATGGCAAAACCTACCGCATTGCCAAGGCCTTGACCCAACGGCCCGGTGGTCGTCTCAATCCCCGTTGCATGACCGTATTCCGGATGCCCTGCGGTTTTTGAGCCAAGGCGGCGGAAATGTTCGATCTGGTCGATGGTCATGTCTTTGTAGCCCAACAGATAGAGCAGGGAATAAAGCAGCATCGAACCGTGTCCCGCCGACAGGATGAAGCGGTCGCGATCGGGCCAGTGCGGGTCTTCTGCGTCGAATTTGAGGAAATGCGTGAACAGCACCGTGGCGAAATCCGCCGCGCCCATGGGCAGGCCGGGATGGCCGGAATTGGCCTTTTGCACCGCATCCATGCTGAGGGCGCGGATGGCATTGGCCATGGCCCGGTTGTGGCCGGCGTCGATCAGATCCATGTGGCGGAATTCCCCGGGCAATCTTCAGGAGGCTCCTGATAACACCGGTTGGTCCTGAGTCAAGTTGATGTCACCGAAGTGCCTGCCAAATCCGGCCATCACCTCAGGCTATAGAAAGCAGCCGTGGACAGGCTTGCTCTAACGCGGACCTGTGCTAAGAGTTGGTTAATTCCGTGGGATTCGCGTGATTTGCCAGGGGCACTGATGGCAGACGCTCACAAACTGGATGAAGTCTTTGACCGGTTCGATTCTGCCTTGCAGCAGTTCGAGGCTGCGGTGATGCGCCGTCAGGAAACTGAGAAGCGCGCCGAAAACCTAGCCGGCGAGGCGGATGCGCTTCGCAAGGATCGCTCCAAGCTTGCTCACGAACTGGACCTGGTGCGCACCAAGGCGGGGGAATTGGTTGACACTTCGAAGCAAGCGGCGGGCAAAATTGATGCCGCCATGTCCCGCATTCGCGCCGTGCTGCACAGCAACAGCGGGAGCTGACGCGCATGGGGAATGTCGTCGTCCATGTGAACGACCGGCCTTATACGATGCAGTGTCCCGACGGCGAGGAGGATCACCTGCGCGAACTGGCGCGGCTGCTCGATTCAGAGGTGGCCCGTATCCGCCAGAGCGTTGGAACCGTCGGCGATATCCGCCTGCTCGTGATGTCAGGCTTGATGGTGGCGGACCGCCTGTCGGAAGCTATACGCCGGGTTGAGGAACTTGAGGACGAGTTGGTCGGCATCCGGGTATCGCGCGATACTGCGGAGTCCGCCGCCCGGGAACTCGAGGCCAGCGTTGGCCAACGCCTCGAAGCCGCGTCCAGACGCCTGGATGGGTTGGCCAGGTCGTTGAACGGACGCTGATCGTCTGATTTGACTTTTGCTCTTCTTTCCATCCACCTTGGAATTTCGCGGCGGTGCGATGCGAATTAGCTTGAATGTCTACAGGAGTAAGCCGTGATCATGCGACCGATTAGCCCATTCATCCTGTCTTCCTTTCTCGTATTTGCATTGCCACTCACCGACGCACGGGCGGACGATTTGATCCGTGGCCCTTTCGTGGGCGCCGCCGTGATCGGTCACGAGACCGCAGCGCTCGCCTCACTTCCCAGGGCCGCGCCGCGTCACATTCCCGTGCCGGTTCGACGCCGCCATAACCCTCTGGCGGCCGAACCTCATCGCGGATTGAGGGGTACCGCCGATCATCAGATGGCCAGCAGCACTTTTTCAGGAATGCCGGTGGAAAGTGAAGGGCGCGCACAATCGCCGGCTCCCCTCCTTACTTTCGATGGCCAGGGCAATGACACGTGTTTGTGCTCGCCCCCAGATACGGTGGGCGATGTCGGACCAAACCACTATGTCCAGGTGGTCAACGCCACGGGTGTCGCCATCTACAACAAATCCGGCCAGCTCCTGCCCGGCTATCCCAAGGATTTGAGTTCGCTTTTCGCCGGTGGCGATTGCGCCGTAAGCAATAACGGCGATCCGGTGGTGCTCTATGATTCCATGGCTGACAGATGGCTGCTGGCGCAATTCTCACTGGGCAATGGTGTTTGTGTCGCCATCTCACAGACTCCAGACCCGACGGGTGCATATTTCGGCTATGAATTTATCACACCCGACTTTCCTGACTACCTCAAATTCGGGGTCTGGCCCGACGGCTATTACATGTCCACCAACGAATCGACCTATGCTGCGTATGCTTTCGACCGCCGCAGGATGCTGCAGGGACTGCCCTCAACGTCTATCCGCTTCGACGGTGTTTCGAATTTCATGCTGCCGAGCGATGTGGATGGCGGGCCGCCGCCGCAGGGCGCCCCCAATTATTTCTACACATTCAAGGACAACGCGTTTCACGGTACCGCGACCGACCGTCTGGAGATTCGCGGGTTCAGAGCGAACTTCGCCAATCCAGCAGCCTCGACATTCACCTTGAACAACACAATCGACATTGCGCCGTTCACTTACACGGTCTGTGGCTTCTTCATTTTCGACTGCATCCCGCAACGGGACACGCCGCAGAAGGTCGATGCGGTCAGTGAGTGGCCCATGTTTCGTTTTCCATACCGGAATTTTTTGGATCACGAATCGCTTGCGGGCACTTTTTCGGTCGACCGGGGCGGAAACACTGCGGCATTGCGCTGGTTCGAACTCCGCAAGACAGGCGGGAACTGGACACTGTATCAGCAGGGAACGCTTGGATCGAATGACGGGGTAAGCCGCTGGATGGGCAGCATCGCAATGGATGCCGCAGGCAATCTCGCGCTGGGCTATTCCGTTTCGAGTGCCAGCATGTTCCCGGCAATCCGCTATGCGGTGCATCGGATCGGGGACGCACTGGGTACGATGCAGCCTGAAGCTACGCTGAAGGCAGGTGGTGGCTCTCAGTTCGACTCCGACCGCTGGGGCGACTACACCGCCATGTCGATCGATCCCGCTGACGGCGCCACCTTCTGGTATACCAACCAATATTACAAAACGAGTTCGGCGGTGGAGTGGAGCACCCGGATCGGAGCATTCAGTGTGCTCCAATCTGATTCGTTCCGTTCGGTCGCAGCCTATGACGGGACCATCACCGAACTCACCGAAACGTCGGGTACCGGCGGCTCGATCAATGCCATCTCGACCGTGCTTAACGTGGGCGACGACGGGCAGGACCGGCAAGTCCGGGCCGTGCTCGATTTCAACACGGCAGCGCTGCCGGATAACGCTGTCATCGGCCGGGCGGTGCTGCGGCTTGCGAAGGCCAACCCGGCACCCGGCACCGATCCCTTCATCAATCTGGGGAGGTTGCGGATAGGCCTTAATGACGGCGGACTCGCTGGGAGAATCATCCTGGAGCCGCAAGATTTCCAGGCGCCGGTTAGCGAGGGGTTTGCCGCCGCCTTCCGGCAAAGCCCCGCAGCGGTATTGACGGCGAGTTTACGCCCCGATGTCCTGCCATCCATCAATCGGACCGGCCACACCCAGATGCTGCTCCGCTTTATTCTGGATGACGACGACGACCGCTCCGCAGATCTCATCCAGTTTTTTAGCGGCAATGCGGCGCCCGCCGCGAGCCGGCCGCAGCTTGAGATCAGCTATTACGTTCCATAGTGCCTAGATTTTCGTGGCAGGACGGATTACATAAGCGTTTGGCGGGCTGCCCGGCGCGTGAGGAGAAATTTTTCCCTGGGGCCTATACGATTCTCTTGGGAGCTGTCCCTGTTCCGGGCCGTGGTCCGGCGCAAACGGCGCCCACCTACGCAAGTAGGGACCCGGGATCGCACTCTCCAACGGCCCATGGTGGCCCGCCGCTTTTCCGAAGGGGATTTATGGAACTAGCCGAAGTCAAACGCCACGCACGCAATGCGGCAACGATCCTTCGGGGAGCGGCGCATCTTGCTTCGGGCGAAAGTGCCGCCGGGATCCTGGCAGCTCGCGGCCTTTCCTTTGACCAGCCACTCGCGCAACGTACCATTTCCGGCTTCCATCCCTACAAGGATGAAATATCGACTTTGCCGCTGCTCGAGCGTCTCGATGCAGAGGGGTGGCGGACAGTGTTGCCGGTCGTTCTGGGCCCGAGCCAGCCCCTGGTGTTCCGCATCTGGAAGCCGGGTTCGGCCACCGTCCCTGGCATATGGAACATCCCCATGCCGCCCGAAGAAAATGCAACTGTGGAACCTGATGTGCTTCTGGTGCCGCTTCTGGCTTTCGACCGCCAGGGATACCGCCTCGGTTATGGCGGAGGGTTCTATGACCGTACATTGACCATGCTCCGCGCCAAGAAGCCGGTGGTTGCCATTGGAGTTGCCTTTGCCGGTCAGGAAATACCCGAAGTTCCGCGAGGATCTTTCGATCAGCCCATGGACTGGATCATGACGGAACGGGGTACGTTCCGTTGCGCCTGATTTTCCTCGGCGATGTGGTCGGCAAATCGGGGCGCCAGGCGGTGTCGCGCGAATTGCCTCACTTACGCCAGCGTTATAAGCCCGATCTCGTAGTGGTAAATGGTGAGAATGCCGCGCATGGCTTCGGCATCACCGAAGACATCCATCTTGGCCTCCTAGCCTCGGGCGCCGATGTTGTGACTCTGGGCAATCATGCCTTCGACCAGCGTGAGGCCCTGGTGTTTATCGAGCGCCATGGATCGCTGCTACGGCCGGTCAACTGGCCGGATGGCTGCCCGGGCCGTGGTGCACTCCTCGCCAACACTCCCTCGGGGCAGCGCGTGCTGGTGATCAACGCCATGGGGCGGGTGATGATCGATCCCATGCTCGATGATCCGTTTCCCGCCGTGGCGCGCCAGCTCGACCTCTGTCCCCTGGCAAGGGAATGCGACGCTGTCTTGCTCGATTTCCATGCCGAGGCGACGTCGGAGAAAATGGCGATGGCGCATTTCGCCGATGGCCGCGTCAGCCTGGTCGTCGGCACCCACACGCATACGCCCACCGCCGACCACCAGATCCTGCCCGGTGGCACGGCGTATCTTTCGGACGCCGGCATGTGCGGCGACTATGATTCAGTGATCGGGATGGAGAAGGCGGAGCCGATCAACCGTTTTCTCCGCAAACTGCCGATCGAGCGCTTCAAGCCGGCCGAGGGCGAGGCGACAGTGTGCGGCGTCGGCATCGAGACCGATGACGCAACCGGACTGGCATTAGCAATCGCCCCGATCCGCATCGGCGGAAGATTGTCTCCCGCCGATATTCCTTTCTGGTAAGCAGCGGCAATGCAGAAAGCACTTACGCGGGTTGATGATCTGGTCCAGACTGGTCTCATAGACCCGTCCGAAGCTGCCATCACTGGGGCGGTGGCGGAAAATTTCTCGCTCCGCATATCGCCGCACGCACTGGCACAAATTGCCGCCGGCGATCGCGGCGATCCCATCCACGCCCAATATGTTCCGTCGGCTGACGAATTGATTGTGTCTCCCGGGGAGCTTTCCGATCCAATCGGCGACGCGGCGCACGAACCGGTCAAAGGACTCACGCATCGTTACCCCGACCGCGTGCTGCTCAAGCCGACCCATACTTGCCACGTCTATTGCCGCTTTTGCTTTCGGCGCGAGAAGGTCGGTCGCGCTGATGCCGCGCTCGACGAATCTGAACTTGAAGTGGCACTCGACTATATCCGGCAGCGTCCCGAAATCTGGGAGGTCATCCTGTCGGGCGGCGATCCGCTTGTTCTGTCAAACCGGCGGCTCGGCCTGTTGTTGCGGAAGCTCGAAGAGATTGCCCATGTCGCGGTCGTCCGCTTTCACACGCGCGTGCCCGTGGCCGAACCTTCGCGGATCAACAGCGGCCTCATCCGGGCCATGAAAATCCGTCCCGCCGTCTATGTCGTTGTCCATGTCAATCATCCCCGCGAATTGACGGCGGAAGCAAGGTGCGCGTTAGCGCTTCTGGTGGACAACGGCATTCCACTACTGTCGCAGACGGTTCTGCTGAAAGGCGTCAACAATGATACCGCGACCTTGGCTGAGCTGATGCGGAGCCTCGTTGCCGTCCGGGTCAAGCCCTATTATCTGCATCATCTGGACAAGGCGCGCGGTACCCAGCATTTCCGTTGCTCGATCGCCGAGGGCCACAAGCTGATGCGGGACCTACGCGGCGTTCTTTCCGGACTGTGCCAGCCCACCTACGTGCTCGATATACCCGGGGGTTTTGGCAAAGTCCCCATCGGCCCAGAATACCTGGGCGGGCAGCGCCAGGGATTATACCAGGCCCGTGACTACCGGAACGTCCTGCACGACTATCAGGACTAACACGTCAGGCAGCGCAGTTGGTTCAACCTCGCCGCTGTCGCGCCGGTATATCGGTGGCCATGTCCGGTCCCGAAGTCACTGCCGCAAGCCGGTCCATTTGTAGGACGGCGCGGGCCAGTGCTACGGTGCCCTGATCCTCATCACCATTCGCCATGGCGGTGCTGGCGGAGATGAGATTGGATTCGATTCGCCGTGTCAGTTCGGTCAGGGTGGCGATTGCCGGAAAAAACCGTCCGGGCGGCGCTATATCAGCTAGCGAACGTACCTTCCGAAGCACCGAGCTCGCGGCGGTCCCCGCCATTCCTTCCGCTGCAAATGAAATTTCATCGGCATCATCGCGTTTCGTCATCGGCTTACTCCCACACCACACACCACTCACCGTCGAAAAGCTTGGCCCTTGCCGCTTTAACGGCAGGTTAAGCGGCTTGTCTCTTATGGCGCACCGTGACTATAACGACACACCATGGCTGGACATTCGCAATACAAGAACATCATGCACCGCAAGGGCCGGCAGGACCGCGTCCGGGCCAGGAATTTCTCCAAGCTGTCGCGCGAAATTACCGTGGCGGCGAAAGCAGGGCTGCCCGATCCCGCCGCCAATTCCCGGCTGAGATTGGCGATCCAGAATGCGCGGGCCGAAAATCTGCCGAAGGAGAATATTGAGCGTGCCATCAAAAAGGCGGCGGGCAATGACGGCGAGAATTATGACGCCGTTCGCTACGAAGGCTACGGGCCGGGCGGTGTCGCGGTTATCGTCGAGGCGCTGACCGACAATCGCAACCGCACCGCATCCAATGTTCGCGCGCTCTTCACCAAATACGCCGGCAACCTGGGAGAATCCGGCTCGGTTGGCTTCATGTTCCAGAGAGTGGGCGAAATCGTTTATCCGGCGGCAAAGGCCAGCGCAGACGCAATGCTGGAAGCGGCCATCGAAGCGGGTGCCGATGATGTCCAGTCTGAAGCCGAGGGCCACAGCGTCACCACGGCTTTCGAAAGAATCGGTGAAGTTTCGACCGCGCTTGCGTCGAAGTTCGGGGATGCGTCGAGCGTTAAGATCGTGTGGAAGCCTCAGATTTTGACTCCGCTTGATCAGGAGAAAGCGGAAAGCTTGCTGAAACTGCTTGAGGCCCTGGAGGACGATGACGATGTACAAAGCGTGTTTTCCAACGCCGACATCGCCGAGGACGTGATAGCGAAACTCAACGCCGCCTGATCTGCTAGCCTTCGTCCATGGTCCGAATCATCGGCATTGATCCGGGATTGCGCAATACCGGCTGGGGCGTGATCGAGCAGGTGG
>JANLYR010000122.1:0-8724 GCA_031365765.1 Hyphomicrobiales bacterium | reverse complement strand
CTCACCGCCCACAGCGTCTTGGTGTAGTCTTCGGTGGGCGAGGCAAGCATGTCGCGGGTAGCGGCTTCCTCGACCAGTTTACCATGACGCAGCACCATGATGCGGTGCGCCATCTGGGCGACGACCGCCAGATCGTGGGTGATGTAGATCGCCGCGGTGTTGAACTGGTCCACGATGTCGCGCATGGCGGCCAGCACCTCGACCTGCGTCGTTACATCGAGCGCCGTCGTCGGTTCGTCGAAGACGATGAGGTCGGGACGGCATGACATTGCCATCGCCGTCATGGCGCGCTGCAATTGTCCGCCCGACACCTGATGGGGGTAGCGCTGGCCGATGGTGTCTGGATTGGGAAGTTGCAGACGCTTGAACAAGTCACAGGCGTCCGACTCCGCCTTGGCGCGGGTCATGATGCCGTGGCCAACCGCGGTCTCGACGGTCTGATCGATCAATCGATGGGCCGGATTGAAGGCAGCCGCGGCGCTTTGCGCGACATAGGCGATCCGCGAACCATGTAATTCGCGCTTTTGTTCGGAGGTCGCCTTGACCAGATCGATGCCATCGAAATGGATCGACCCATGCGAAATGCGGCAGCCGGGCCTTGCAAAGCCCATGGCGGCAAGTCCCAGTGTCGATTTGCCCGCGCCCGATTCCCCGATGAGTCCGAGAACCTCGCCGCGCCTCAGTGTCAGATCCACACCCTTGACGATCGGGTGCCAGACATCGTCACTCAGTCCCTCGATCTTGAGACCGCGTATCTGCAGGAGATCGGCTCCCTTGACGCGCTTGTTGTCGGTGCTCATTCGCGCAGTCCACTGGTCTTGTGCAGGAACCAATCGACGACAAAATTGACGGCGACCGTCAGCAGCGCGATGGCGCCCGCGGGATAGAGCGGCGTCGGGTTTCCATAGGTGATGAGCGTCTTGTTCTCGGCCACCATGGAGCCCCAGTCGGCGGTGGGGGGCTGAATGCCGACGCCGAGAAAAGACAATGCGCTGATGGTCAGGAAAACGAAACAGAAGCGCAGGCCGAACTCGGTGATGAGGGGCGGCAAGATATTCGGAACCACTTCCTTGAACACGATCCACGTCATCTTTTCCCCGCGAAGCCTTGCTGCCTCGACGAAATCCATGACCACCACATTCAGCGCGGTGGCGCGGGCGAGGCGGAAGACGCGGGTTGAATCCAACAATGCCAGGATGAGGATGAGGTTGAAGATGCTTTTTCCCAGAACCGCCAGCAGCATGAGCGCGAAGATCAGAACCGGTATCGCCAGAAACGCGTCGACCAGGCGTGACACGCCCTGGTCAAGCCAACCCCGCTTGAGGGCCGCCAGCACACCCAGCGTTCCGCCGATGCAGAACGAGATCAGCGTGGTGATCAGCGCGATGCCGATCGTGTTGCGCGCGCCATATATCAGCCGCGAGAAAAGATCGCGGCCGATCTGGTCGGTGCCGAGCCAGAACTGTGCGCTTGAGGGTTGATAGGCTTTCCCGACGATCACCGACTCGCCAAAGGGCGCGATCAATGGCGCGAAGATGGCACAGACCGCGTAGATCAGAATGACAATGATGCCGAACCAAGCACTGAGCGGCGCCTTGGCCAGATCGCGCCTGACGCTTTCAGTCCATGTGCGACGGGCACGGACAAGACGGACGTTCACGGGTTCAGCGGTCATTTGGGGTGCAGCAGGCGCGGATTGGTGATGATCGACACGATGTCGGCGGACAGATTGAGCAGGATGTAAGTCGCGGCGAAAATCAGGGCGCAGGCCTGAACCACCGGCATGTCACGGCTGGAGACGGCATCGACCATGAGTTGTCCAATCCCCGGATAGACAAAGACGACTTCCACCACCACCACACCAACCACCAGATAAGCCAGATTGAATGCGACCACGGTGACGATCGGCGCCCAGGCGTTGGGCAGCGCATGATGGGCAATCACCTGGCTCCGCGGCACGCCCTTGAGCTGGGCCATTTCGATATAGGGACTGGCCAGCAGATTGATGATGGCGGCGCGCGTCATCCGCATCATGTGCGCCACGATAACAAGGGTCAACGTAATGGCCGGCAGCGCGGCCCGGAACAAATGCTCACCAAACGGTGTGGCGGCGCTGACCGTCGACAGCGAATAAAACCAGCGCAACTTGATGGCGAAGAAGAACATGAGAATATAGGCGATGAAGAATTCCGGCGCCGCGATGGTGCTGAGCGTCACCGAATTGACGATGCGGTCATACCAGCTGTTGCGGTAGAGGGCGGCCAGAACGCCGAGTATCAACGAGAGGGGAACGGCAACGATCGCCGTCATCAGAGCGAGAAAGAATGTGTTGTAGAGGCGAGGCGCGATAATATCCGTCACGCTGCGCTTGATGGTGCCGCCCAGGCCCGCATAGGAGTAGCCGAAGTCGCCGGTGAGGACGCCGCTGATCCATTCGACGTATCGCGTTGTCGCCGGGCGGTCCATGCCGATTTCGCGATTGAAAGCAGCGACCGTCTCCGGCGTGGCGCCCTGACCCAGAATTGCTTCGGCGAAACCGCCGGGCAGCATTTCCAGAGACGAGAAAATCACGATCGAGACGATGAACAGGGTTAGCAGGCCTAACCCCAAACGCTGCAGGACCGTCCTCAGGATCGGATGCATGAACTCCCCCGGGGCCCTCTGCGGGTGCCCTTACGCGGACAGTATCATAACGGGACGCGAGCGCTAGCCAAATTATGGAGTTGGCCGGCTCATGCTTCTGCCCGACCGAATCTTTGAAAAAAAGTTGACCGGGATCAAGCCCGGTCAACACGCGAGGATATGGAATGCGGCCCTCTCTAGTCGGTGAACCACCAGCGCTCGGCGATCTTCATGCCATCCATGGGCCAGTTGGCAGCGGTTTCGCCATGGGCGAGGTTGGCGGCATGGGCGTCGACATAGTTGTTGAACACGATGTTCACGAGTCCGCCGTCGTCGTGCACCAGCTGCTGCATCTCGGCATACATGGCGGCGCGCTTGGTGTCGTCGATTTCGGCGCGGGCCTGCACCAGCAATTCGTTGAAGCGCGGATTTTTCCAGAACGTATCGTTCCACGCCGCATCCGCGGCATAGGCGGTGGTGAACATCCAATCGCAGGTCGGACGCCCTCCCCAATATGAGGCGACGAACGGCTTCTTGAGCCAAACATTGTCCCAGAACGCGTCTTCCGGTTCGCGGATCACGTTGATGTCGATGTTGGCGGCCTTGGCGCGCTCTTTCCATAGCAGTGCTGAATCGGTGGCGCCGGTAAAAGCGGCTTCGGCCACCGACAGATCGAACTTCAGCGAGTCTAGTCCGGCCTTCTTGAGCAGGCTCTTGGCCATTTCCGGATCGTAGGAATGCTTGGGCTGCGGATCGACCGCGAACTTTACAGTCGGCGCGATCGGGTTGTCGTTGCCGACGGTGCCGTGGCCGAGGAAGATTTTTTCAAGTATCTCGGCTCGGTCGATCGAATACTTAATAGCATTGCGGACGTCGGGATTGTCGAACGGCGGCTGGGTCACGTTCATCACGTAAATATAATGGCCGTAGCCCGTCTTCTCGAAGATCACCACGTTCGGATTCTGCTTCAGCAGATCGAGAGTCGTCAGATCGGCCCGGTGCAGGTAGTGCGTCTCGCCCGTATTGAGCGCATTGGTGCGCGCCGTCACATCCTTGATCGAAAGGCATTCGACGCGGTCGAACCAGGCCCGGTCGGTCTTGAAGTAATTGGGATTCTTGTTGAGCGTGGCGATCACGCCGGGCTCGAATTTTTCCAAGACATAAGGTCCGGTGCGCACCCCAGACTCCCAGTCGGCTGAGCCGTCGGCCTTGGCCGGCATGACCGGGATGTGATAATCGGACGCGATATAGGGGAAGTCCGCATTGCCACCCTTCAGGGTGAACACAACCGTGTCCTTGCCATCCGCCTTCACCGATTCGAGCGCATCGAGCAAAACCTTGGCGGCGGACTTGGTGTCCTTCGTCATGTGATGGAGATAGGAAGCAACGACGTCATCGGAGGTGACGTCCTTGCCATTGTGGAACGTCGAGCCCTTGCGCAGCTTGAACACCCACTTCTTGGCACTGTCCGAGGCTTCGAAGCTTTCCGCCAGATCGGGCACAGCGTTGCCCGCCGCATCGACTTCGGTAAGGCTGTTGGACATGGTGCCCCAGCACGCGGTGCCCGTACCCTGGTCGTAATAGAGGCCGGGATCGAGTGAATCGGTTGTCGACCCATGCGCCAGGCCAAGCTTCAGCGTTCCACCTTTTTTTGGTGCGGCTCGCGCGGCGGTGGTGAACATCGTGTTGGCGGCGGCGAGCGTCAGGCCCGACGCCAGTGCCAGCTGGGTGAATTCGCGCCGTGAAATACGGCTGCTTCCGGCCAGCTTCGCGGCTTGTTGAAGTTTATATCGAGCGTCCGTCATGGGGCAGTCCCTCCTGGCTTGGTGTCGAGCCAGGGCTTCCCGCAAGCAGTCTGGTGGCTCGCCAATGTCTTAAAATCGATTGTTCGGTTCGCCGGAATCCAAGCGATTCTGAAGAATCAGCCTCTCATTAAAAAAACACCCCGTCAATTGCTTGACGGGGCAACAGTTAAAAGAATTCGCGTCTACGATGACCTCAGGTCACGCCATCCACCAGCGTTCGTACATATAACCGCCGTCGTGATCGAAGTCGGAATTGAGCGGTCCATGGGCGATCTTGGTGGAGAGCGCGCCCACATAGTTGTTATACATCAGGACAAGCTGGCCGCCGTCGTCATGGACCAACTGCTGGCACTCGGCATACATGGTAGCCCGCTTCGCATCGTCGGTCTCGGCGCGCGCGGCGACAAGAAGTTCGTTGAAGCGCGGATTTTTCCAGTGCGTGTCGTTCCACGCCGCATCGGCGGCGAGCGAGATCGACAGGAACATGTCGGCGACCGGGCGTCCGCCCCAGTAGCACATGCTCCAGGGCTTCTTGAGCCAGACATTGTCCCAGTAACTGTCGTTGGGCTCGCGCACCACATTGATCTCGATACCCGCGGCCTTGGCATGTTCCTGCATGAGCAGTGCCGCGTCGACGGCGCCGGAATAGGCGGCGTCCGACACCGAGAAGTCGACCTTCAGATTTTCCATGCCGGCCTTTTTGAGATAGCTCTTGGCCTTGTCCGGATCGTAGGTGTGCTTGGGCTCGGGATCGATGGCGAACTTCATCTTGCTCGAGATCGGATTATCGTTGCCGGGCGTGCCATAGCCGAACAGGATCTTGTCGACGAGATCCTGGCGGTTGATGGCATGCTTGATGGCGAGCCGCACATTGACATCGTCAAACGGCTTGGCATCGCAGTGCATGGGCGCGGTGTAATGCGCAAAGCCCGACTCGTTGTAGAGTTCAGTCTCCGGCGCGCTCTTCAGCATGTCGATGGTCTTGAGGTCGGCGCGGTCGATGAAATGCACTTCGCCCGAGAGATAGGCATTGGTTCGCGCAGCGGTGTCGACGATCGACAGAAGTTCGACGCCGTCGAACCAGCTGGTGCCGAAAAAGTTCGGATGACGCTCGCCCACCAACTTGACGCCCGGCTCCAGCGACTTGAGCACATAGGGGCCCGCACCCACTCCTTTTTCCCACTGAATCTTGCCGCCTTCGGAGGGGTACATGGCAAGATGATAGTCGGTGAGAAGGTAAGGGAAATCGGCGCTGCCGCCGGAGAGTTCGAAGACAACAGTATCGGGACCGTCGGCCTTGACGCCGGTCACCGTGCTCAACACGGCCTTGGCCGGCGACTTCGAGTCGGGGCCGATGTGGTAATTGATGGTGGCCACGACGTCGTCCGCATTGAGCGTCTTGCCGTTGTGGAACTCGACGCCCTTGCGCAGCTTGATGATCCACTTCTTCGCGCCGTCAGTGGGCTCGAAGCTTTCGGCGACGTGCGGAACCGCTTCGTTCTTGGCGTTGATCTGAACCAGCGGCGCGCCCATGATCGATTTGCCGAAGGGGAATGTGAACCCATTCGACCAGGTGGCCGGGTCAAGCGAGTCGGTCGTTTGACCGTGTCCGACGGCCGCTTTGAATATGCCGCCCTTTTTGGGTTCGGCGCGGGCGGCGCGCACGAACATCGTGTTGGCCGCGACAACCGTCAGGCCGGCGCCAACCGCAAAGCTCATGAAGTCGCGGCGCGACAGCCTACCGCGGCTCACCGCCAATGCCGCGCTCTTCAGTTTCAACTCAAGTTCGGTCATCTCGTTTCTCTCCCTAATCCATTTCTCGCTTGTTATTGTCAGAACGGCACGGCCGTCACCTTACCATCAAGGTTGTCACGCCCCCAACGTCCCGTCAACGCCACTCTGATACAGCGGCATTAAATTCCGGTCACGTATCCGGCATATCGGCGCGAGAAAACGACAGGGTCATGACAGGCTTTCCGGGGTGAAGCGGTATTGCGTCGAACAGAATTCGCAGGTTACACCGATCTCGCCGTTTTCAACCATCGCCGCGCGCTCGTCGATTGAAAACCGCTTCAACATGTCCTCGATCGAAAGGCGCGAACAGGTGCAGTGGCGCGTGAGCGGGAGGCTCGGATAAACCGTCACGCCGTCCTCATGATACAGCCGGTAGAGCAATTCCTCCGAGCTGACGAGGGGATCGAGCATTTCGTGATCCTCGGCGGTGTCGAGGAGGAGCCGTGCCTTCACCCAGTCGTCGTTTTCCGGCAATTGTTCACTGTATCCTTCGGGCGCGTCGCCCGATGAGAATGGCAACGGACTGGCGCCGCCCTCGCGTGGCAGGTGCTGCACCATGATGGCGCCCGCCCGCCAGTTCTGGGTCTTGGCGCCGCGCTCGAGCAGCGGCCCTGACGCCAGACGCAGCCTCGTCGGGATCTGCTCGGACTGGGTGAAATAGGTATGCGCCGCTTCGGCCAGCGTGTTGCCGTCGAGCGGTACAATACCCTGATAGCGCTCCATGCCTTCACCCTGGTCAACCGTCATCGCCAGATGACCCTTGCCCAGCAAATCCTTCTGGCTGGGGAGCGGGAGCGCCTCCACTTGCGCACGGTCGAAGCGCGCATAGCCCCGGACGCCGCCGGGTGCCGCATAGTCCGCGACGAGCAGGTCAACCGGCCCATCGGTCTTGGTCTGCAGGATGAACTTGCCATCGAATTTCAGGGCCGTGCCAAGCATCGCGGTGAGCGCCACCGCCTCGGCGAGGAGCGCCGACACGGCGGTGGGATAATCGTGACGCGACAGAATATCGTCGATCACCGGACCCAATCTCACGACACGGCCCCTCACGCCCAGGGGCTTGATTTCAAAGGGCAGAACGACATCGCCGGTTTTTTCTTTCAGCCCTTCAGCCATGGCTGCCCAGGCAATGCAGCAAAATACTCTTCTGGATGTGCAAGCGGTTTTCGGCCTCGTCGAGGACGAGCGAGTTGGGACCGTCGATCACCTCGGCGGTTACTTCTTCGCCGCGGTGGGCGGGAAGACAATGCATGAACCTGGCGTTTTTCGCGGCCAGCGCCATAAGCCTCGCATTGACCTGATAGGGTTGCAGCAGATTATGGCGGCTGGCGCTGTCGGTGTCGTGCATCGAGACCCAGGCATCGGTGATGACGCAATCCGCACCGGCAACCGCTTCTTCGGCGGATTGGCCAATCTCGATATTGGCGCGGTGCCCAGCCGCCCAGTCGAGGACGGCGGGATCGGGGTAGAGTTCCCTGGGACAGCCGAGCCTCAGACTGCCGCCCAGCAGCGTCACGGCTTCTATCCACGACGCCGCAACATTGTTGCCGTCGCCCACCCAGGCCACCTTCAGGTTTTCCAACGGTCCCGCATTTTCCTCGAGCGTCATGATATCGGCCATGACCTGACAGGGATGCGAACGATCGGTCAGACCGTTGATCACCGGCACCGTGGCATGGAGCGCCAGTTCGGTCAGGTTCGAATGCCGGGCGGAGCGCAGCATGATGGCATCGACATAGCGCGACAGCACGCGCGCCGTATCGGCAATGGTTTCGCCACGGCCCAGCTGCATGTCGCCGGCCGAGATCACCAGGGTCTCGCCGCCGAGCTGGCGCATGGCCACTTCGAATGAAACCCGCGTGCGGGTCGAAGGACGCTCGAAAATCATGGCTAGCACCCTGCCCTTCAAGGGCTCGCCCGTGTCACGCATTCCCCGGGGCTTGCCGGAGCGGGCGGTTTTCATGTGGCGCGCGCCCTCGATCATGGCGCGCAAGACTGCCGGCTTGAATTCTTTCACGTCGAGAAAATGCCGGGGTGGCAGGGCCATGTTTCGCGCCTAGGCCGCCTTCACTGAGAGGGCGCGGCAAGCGCGATCCAGCTTTTCCACCGCCTCGGTGATGTCGGCGTCCGTCACTACCAAAGGCGGAAGAAGGCGCAGCACGTTGTCTCCGGCCCCGATGGTGAGAAGATGCTGGTCCATCGCGGCCGCCTGGAGTTCGGTGTTGGGGACCCGGCATTTGAGGCCCACCAGGAGGCCCTGGCCCCTGACCTCCTCAATCACGCCCGGATGCTCGTCCTTCAGCGCCGCCAGCTTCTGCTTCAGGACAAGGGCACGCTGGCGCACATTGTCGAGGAAGCCGGGCGCCAGCACAACATCAAGCACCGCGTTACCCACGGCTGTCGCCAAGGGGTTGCCGCCAAAGGTCGAACCATGCGTGCCAACCGTCATTCCAGCCGCCGCCTTCTCCGTGGCAAGACAGGCTCCGACCGGAAAGCCGCCGCC
>JANLYR010000106.1:0-37559 GCA_031365765.1 Hyphomicrobiales bacterium | reverse complement strand
GCCTGGGTGTGGATCCCGTTCATGATGATTCTATTGCTCGCCGGTCTCCAGGCGATCTCCAAGGAAGTTCAGGATGCCGCGAAAGTGGATGGCGCCACCAACTGGCAGGGCTTCTGGCAGATCACCTTTCCGCTGATGCTGCCGATCAGCGTCACCGCCATCGTGCTTCGCATCATCTTTCAGCTCAAGCTCGCCGACATCGTGATCAACACCACCTCGGGCGGACCCGGTGGCGCCACGGACACCATCTCGAGCTTCATTTTCCGCGAATACAAGGACCGCTCAAATGTCGGCTATGGCACCATGGTGGCCGAAGTTTATCTGATCCTCATTATCGTGTTCGTGGCCCTCCTGCTGCGCTTCGTCAGCAAATACATGCAGAAACCGGGCTGAACCATGCCGGAAACCCTCAAGAAAATCCTGATCTACGCCGCCCTGATCCTGTGGACTGTCGTGGCGCTATTCCCGATCTTCTGGACCTTCTCGACCACCTTCAAAGTGGCCAAGGACGTGCAGCTCGGCAACATCATTCCCTGGCTGCAATACCAGCCAAGCTGGCTCGGCCTGCGCGCCATCGGCCTTTCGCCGGACACGATCTGGACCTTTTCCACTCCCCGCGACGAGTTCCTCAAGCGCTTCTGGAACAGCATCCTCGCCTCGGCCGGCGGCGCCTCTCTCGCCCTGGTCATCGGCTCCACCGCCGCCTATGGGCTGAGCCGCTTCGACTATAAATTCGCCATCTGGCGCAACAAGGACATTTCGTTCTTTTTCCTGTCGCAGCTCATTCTGCCGCCGGTCGTGCTCGCGATGCCCTTCCTCGTGCTGTACAAAGAACTGGCGCTGCTCGATACACTTCTGGGCCTCATCCTGATTTATGCGCTGTCGGTGCTGCCCATCGTCATCTGGATCATGCGCGACCAGTTCGACACGATCCCGATCGAACTGGAACAGGCGGCACTGGTCGATGGCTGCACCACCTGGGGGGCATTCTTCAAGATCGTGGTGCCCATAGCACTCCCCGGCATGGTGGCGGCCTTCATCCTCTCCGTCATCCTGTGCTGGAATGAATATTTCTTCGCCGCCCTGCTCACCAGCACCAACGCCAAGACGCTGCCTGTAATGGTGGCGAGCCAGACCGGCTCGCAGGGCATAAGCTGGTGGTCCATGGCGGCGCTCGCGTCCGCCGCCATCCTGCCGCTCATCATCATCGGCATCTTCCTCGAGCGCTACATCGTTAAGGGCCTCACGGCTGGCGCGGTGAAATGAGCCCTCGCTTCGACGTTATCGTTTGCGGCAGCCTTCATCTCGATATCGTGGTCCATGCCGAGGCCTTGCCCCGCATCGACGAGACGGCGGTGGGAAGCGCCTGGGAACAGGTCTGCGGCGGCAAGGGGGGCAACCAGGCTGTGCAGGCGGCGCGCCATGGCGCAAGGACCGCGATGATCGGCCGGACTGGCGATGACGTTTTCGGGCGGACGCTCCGCGCCAATCTCGCAAGCGCCGGCGTCGATATCGCCGCGGTCGCCGTCGATGGAGAGACAGGCTCCGGCATGAGCGTCGCGATCTTGCAGAATAATGGCGACTATGGCGCCGTCATCGTTTCCGGCTCCAATCTCGCCATCGACGCGTTGGCACTGCCGGAAATGTGGACGGCGCTGGGCGGTGCCAAGGTCCTCGTGCTGCAAAACGAAGTGCCAAACCCCGTCAACCTTGCGGCAGCGGCCGCCGCCCGCTGCGGCGGCGCCATCGTCGTCCTCAACGCCGCGCCCGCGCGTGCGCTGACGGACGGGCTCCTGGACCTGGTCGACGTGCTGATCGTCAACCGCATCGAGGCCGAGGCGATGGCCGGTGTATCTGTGCATGACCGCTCCTCCGCCATCGCCGCCCTGCACGCACTCGGCAGCCAGCACCGGTCGGTGATCGTGACACTCGGCGGCGACGGCCTCGTCCTTGGCGAGAAGTCTGGCGGCGGGGTGGAAATCGTTGCCGTGCCGGTCAAGGTGAAATCGACCCATGGCGCCGGCGACTGTTTCGCGGGCGTGCTTGCCGCCAGCCTCGCGAAAGGTTCGCCGCTGCCCGAAGCCTGTCAAACCGCCAATGCGCGCGCCGCGGCATTCGTTTCCCGGAGCTGAGACATGCTGAAACACATCGACCCCATCATCTCGGCCGAGTTGCTCCATGTCCTGATGCTGATGGGCCATGGCGACGATCTCGTCATCTGCGATGTCAATCATCCCGCAGCGACCATCGCCAGGGAAACCACCTATGGCAAACTGATCGACCTCTCGGGTTGCGCCATCCCGGAAGCGGCAACGGCAATACTTTCGCTTATGCCGCTCGACACCTTCGTGGACCAGCCCGTGATGCGCATGCGCGTTGTCGGCGACCCCGATGCAACGGTTCCGGTATTCGCGCGGATGCAGGCCGTGCTCGACTCCTGCGAGGGGCGTCCCGTCGCCATGGGCGCCTTGGAGCGCTTCGACTTCTACGCGGCGGCCAAGCGGTCCTTCGCCATCGTCCGGACCTCCGATCCCGGCCCCTATGGCTGCTTCATCTTGCGCAAAGGCGTGATCTAGAGCAACGGGCTATCAACGGGAATTCACGCTCCCCAATTTCGTTTTCCCGCGAAGGCGGGAACCCCGCTTTTTGCCAGCAGACTAGCGGGGCTCCAGCCTGCGCGGGGGTGACGTTTATGGGTCGAGGCTGGATTCAATCGACACCCGAACGCTCTAGGTCCTCGTCTTCACGCGATGCACAGCAAGCGGTGCGGCAGTGAAGCCCGTTCGCGGCTTCTAGCTCGTTTGGTGCACACCACATTTGTTGATGCAAATAACTTTACAAAAACCACAATTAATGTGAAGTAGCGCTGGAACCCGCGAAAGTCTTTCATGCCCGGCACCGCACAAGTCCGCACTCCTGTTTTTGCCACCCGGCTCAACTCTTTCAAAAGCGGTGGCAACGGCGGACCCACCGCCCGCAAGCGGGGCGTCCTGGGCCTGCTGGAACGCGCGGCACAGGTGCCGGGCCTCAACGCCGTCGATCTCAATTATCCCGACCATCTGGAAGCCGTCGAGCTGGGCGCTCTGAAATCCTGCCTCAATGACAGCGGCCTCGCCATCAACGGCCTTGCGATGCGCTACTACACCGAGCCCGGCTTTAAGCTCGGCGCCTTCACCCACCCCGAGCAGCGCCTGCGCCGCGCCGCAATCGATCTGACCAAGCGCGGGATCGACCAGACCCTCGAACTCGGCGGATCTCTGATGACCTTGTGGATGGGGCAGGATGGTTTCGACTATTCCTTCCAAGCCGACTACGCCCGATTGTGGGACCAGACCATCGAGGCGATAACCGAAGTTGCCGATCACGCCGCCGATGTCGAGATCAGTATCGAATACAAGCCCAACGAGCCGCGGAGCTTCAGCCTGATGCCGGACATCGGCACCACGCTGCTCGCCATCAACGAGATGGGCCGCAAGAATATCGGCGTGACGCTCGACTTCGCCCATGTGCTCTATGCCGGCGAGATGCCGGCCTGTGCCGTGGCCCTCGCCGCCCGTGGTGGAAGGCTCTTCGGCGTCCACCTCAATGACGGCTATGGCAAGCGCGACGACGGGCTGATGGTAGGCACCGTGCATCCCATCCAGACCATCGAACTTCTCTACGCGCTCGATGCGATCGGCTACGACCGCGCCATCTATTTTGACACGTTCCCGGATATGACCGGCCTCGATCCGGTCGCTGAATGCAGCGCGAACATCGCCACCGTCGAAGCCATGCGCGCCGCCGTCCGGAAGCTGCGCGGCGACAACCGGCTCGGCGCGGCCATCGCCGCCCAGGATGCGGTCACCAGCAATTCCATCGTGCGCGACACTCTCTACGGAGGAAGCCGAACGTAGTTTTGCCCTGCATATCATCAGAAAATCAAAGGCGGATGACATTTTGAACTTCGACCCCCGGACTGTCGGCCCCCGCATCCGCATGCTTCTGCCCGAACTGACGCCGAGCGAAGCGCGGGTGACCGAGGTCATGCTCAGGAGCGCCGGATACGATCCGCTGCCCCTCAAAAAAGTCGCCTCCGACGCCGACAGCTCGGAAGCCATGGTGGTGAAGACGGCGAAGCGCCTGGGCTTTACCGGTTTTCGTGAACTGCGCGCCGCGCTCAGCGCCTATAAGCAGCAGCCCAATGTCGATCTGCACCAGGATCTGAAGCCCGAGGATACCGCCGAAGTGATTGTGCAGAAAGTGTTCCGCACCGCGATTCAGGCGCTTGAAGAGACGCTCGCCATTCTCGACATGAAAGGTTTCCGCCGCGCCGCCGAACTGATCCATGGCGCCGGTCACCGCGATTTCTACGGCCTCGGTGGTTCGGCTCAGATCGCGCGTGACGCCGCCCACAAGTTTCTCCGGATCGGCGTCCGCGCCACCGTGTTCGACGACACCCACATGATGGCGATGTCGGCATCCTTGCTCAAGGCGGGAGACCTGGTTGTCGCCTTCTCGCATTCGGGTCGCACCACCGGCGTGCTCGAAGCGGTGCAGATCGCGCGAGCGAACGGGGCGAGCGTTATCGCCATCTCCAACTATGAATCCTCGCCGCTCGCCGATCTCTCCCAGGTCGTGCTCTGCTCCACGGCACTCGGATCGCCCTTGACCAGCGAAAACGCGGCGGCCCGCATCGCCCAGCTCAACATCATCGACGCGATCTTCATGGCTGTGGCGCAGAAGAATTACAGTTCAGCCGAAAAGAACCTCACGCGCACGATGGCAGCCGTTCTGTCGAAGCGCCGCGAGTGAATACGGGCGCGGGACCATTCAGGTTACAAGGTCGTCACGCAGCCTGTAGCCCACCCCCGGCTCGGTCTCGATCAATGAAGGAGCGCTGGTATCTGGCTCGAGCTTGCGGCGCAGTTGCGCGACGTAGACGCGAAGATAAGTCGAGTCTTCGACATGCGCGGGGCCCCATACGGCCTGCAGCAGCTGCCGTTGTGTCACCACCTTCCCGGCGTGGGCCACAAGCACGCGAAGCAGATCATATTCTTTCGGCGTCAAGGCCAGCCTGCTGCCGTCTCGGGTGACGATGCGCTTTACAAGGTCGACCTTGATCGGCCCGAATTCAAAAACCGGCTTTTCACCTTGCTGCGCCAGCCTGTGCCGCAATGCGGCGCGC
The DNA here is from genome assembly GCA_031365765.1 of Hyphomicrobiales bacterium. GTDB lineage: Bacteria > Pseudomonadota > Alphaproteobacteria > Rhizobiales > Aestuariivirgaceae > Aestuariivirga. The sequence continues at coordinate 32,392 of JANLYR010000106.1, read as the reverse complement.
AGCCGCGCCAGCAGCTCACCCATTCCGAAAGGTTTGTTGACATAGTCATCGGCGCCGAGATCGAGTGCCTCGATCTTCTCGGCCTCGCGCGCCCGCGCGGAGACGACAATGATCGGCAACTGCGAGCCTTCGCGTAAAATGCGGACGACGTCCTTGCCGTCCATGTCGGGGAGCCCAAGGTCGAGCAGCATCACGTCGGGCGCCTCGGCAGTGGCTCGCTTGATGGCTTGTGCAGCGGTTTCAGCTTCGATGACGTCGTAGCCATTGGCCGTGAGGCTTGTCCGCAGGAACCGCAGGATGGGCGCTTCGTCATCGACGATGAGCACGCGGGGCCGGGCTTCGGTCATGGCCGCTTGCCAGCCCTGAGTTCGATGGTGAATCGGGTGCCGCGGCCATCGGCAATGGGACTTTCGACGGTGAGCTTGCCTTCCATGGCTTCGACCAGCCCCTTGCTGATGGAGAGGCCAAGGCCGGTGCCACTCGATTGCCGCGCATCGCTGCGGTAGAACCGGTCGAAGATTTTCGTCATCTTGTCCGCTGCGATGCCCGGCCCGCGATCCGACACGGTGATGAAGATCGCCTGATGGCGGCCGCGCGCCGACACCTCGATCGGATCGCCGCCATGCTTTAGCGCATTGTCGATGAGGTTGACCAGAACGGTCTCGAGCAGGACGGGATCGGCGGATGCGGGCGGCACGTCCGGATCGATGGACCGGTTGACCTCCCTCCGGCGCAGCTCCCGTGACAAGTGGCGCAGCGCGCCATCGATGGCATCCTCGACATCAACCCATTCGCGCCTGGCGATCAGTGCGCCGCCCTCAAGCCTCGTCATGTCCATGAGATTGTTGACGAAGCGGTCGAGCCGCCCCGCTTCTTCCTCGATGGTCTCAAGCAGCTCATCGCGCTCGGCCTTGCGCAGCTTGGCGTGATCTTGCCTCAGCGCGCTGGCGGCGCCGATGATGGATGTGAGCGGCGTGCGCAAGTCGTGGCTGACCGAGGACAGCAGGGCGCTCCGCAGGCGATCTGTTTCGGCCAGTGCCTGGACGGTCGCCGCGTCGGCGGCAAGCGCGATCCGATCGATTGCAACCGCACCTTGGTCGAGTACGGCGTCAATGGTCTGCAGCAGATCGCCGCGCAGTGTTGCGTCGCATTGCAGCCCGAATACACCGCGTATCGTATCACCCGCGCGCAACGGCCTGAAATGCCAGGCGGCGGACGGCATGGTTTCGGTGCCACGTCCGGCGGGCTCGGCACGGTCCTGCGTCCACCGCGCCGCCGCCATGTCGCGCTCCGGCAATTGGTCATCGGGCGGCCACGCATAACGGATGGCGATGTCGTCACCTTGCGGGAGAAGCAGCATGGTTGGCCGCTCGGTCAACCTGTGAAGCTGAAGCACGATGGCATGGAGAAGTTCGTCCATCGTCGATTTGGCGCCGAGGCGTTTGGAAAACTCATAAAGCGTCTGCAAAGCGGCGATGCGGGCACGGCCAGCCAGTGCCTGATTGCGCACCCGGCCCGCCAGAACCCCAGTCGTCACGGCGACCACCAGAAACACGCAGAGCGCGATGAGGTCGTGCCAATGCTGGACCTGGAGCGTGTAATAGGGTTCGGTGAAAAAGAAGTTATAGCCCAGGAATGCGGCGATGGCGGTAGCAATACCCGGGCGCAAACCATGGCTGACGGCGCTGAACAGGACCGCGCCCAGAAACAGCATCGCCACATTGGCGCTTGTGGCAAGGGCGCGAACATAAATCGCCAATACGATCACCGCAGCCACGCTTACAAGTCCGCTGCCGTACTGCATGGCGTCGCGCGCGAACTCCCAGCTTTCCGCCTTGATCAATTTGCGCCGTTCGGGCGCTTCGCTGATGACGTGGATGGCAACGCCCCGGGCCCGCCGGATCAGCTCATGGACGAGCGAGCGGCGGAAGATCTCTCGCCACCAGCGCGGCCTTGCATGGCCAATAAAAATCTGGGTGACATTGTTTTTGCGCGCATAGGCCAGGAGATCCCCGGCGAGATCGGCCGTCGTCAGCCTGTCGATGCGGCCGCCCAGACGCTCCGCCAGGACCAGCGCTTCGGTGATGCTTGCGTCGGCCGCCAGCGACACTATGCGTTCCTGCCTTTCGGCGGTCACCGCAACGAAGGGGGCTTTGAGCTGGTCGGCGATCAGGTTGGCGGCGCGTACCACGGCTGAACCAAGTCCATCCGGCCCGACAAGCGCCATGATGCGTTCCGCCGCGGGCCACGGTCCCTGTATTGCATGCGCGCGCATGTAGCCCACGAGCTGGCTGTCGACGCGTTCGGCCGTGCGGCGCAGGGCCAGTTCGCGCAATGCCGTGAGATTGGCTGGCGTAAAGAATTTCTCGCGCGCCTGTCCAACAAGCTGGGGAGCGTAGACCTTGCCTTCCTTGAGCCTCGTGATGAGATCCTGCGGCGTAAGATCGATGACCTCGATCTCGTGGGCCTGTTCCAGCACATGGTCGGGTATGGTTTCGGCGACCCGGACACCGGTGATCCTGGCCACGACGTCGCTCAGCGATTCAAGGTGCTGCACGTTGAGCGTGGTATGGACATCGATGCCCGCCCGCAGCAGCTCGGCGACGTCCTGCCAGCGCTTGGGGTGACGGCATTCCGGGGCGTTGGTATGCGCCAGTTCATCGACGAGCAGCAATGCGGGCTTGCGGTTAAGCGCACCATCGAGGTCGAACTCTTCCAGCGCCTGGCCACGATAGGCGATCTTCTGCCGCGGCAAAGTCTCTAGGTCCTGCGCCATGACGAGCGTATCGGCACGGCCATGGGTTTCGACAACGCCGGTGACGACATCAAGGCCCTGCGCTTTCAGCCGCCGCGCATTTTCGAGCATGGCATAGGTTTTACCAACACCGGGCGCCATGCCGAGATAGATCTTGAGACGCCCGCGTCCTTCCTGCTCGGCCTCCGCCAGCAGGTCTTCCGGGTCGGCGCGAACTGTGTCCGTCATTGCCATGCCGGCATTCTAACTCAAGGTTGCGATGGAAGCCCGTCCAAAGCGAGATTGAGCTCAAGCACGTTCACGCGCGGCTCGCCGAATATGCCCAGCGCGCGCCCTTTCGCCAGGGCTTCAACCAGGCCGGAAACTTTGGCTTGCTCGATGCCACGTGCTGCCGCGACTCGGGCAACTTGCTGCAGCGCGTTGTTGCGCGAAACATCGGGATCAAGTCCGGAACCCGACGCCGTCGCCGCATCGCCCGCCAGCGGTCCGGCGCCCCGGCGTGCTGCTTCGGCCGAAATCCTGTCCATGAGCGCCTTGGAGGTCGGACCCAGATTGGAGCCGCTCGACGCGGCGGCATCGTATCCGGACTGACCCGCCGCCGAAGGCCGCGGCCAGAAATAGCGGTCGCTTGCGAAGCTCTGCCCGATCAACCGTGATCCAACCACCTTGCCGTTGCGCGCGATCAGGCTGCCATGCGCCTCGTAGGGAAATGCCAGTTGCGCGATGCCCGTGATGACGAGCGGATAGACGGCGCCGGTGAGTAGGGTGAACAGCACCAGCATCGCGAGCGCGGGACGAAACAGCGACAACATCATCAGGCCCATCCAAGCGTTGAAACGACGAGGTCGATGGCCTTGATCCCGAGGAAGGGCACAACAAGGCCGCCAAGCCCATAGACCAGCAGATTTCGGCGCAGGATGGCGGCCGCACCCTCCGGCCTGTAGGCGACGCCTTTGAGTGCCAGCGGGATCAGCGCGACGATCACCAGGGCGTTGAAGATCACGGCGGACAGGATGGCGCTTTCCGGCGTCGCGAGATTCATTACGTTCATCGCGCCAAGTTGCGGATAGGAGACGACGAACAAAGCTGGCAGGATAGCGAAATATTTGGCGACATCGTTGGCGATCGAGAACGTTGTCAGCGCCCCGCGTGTCATTAGCATCTGCTTGCCGATCTCGACGATCTCGATGAGTTTGGTCGGGCTTGAATCGAGATCGACCATGTTGGCGGCGTCGCGCGCGGCCTGCGTGCCGGTCTGCAGCGCGACCCCAACGTCGGCCTGGGCGAGGGCTGGCGCATCGTTGGTGCCATCGCCGCACATGGCAACCAGCCTGCCGCCGGTCTGCGCGGTCCGGATATAGTTGAGCTTGTCCTGCGGCGTTGCCTCCGCGATGAAGTCATCGACGCCGGCTTCCGCCGCGATCGCCGCTGCCGTCACCCGGTTGTCGCCCGTCACCATGACCGTCTTGATGCCCATGGCGCGCAGGGCGGCGAAGCGCTCGCGAATATCGGGCTTGACCACATCCTTGAGATGGATGACGCCGAGAAGCCTGCCACCATCCGATACGGCGAGCGGCGTCCCGCCGCTGCGTGCGATGCGCTCGACCGCTTCTTCGAACTGTCGCGGCGGCTTGATACCGGTTGCCCGCAAAATGCCATCCACGGCGCCTTTGCGGATCTGCCGCTCTCCAATGTCGATGCCCGACATGCGTGTCTGCGCGGTGAACGGTACAAACGTCGCGGCGCTGTTTGGCGCGGGCTTGACGACGCCGTATTTTCCCGTCGCGAGATCGACGATGGAGCGGCCCTCCGGCGTTTCGTCCGCCAGCGAAGACAGCAATGCCGCCTCCGCCAGTTCGCTCGCCGAGACGCCGGGCAGCGCGACGAATGCGTCCGCCATGCGGTTGCCGAAGGTGATGGTGCCGGTCTTGTCGAGGAGCAGCGTATCGACATCGCCCGCCGCTTCGACCGCGCGGCCGGACGTTGCGATCACGTTGAAGCGCACCAGGCGGTCCATTCCGGCAATGCCGATCGCCGACAAAAGGCCGCCGATCGTCGTGGGAATGAGGGTCACGAACAGCGCAATCAGCACCGGAACGCTCGGGGGCTGACCCGCCCACGCGGCAAGCCCGACCAGGGTCACGACGGCGATCAGGAAAATCAGCGTCATGCCGGCGAGTAGAACATCGAGGGCGATCTCATTGGGCGTCTTCTGGCGCTTGGCGCCTTCGACCAGGGCGATCATGCGGTCGAGGAAGGTTTCGCCGGGCTTGGCCGTGATCTTCACCACGATCCAGTCCGACAGGACCAGCGTTCCGCCTGTCACCGCACTGCGGTCGCCGCCGCTTTCGCGAATGACGGGGGCTGACTCGCCGGTGACCGCGCTTTCGTTGACGGAAGCCACGCCTTCGACAACATCGCCATCGGCGGGGATGATGTCGCCAGCGTGAACGATAACAATATCGCCCTGCTTGAGTTCGGCTGCCGCGACCTTCTCGGTGACATCGCGGTTCTCCGGCATCACCAGCCGCTTGGCCATGACGTCGCTCCGCAGCTTGCGCAGCGCATCCGCCTGCGCGCGGCCGCGGCCTTCGGCGATTGCCTCGGCGAAGGTGGCGAACAGCACGGTGAACCAGAGCCAGGCCGCGATCTGCGCGTTGAAGGAAAAACTTGCTCCTGTCAGCAGGTCGCGGATGACGATGTAGGTGACAACGGCGGCGACGATTTCGGTGACAAAGATCACCGGATTGCGCACCAGCCGGCGCGGATCAAGCTTGACGAAGGCGTCTTTCGCGGCGCGTCCGACGAGAACGGAGTCGAAGGCGGATGCGGATCGAGCGGTTTTGGCGATCATGATGACAGCTTCTCAGAAGGTTGTGCCGGAGAGCATGAGGAAATGCTCGACGATGGGACCAAGGGCGAGTGCGGGGAAGAATTGCAAGCCGCCGAGAATGAGGATCACGCCGATGAGCAGAGAAACAAAGAGCGGGCCGGTGGTCGGAAAAGTGCCCGATGAAGGCGGCGACTTGATCTTGAGCGCCACGCTGCCCGCCAGCGCCATGACCGGAACGACATAGGCAAAACGGCCGAGCAGCATGGCGATGCCGAGCGTCGTGTTATACCACGGCGCGTTGGCGGTAAGACCGGCGAAGGCCGAGCCGTTGTTGCCGCCGGCCGAACTGAAGGCATAGAGGATCTCGGAAAGTCCATGGGGACCGGCGTTGAGGACGCCGGCCCGGCCTGCGGCAAGAACCGCTGAAAGCGCCGAAAAGCCGAGGATGGCGAGCGGCAGGACCAGGACGGCGAGCATCGCCATCTTGATTTCCTTGGCGCCGATTTTCTTGCCGAGATATTCAGGCGTGCGGCCCACCATCAGGCCGGCAACGAACACCGCGAGGATGGCGAAGACGATCATGCCGTAAAGGCCGGAGCCGACGCCGCCGGGTATGACCTCGCCCAACTGGATCAGGAACATGGGCACGAGCCCGCCCAGCGGGGTGAAGCTCGCATGCATGGAATTGACCGAGCCATTGGAAGTGCCGGCCGTCGCTGCCGCCCACAACGCGGAAGTGTCCACGCCGAAACGCACCTCCTTGCCTTCCATATTACCCATCAGCGGGTCGATGCCCAACTTGGCGATCATGGGATTGCCGGCGGATTCCGCCCAGTAGGCCGCGGCGATCCCAACCAAAAGAATGATGCCCATGACGGAGAACAGGGCCCAGCCCTGACGTTTGTCGCCAACCAGGCGCCCAAAGGTCAGCGGCAGGGCAAAGGAAACAACCAGAATGCCCCAGATCGACAGCAGATTTGTCCAGGCATTGGGATTTTCAAAAGGGTGTGCGCTGTTGGCGTTGAAGAAGCCCCCACCATTGGTGCCAAGCTGCTTGATCGCGATCTGCGAGGCAACAGGGCCCATGGCAATCGTCTGCTGCGCGCCCTCCAGCGTTGTCGCATCGACCGAAGCCTGTAAAGTCTGGGGCACGCCCAGCGCCAGGAAGATCAGCGCCATCACCAGGGAAATGGGCAGCAGCACGTAGAGTATCGTCCGCGTGAGGTCGGCCCAGAAATTCCCCAGATTCTCAACGCCGGTGCTGGCAAAGGCACGTGTGACCGCCAGCGCCAGGGCAATGCCCGTGGCCGCGGACACGAAATTCTGCACGGTCAGACCCACCATCTGGCTGAAAAGACTCATCGTCGTTTCACCGCCATAGGACTGCCAGTCGGTATTGGTGACAAAGCTCACCGCAGTATTGAAAGCAAGATGAACGCTGAGGGGACCAAGGCCCGCGGGGTTAAGCGGCAAGAGATGCTGGAGCCGCAGCATGGCATAGAGCAGAACGAACCCAGCCGCGCTGAAGGCGAGCATCGCCAAGGTGTAACTGCGCCAGCCCTGTCCCTGGGCCGGGTCAATTCCGGCGAAGCGATAGAATCCGCGTTCAACAGGTCTGAGCAAAGGCGTCAGCGCGGTGCTCTCGCCGGACAGCGCGCGCGCCATGTAGCTGCCCAAAGGAGGAGCGCAGATCGCGACAAGCGCGAGGATAATCCCGATTTCGGCCCAGCCGATAAAAGTCATCTTGCGCTCCTCAGAAATTCTCGGGCCGGAGCAGCGCGATCAGAAGATAGATCAGGATGGCGGAAGCGGCGACGCCGCCAACGGCCAGATCGGCCATGATTACACCCATGCGCAAAAGGACACATACGCGGCAAATCCCGCAAACGCTGCCAGGCCAATGCCGAGATAGATGATGTCGCCCATTTAGGCCTCCATCGCGAAACTGCGATGGTGTAAAGCTAGGCTTGCCCGCCGCTCGATATCCATGTGGAATTGGAGGCCCCGATGTAAAGGCGGCGTAAAGGGCTTGTGCGCGCTGCTGCTCGCGTGCAAATCCTGTGCGGCGGCAGAATTGAACGGGTAACTGAGTTTCAGGATGAAGATATTCGCCGTAGCACCCATGATGGACTGGACCGACCGCCATTGCCGGTCGTTCCATCGCACCCTGACCCGCCACGCTTTGCTCTATACCGAGATGGTGACCGCCGCCGCGATCCGGCATGGCAACCGCGAGCGCCTGTTGGGCTTCGATCCCGCCGAACAGCCCGTGGCGCTGCAACTCGGAGGCAGCGATCCGCGGATGCTGGCGGAGGCGGCCCGGGTGGGCGAGGACTACGGCTACAGCGAAATCAATCTCAACTGCGGCTGCCCCTCGGACCGCGTGCAGGAGGGCCGGTTCGGGGCCTGCCTGATGGCCGAACCAAAACTGGTGGCGGACTGCGTCGCCGCGATGAAACTAGCCGTGCGATTGCCCGTCACCGTCAAATGCCGGATCGGCATCGACGACCAGGACGAAGCGGAGTCGCTCGCGTGCTTCGTCTCCACCGTGGCATCCGCCGGCTGCCAGACCTTCATCGTCCATGCCCGCAAGGCTTGGCTCAAGGGTCTGTCGCCCAAGGAAAATCGTGAAATCCCGCCGCTCGACTATCCCCTGGTTCATGCGCTCAAGCAGTCCCATCCGCATCTCACCATAATTCTCAACGGCGGCCTCGACACTCTTGACGCAGCGGAAACACACTTGGCGTCACTCGATGGAGTGATGTTGGGCCGTGCCGCCTATCATCAGCCGTGGATCCTGAACGCGGTGGACTGGCGTTTCTTCGGCGAAGATTCGCGTGCCGCAACGCCGGAAGACATCGTCGAGCGCATGCGGCCCTATATCGCCGGGGAACTGGCGCGCGGGGTCTGGCTGCAGCGCATCACCCGCCACATGCTGGGACTGTTTCACGGATTGCCCGGCGGCCGCCATTGGCGGCGCGTACTGTCGGAGGAGGGGGTGAAACCCGGCGCGGGACTTGATGTGCTGGACCGGGCGCTGGAGGCTGTTCAATCCAGCAAGCCTCAGCACCTTCGCGCGGCCGCCTGACGTCAGGATATCGCGGCTAGCCTTGCACGCCGTCCGCCACGGCGGCGTTTGTGCAGGGTGAGCGAGGCCACGCGCTCCGGTAATTCCGCCATGATCTGGCGGCGCCCACCGGGTGTCAGACCCAGCCAGCTGCCGATCTCTTCGCGCGTGCGCCCGCAGCCGATGCAGAAACTGGTTTCCGGATCGACGACGCAGACCTTGACGCAAGGCGTTTCGATCTCGGGAAGCGAATAAGCGTTCATGGTCACTAGATAATATCCGCCGTGCTCATTTGGAACTGCAGAAACGCCATCCCAACGGTCAAATGCGTCTTAATCCTTGAGCGTCAGGACCCCGTCCTCGACCTTGAAGCTCTTCAGCCGCGTGAGATAGCTCATGCCCAGCAGCGAGCCCTCCATGGCCCCTTCCGGCAGCACCAGTCCCTCGACATCGCGGACCTTGACGCCATCAACCTCGACCCGGTCGAGCAGGATGCGGGCCGCCTGGGTAATGCCGTTGGCGGTCCCCACGGGAATATTGAAGTCGAGGCTGCCGGGCCGCAGTCCAGCATCGCTGGCATCCTCATACGACAGCGCCACAGTGGTGGCGCCGGTATCGATCATCACCCGCACGGTATTGCCGTTGATCTCGGCCCCGGTGATGAAATGCCCCTGTCCATTGGCCTTCAGCTCCGCCACCGACGCCGAAACGGGCGACACAAGAAGTGGGGCAAGGGCGAGGAGTGCGATTTTTTTCATGGTACCGAGGTTTTACGCAAATCTTTCAAGGAGTGGTGAACCGCCAGGGGGATGATCCCCCTTTGGTTAACCGATCGCCGCGGCATAGGTCGCGAGCATCGCCAGTTCGCACAGCACTTGGGCCGCGCCGCAGACATCGCCCGTCTGGCCACCGATCTTGCGCATCGCCAGATTGCGAATGACGGCCAGCATGATGCCTCCCGCGATCAGCGCGCCGACGCCGGCCTCGGGCGAGATGACGACGCCGGCACCGATCCCGGCCAGGAGTCCGCCGAAACCCAGTGCGAAAAGGGCAGTGTTGCGGCTGGGGCGTCCGGCCGCAACCGAAAGGCCATTGCTCCGCGCCGGGCGCGTGGCCCACAGCAGATCGACGAGCAGCGAACGCGAAAACGCGGCCGCCCCGGCGATCAGGATAATCGTATCCCACGGTGGCAGTTCGAGCAAAGCGACATAGAGCGAGGCCCGGGCCAGAAGAATAAGGCCAAGCGCCAGTGCGCCATAGGCGCCGATGCGGCTGTCGCGCATGATGTCGAGGCGATGCTCGCGAGAGCTTCCGCCGCCGAAGCCATCGGCGACATCGGCGAGACCATCCTCATGCAGGGCTCCGGTGACGAGCGCTCCCGCCGCCATGGCCGCAGCGGCGGCAAAAAATTGCGGCAGAAGCGCCAGATTGGCCAAGACAAGCGTGCCTCCGGCCACTAGACCGGCGACCGCACCCGCCAGCGGAAACATGCGCATGGCCTGGGACAAAGCGGGGGGATCGAGCGTGCGCACGAAGGGCACCGGAAGCCGGGTCAGAAACCGGAGGGCGATGAGAAATTCGGCCATGGGGCGAAATCGCCGTGGCGCTTCGTTGGGCGGTGCAAAATCGTCGTTCATGTGGTGCGGGCCGGCCCTCGTTCCATGCGATATCGAGAGTGAAACTAGGAGTGTTGCGCGCGAATGACAAATACCGCCCTGACGGGACTGCCCTTCGACGATTTCCGCGCGCTGGTGAAGGAGATGCCGGGGCCGGATGAGGCCTCGGCCGCCAAATGCCGCGACCGCGACCGGCGATTGACCAAGCCTTCGGGCGCGCTGGGACGGCTTGAAACGATTGCCGAATGGCTGTGTGCCTGGCAGGGCGATTATCCACCGCGCGTCGAACATCCGGTTGTCGCGGTCTTCGCCGGCAATCACGGTGTCGTGGCGCAAGGGGTGTCCGCCTTTCCTGCAACGGTGACGGCCCAGATGGTAGCCAATTTCCAGTCGGGCGGTGCCGCCGTCAACCAGATCTGCAAGACCTTCGATCTGGGCCTCAAGGTCTACGAACTGGCGCTCGGCCATCCAACCTTCGACATTACGCAGGGCGCGGCCCTCGAAGAATCGGCCTGCGCCGCCGCCATGGCCTATGGCATGGAAGCGATCGAAGGCTGCGACCTCCTCTGCGTGGGCGAGATGGGGATCGGCAACACCACGATCGCCGCCGCCATGGCGCATGGCCTTTACGGAGGCGAGGCAGAAGACTGGGTCGGCCCCGGAACCGGCGTCGAAGGCGAGGGCCTGAAACGCAAATGCCAGGCGGTGGCGAAGGCCGTGGCCCTGCACCGCGCGCATCTGGGCGATCCCCTCGAGGTTCTGCGCCGGCTAGGCGGCCATGAGCTGGCGGCAATGGCCGGCGCCATCCTCGCCGCCAGGATGCGGCGTGTTCCGGTCCTTCTCGACGGCTATGTGGCGACGGCGTCCGCTGCGGTGCTGCATACCATGCGCGCCGACGCCCTCGACCACTGCATCGCCGCGCATTGTTCCGCTGAACCGGCCCATGCCAGGCTTCTGGGCAAACTGGGCCTGGTCCCTTTGCTCGATCTCGGCATGCGGCTGGGGGAGGGATCGGGAGCGGCCCTCGCGGCCGGTCTGGTCAGGGCCGCCGCCAACCTGCACAACGGCATGGCCACATTCGACAGCGCCGGCGTCAGCACAAGCACACCTTGATCGCGCGGTCGAAGGGCGGCAAGCTGTGCCTTCCAGACAGGATACGGGATCAGATGAAATACACGCTCGAATCGATGCCGGAGCGCGAGATCGTTCCGGGTTTCCACGGCCGCTTCGTGCATTCGGAAGGCATGACCTTCACCTATTGGCGGATCGCGCCGGGTGCGGTGATCCCGCCGCATTCGCATCCTCACGAGCAGGTGGTGAACATGCTGGAAGGGGAACTGGAACTCATTGCGGGCGGTGTGGCCCAAATGCTCAAGGCGGGCGACGTCTATACGATCGCGGGAAATGTCGTTCATTCGGCAAGGGGTGTAACCGCCTGCCGCGTTCTCGACGTCTTCAGTCCCGTCCGTGAGGATTACCGGTTCAGTTGAATGCGGCGACACGCGCCCGCGTTTCGACGCCTTCACCGCTGGCGACAATGACCGCCGCGGCGATGTCGTCGGCGGCAAGCGCGATATGAGTGCGTTCGGAGGGGAAATTCGCAGCCCCCGTCACGCAGAACATGCGAAGGTCGCGGAGCGCATCGAGCCCTACACCGGCTCCCTGATCGAAGGCGACCATGGTTGGATCGCCGGAGCGCCACGTGATCGTCAGCGTACAGATCGATACCTTCTCGCGGCTATGCAGCACCGCGCCCGGCGGTAGCAGGAAGCGCACGAGGCGCCGCCCCTCGGCGGAAATCTTTTCCATCTGGCCGTCGTCCCCGGGATGAATATTGAAACCGAGGTCGGTGACGCACAGAAACGGCAGTTGCGCCGCGACATGGGATGTATTCTCGATAGAGAGGCGCAGGGGTATAATTCCCTCGGTCTCTCCAGCCGCGGCTATGCGTGGATATTCGGCCGTAACCCTGAGCAACGGTTTAAGCGCCACCGGCGAAGCCTGCATGATGTTGATCTCCTGGCCTTTAACTTTCAGGGAAGCGACATTAGCCGCGGGCCATTAACCAACGCGGACGCGGAACGCTAAAATTTTACCGATCTGGACGGCCATTCCGCCAACGCGGTTTCCGGGGGGTTAAGCAACCGGGCGATCCGTGCGGCATCCACCGGTCGCGAAAACAGATAGCCCTGGAACTGACTGCATCCGGCAAGTCTTAGTACCGCGATCTGGCTTTCATCCTCGATGCCTTCGGCGGTGACGCGCAAACCCAGCGCGTCCGCCATGGCGATGGTGCCCTGCACCAGCCGGAGCGATGCGGGCTTATGGAGAATGTCCTGGACCATCGAGCGGTCGAGCTTGAGCTTGTCGAATTTGAAGCGGCGAAGATGCCCGATGCTGGAATATCCGGTGCCGAAATCGTCGAGCACGACCGAAACCCGCATCTTGTGCAGCTGGTCGATGATCGCCTGGGTCCGCTGCGCGTTGTCGATGATGACACCTTCGGTCACCTCGATCTCAAGATGCATGGGATCAAAACCGGTTTCGTCCAGGGCCCGCTGCACCAGTTCCGCGAAAGCCGGGTTCATGAACTGCACCGGAGAAGCATTGACGGAAAGCGTAATGCCGTCCCAGTGCTTGGCCGCGGCGCAGGCTTCGCAGAGCACGAAGAAGCCCAGGCTTTCAATCAGGCCGTATTCCTCGGCGATTGGGATAAAAATGTCGGGTGTGATGGTGCGGTCCGATTCAAACGGCCAGCGAACCAGCGCCTCGACGCCAGTGATGCGGCGCGTGCGGGCATCGACAATGGGCTGGTACACCACGCCAAGGCGGCGCTGGTCGATGGCGCCGCGCAATTCGCTGGCGATGGAACGGTTGTCCTCGCGCTGGAATTCGAGCGCCGGTTCATAGACCTGCATGCGGTTGCGGCCATTTTCCTTGGCGGCGTACATCGCGATGTCGGCGCGCCGCAGCAATTCCTCGGCGTCGGCGCTGGCGCCATCCGCATGGGCGATGCCGATGCTGGCGCTGACCGAGGCGACACGCCCATCGAAAACCATGGGGGCGGCGAGGAAGTCATTGACATGGGTGGCGAACCGCAACGCGTCGTGCCGGTGGTCATGCCCCTCGAACAGAACGGCGAACTCATCGCCTCCGCAGCGACCGGCCACGTGGCGTCCCTGGGTGAGAAAGGCGATCCCGGCGGCGGTTGCCTTCAGAAGCCGGTCGCCGATTTCACGGCCATAGGCGTCGTTCACTTCCTTGAAGCCGTCGAGATTGGCGTAGAGGACGGACAAGGCGGGCTCGCCGCAGGTCTGCCGAAGGGCGGCTCCCATCAATGCCAGGACGCTGCGGCGGTTGGGCAGCCCGGTCAATCCGTCGGTTACCGAAGCAGCGATGGCTCTGGCTTTGCTTTCATGGGCGTCCTTGAACCCCCGCCAGCTCATATAGATCAGCAGACCTACGACGAACATGAACCCCGTGAGGGCGGCCGTGACGATGTGGCGATATTTTTGCCGCGCGATATCGCCGGGAAGTCGATCCGACCATCGTAGCGTGGCAACGGCACTGCCCAAAGCCGAGAGGATGGCGACCCCGTCCTCGCCCGGAACGTCGAAACGCAGATTGTCGAGTGCAAATTGGCGCGACAGGGTGCGCAGCCTGTCGGCGGTAATCCGGGTCGCGGCGATGAGGCGGTTTTCTCCGCGTGGCTCGCCCGCCGCCAACGCAATGTCGCTGCCGCTGAGCAGGAACAAGGGATCGCCCCCTTCAAGCAGGGTTGCCAGGTTCCGTCCGAAATAGTCGGACGCTGTCAGGCCCGAGCGCTGTCCGTTGACCGTGGCGTCGAGGGTCCGGCCGGACTTGTCGACCAGGAATGACGCGCCGCCTATGCCGGTGGAGCCGGTTTCGGCAGCCCGTGCGGCATCCCCCCTGAGCGTCAAAACGACCGATTCCGCGGTACGCTGCGCGAAGGCGCGGTCGAGGCGGTTGGCCTCCTCGAAAATGCCGTTGATGAGGTACAGGAGGAACAGCGCAATAGCCGTCGCCGCCAGAAATGACGGGGCAAAAACCTTGAGCGCGAAATCCACGACGAAAGATCGACTGGACCGCATAGGGGGGCTGTTCGACAAGCCCACATGGAAACAGAAAAAGTTTAACGAGGTCTGGAATTTCCCTTGCCACGGCAACACTTTAGTACCGATTTGCACGCGCGGATTGAGGCCTGCCGTTACTCTGCAATCTCCGGAGGAAAAAACAAGCGGCCTTGACCCTGGCGTTATAAATGGTCAGATATAGCGGCATGAACGACTTGGCCATTTCCGGCGCGGCCTCGCCAGCTCTCATCGATCCCTTCGGCCGTCATGTGAGTTATCTTCGTGTCTCGGTGACGGACCGTTGCGACTTTCGCTGTGTCTACTGCATGGCCGAGGACATGACCTTCTTGCCGCGCAAGGATCTGCTCACACTCGAAGAACTTGATCGCCTGTGCGGCGCCTTCATCGACAAGGGTGTGCGCAAGATCAGGCTCACCGGCGGGGAGCCCTTGGTGCGCAAGGGCATTATGACGCTGGTCGAGAGCCTGGGCCGGCATCTGCGGACGGGCGCGCTCGAGGAGCTGACGCTGACCACCAATGGCAGCCAGCTTTCAAAATATGCCAGCCAGCTCGTGGACCATGGCGTGCGCCGGATCAATGTCTCGGTCGATACGCTGGACCAGGCGAAGTTCAAGGCGATCACCCGCTGGGGCGACCTCGCCAAAGTGAAGGAAGGCCTCGCTGCGGCGAAAGCCGCGGGACTGTCGATCAAGATCAACGCGGTGGCGCTGAAGGGCGTCAATGACAGCGAAATTCCCGCGATGATCCGCTGGGCCCACGGCGAGGGCATGGACCTGACGCTCATCGAAACCATGCCGCTGGGCGACATCGAAGGTGACCGCACCGACCAGTATCTGCCGCTTTCGGCGGTGCGCGCTGGCCTGTCGAGTGAATTCACGCTCGACGACATCCCTTACAAGACCGGCGGACCTGCGCGCTATGTGAAAGTGAAGGAAACCGGTGGCCGGCTGGGCTTCATCACCCCGCTCACCCACAATTTCTGCGAAAGCTGCAACCGGGTGAGACTGACCTGCACGGGCACGCTCTATATGTGTCTGGGCCAGGAAGACGCGGCCGATCTCAGGGCCCCGTTGCGCGCCTCGGAGGGCAACGGTCTGGTGAGCGCCGCCATCGACGAGGCGATCGCGCGCAAGCCCAAGGGGCACGACTTCATCATCGACCGGGCCCACAACAAGCCCGCCGTTTCACGCCACATGAGTGTAACCGGCGGCTGAACCGCGCATGACAGGCATTCGGCCGTGTGGGTGGACTTGCCACCTTGGCGGCCATAAGCGCCGCCCATGCCGCCATCCCAACTGCCACAGGATTTGCTGCGCGCCGGAGTCTACATGGTTCTCGCCATGGGTTCCTTCGTCATCAACGACACCTGCATCAAGCTGATCGGCACGGCACTTCCCGTTGGAGAACTGGTTGCGGTGAGGGGTGCGCTCGCCGCCTGCTTCATCGCCGTGATCTGCGCTTCGCAAGGTGTACTGTCCCAGGCGCCAGCGATGTTCAGCCGGATTGTTTCGGCGCGGGCGCTCCTGGATCTGGTCGGTACGCTGTTTTTCATCGCGGCACTGATGCACATGGAGATCGCCAATCTGACCGCCATCCTGCAGGCCGTGCCGCTGGCGGTCGCGGTGTTTTCCGTGGTATTCCTCAAGGAGCGCATTGGCTGGCGGCGAAGCCTCGCAATCGCCGCGGGGTTCATCGGTGTGCTGATGATCGTCAGGCCGGCGCCGCAGACCTTTTCGATCTACGAGGGGCTGGCGCTGTCCATCGTCTTGGCACTTGCGGTCCGCGACATCATCACCCGCCGCATTCCAGCCCGCGTTCCAACGCTCATCATCGCACTGGCCAACGCGCTCTATGTGACAGCGGGGGGCGCATTGCTCGGTTTGTATCAAGGTTTCATCCAGCCCGAGCCGTGGCACATCGTTTTGTTGGTGGTTTCGGCCTTGTTCCTTGGCACGGGTTATATGTTCATGGTGGCCACCCTGCGTATCGGTGATCTGAGCGCCACCGCGCCCTACCGCTACACCATCGTGCTGTTCGCCATCATTTCCGGCGTTGTCGTATTCGGCGAATACCCCGACGGTTACGCCTATCTCGGAATGGGCCTTATCGTGGCCGCCGGCATCTATGCCGCGCATCGCGAGGCCCGGCTCAGGGCGATCGCCAGGACGGGTTCCGTGAAAGCGACGATGGACGCGCCCGCCAACAAAAAAGTGATTTGAACAGCGCGCCCATAAGCCATTGATCTCTTGCCCTTATGAACGGGTTGGAAGAGGGTGCGGCCAGCGGACCGGCGCCAGAGGACACACGTGATGCAAGCCCAACTCCTGAGCCTTTCGACGGCTGTTCCACCGCACGTCATGCGAACGCCGGAGGTGATCCGCGAGGCGACCGCGATCTTTGGCGGCCGCCACGAGGACTTCGAGCGGATGATGCCGGTTTTCGCCAATACCGGGATTGACCGCCGCTACTCCGTCAGGCCGTATGAATGGTTCCGCGCCGAACAAGGTTGGCCCGAGCGGACCGAAGCCTTCATCGAAGGTGCATCCGCGCTGTTTCACAAGGCGGCATCGGCAGCGCTCGAGCGGGCCGGGCTGCTGGCCGGCGAGATCGATACCATCGTCACGGTGTCTTCAACCGGCGTGGCGACGCCCTCGATCGAGGCCCGCGTCATGCACGGCATGGGGTTCCGGGATCACGTACGCCGCGTGCCCGTTTTCGGTCTTGGCTGTGCCGGCGGCGCATCGGGCCTGTCGCTCGCCGCAACGCTGGCGCGGGGCGAACCCGGCTCACGGGTTTTGCTCGTCGTCATTGAACTCTGCACCCTGGCGTTCCGGCCCGACGAAATGAGCAAGTCCAATATCATCGCAACGGCATTGTTCGGCGACGGTGCGGCGGCCTGCGTGCTATCCACGCGCGGAACCGGCCATGGTGCCATCGAACATGCGGGGGAACATACCTGGCCCGGCACGGTGGACGTCATGGGCTGGCGCATGGACGCGCAAGGGTTTGGCGCCATCTTTTCGCGCAGCATTCCAGACCTTGCAACGCGCGATCTCCGCCCCGCCGCCGACCAGTTTTTGACACGGCACGAACTGACCCTGGCGGACATCGATTCCTGGTCGTTTCATCCAGGCGGCGCCAAGGTGGTGACAGCGCTCGAATCGGCATTTGCTCTGGAGCAGGGGCTGCTGCAGGACGAACGCGCGGTGCTGGCGGACTATGGCAACATGTCGGCGCCGACCGTGCTGTTTGTGCTCGAACGGGGGTTGCGCGCGAAACAGGGCGGCCGCCGTTTCGTTTCGGCCCTTGGTCCGGGCTTTACCGCGAGCTTCATAACCATGCTACACTAACCGCATGTGGACGAGCTTCATCATTTTAAGTCTGGTGACCCTGCAGCGGTTGGCCGAACTCTATATCGCGCATCGCAACACCAAGCGCCTGATCGACAATGGCGGCTACGAAGTCGGCTCCGGCCACTATCCGCTGATCGTGGCACTGCATACGTTGTGGCTGGTGGGCCTGTGGTATTTCGCCTGGAGACTGGAGCCGGTTTGGGGCTGGATCTTCGCCTATCTGGTGCTTGAGGCGGCGCGCGGCTGGATCATCGCGGCACTGGGCAGCCGCTGGACCACGCGCATCATCGTGGTGCCGGGCGAACCTTTGGTCGAGGAGGGGCCCTACCGCTTTTTCCGCCACCCGAACTACATGATCGTTGCGGGAGAACTCTTTATCCTGCCGATGGCCTTCGGCCTGTGGTGGTATGCGTTGCTCTTCCTGATCCTCAATGGCGCGCTGCTCTATTGGCGCATCAAGTCCGAGGACGAGGCGCTGGCGCCGCTGCGCCAGGCCGAAGCTCAGCCGCCGGTGCTGCCCGAAGCCTGATCGGGACGATCCGCCGCCACCCCGGCGATAGGCACGGTGACCACGAGCGCATCCGACTTGGCGAACGTCAGCGTCAGCTTCAGTGTTTGTCCTTGCGTGAGCGGCGAACGCAACCCCATCAGCATGATGTGCAACCCTCCGGGCTTGAATGCGACGCTGGCGCCTGGTGCCAGGGCGACGTCATCCAGAATCCGCATCGTCATCACGCCATCGCTATTGGCCGACTCATGGACATGCGCCATCTGCGCCTTGGTCGTGCTGACGGCGACCAGCCGGTCGGCGGCTGAACCCCTGTTGGTCAGCGTCAGATAGAGGCTGGCCGACCTGGCGGAGGGCGTGGCAGACGCACGCGCGAACGCCTGGCTGACGACGATATCGCCAGCGCGCGCGCCTGCGGCGAATGCTATGATCGCCGCCATGGTCAAGGCCGTGGCCGCGAATATTTCGAGTACAATCCGGTTCATGGCCCGGAATTGGCGGGCGATGGCGGCACCAGTATGTCGAACCGGGCGCGGCAGAGCGTCGCGCCGGGCTCTGTTGCTGGTTCCTTTCCTGGTTTTCCCCGCCGTGGCCGAGGAAAAAATCCCGGTGGCGATCGAACTCGTTTTGGCGCTCGATGCCTCTGCCAGCGTCGACCGCGGGGAATTCGCCCTCCAGCTTGAAGGACTGGCGCGGGCTTTTGCCGATCCGGAGATCGGCCGCGCCATTGAAAACTTAAGACCGTTCGGTGCCGCGGTGGCGGTCGCGCAATGGGGCGCGCCCGGTGAAACCAGAACCGTGGTTTCCTTCGCCCATCTCGAAAGCGCGCGCGACGCCAAGGCATTCGGATTTGTCATCGGCCGCATCCACCGCTGGATGCGGGCAAGTTCGACTTCGATTGCAGCCGCCATGGACGATTCGCGCCGTTTGATCGAAACCAACGCCTTCGACGGTCACCGGAAGGTGATCGACATTTCGGGCGATGGCCCTGACAATTCCGGCGCTGACATCGATGCGGCAAGGAAGCGGGCGGCGGCGGCCGACATTACGGTGAATGGCCTTCCCATCGAAGCCGAGGACATAACGCTGGAAACCTACTATCGCGAACGCGTCATCATCGGCGCGGGCTCTTTCGTCGAGCCTGCCGAGGATTTTATAGACTTCGCCCGAGCCATCCGCGAAAAGCTCCTGCGTGAACTCCGCCCACCGGAATCTTGAACATGTGCGGATTGCACGATGATGGAAAACAATCTGGAGCAATCGATGGACGCCGCGCCCAGCAAGAGAACCCGCGTGAAGCGCCTGCATGAGCGCGGCCACTACGATGCCGAAACGCTGCATGCCATCCTCGACGCGACGCCCATCTGCCATGTGGGCTTTGTCTTCGATGGCGCTCCGGTGGTGACGCCGACGCTGCAATGGCGCGAGGGCGGGCATCTCTACTTTCACGGCTCCTCCGCCAGCCGCATGCTTGAAAACTGCGACGGGGCCGAGGTGTGCGTAACCGTCACCCTGATCGACGGCTTCGTCATGGCGCGTTCGGGTTTCCACCATTCCTGTAACTACCGCTCCGCCATGGTATTCGGCCACGCCCGCAAGGTGACGGATGCGGCGGAGAAAGAGATGCGGCTGCGCAATTTCGTGGAGCACCTCTATCCCGGGCGCTGGGATCTGCTGCGCCCCGTGACGCCCAAGGAACTGAAGGCGACCACGATGCTTGGTCTCGATCTCACCGAAGCCTCGGCCAAGATCAGGACCGGCCCGCCCGGCGACGATGAGGAGGACTATGCTTTGCCGATCTGGGCGGGCGTCATTCCTGTCACCATGCAGACCCTGCCGCCTGTGCCCGATCGCCGCAATCTGCCGGGCCTCGTACCCCCGGCCCATGTGACGGGCCTTAAGATCGGCTGATCAACCCGCTTTGCGCGCCAGCCCGATCATATAGGCGGTGGACCACCCGAAGGTGAGAAAGCCGTTGGCCGCCGTCAGGCCCGACAGCAGCCGCCAGTCGGGACTGAGCGTGATGTCGCCGAACCCGACTGTGGTGAAGGAGACGAGCGAGAAATACAGCGCCGGCTCCATCGCATCGAAGGCGCCGACCGCCAGATAGACGAGAGCCCAGATCCACACATTGACGGAGTGTACGAACAGAACGAACAGCACCGAGACGATGATGAGGCCGGTATTGGCAAATCGCCCCAGCCGCCGCCGTGCCCAATTCACCAGCCGCTCAAAGCGGAGCGACAGCAGATTGTACAACTCGGCCTGGATGCCGATGGTGACTGCGATCACCGCCGAACCGATGAGCAATTGTTTCAGCATCGGTCGCTGACCTCCACCCGGCGGATCAGCCCGTCATGATCGAAGAACAAAGTTTCCATACCCTGGCGGCGAACCGTCTTGCCGGTCGATTTCGAAGTGGCCTGGAGACCCCATTCGGAACTTACGGTTTGGGGCCCCGCGAAACGGACGCGTTGCGATGTGGCGGTCTGGTCGGGATATTCTTCGAAATACTTTCGCATCGAGGCCATGATGGCATGCTTGCCGAAAACCGGACCGGTTCCCGGCGAATGATACTCGGCGAAATCCGCGAACATGCTTTCAACGCGCTTGAGATCCACAGCGTCAAGGGCCTGATGATAGCTGTGTACCCGGTCGAGCAGAGTGACCGTCATGTCAGACCGCCGCCGCAGCGCCAAAAATCCGAACCCAGGCACGAATACCGTGGCGGAAGCTCGCCAGATTGTATTTTTCGTTGGGCGAATGGATCGCATCGTCGTTGAGCCCGAAACCGACAAGCACCGAATCCATCCCCAGAATATCCTTGAACGACCGGCAGATCGGTATCGATCCACCGGAGCCCATCAACACGGCGTCACGCTTGAACTCGTCCTTGAGCGCCTTGGCCGATTTGGCGATCAGCGGGTGATCTTCGGGGATCTCCGTGGCGGGGCTGCCGCCGCCTCGGCCCGAAAAGGTCACCTTGCAATCGGCGGGAACCCGCTCCTTGACGAAGGCCTGGAAGGCCCTCAGAACGCGCTCCGGCTTCTGCTCTCCGACCAGACGGAAGGTGACCTTGGCCTGGGCCTTGGATGGCAGCACGGTTTTGTTTCCCGCGCCGGTATAGCCGCCCCAGATGCCGTTCACCTCCGCCGTTGGCCGGGCCCAGATCTGTTCGAGCACGCTTCGGCCCATTTCACCGGCCGGCAGTTTCAGTCCGACGTCGCCCAGAAATTTTTTCTCCGAGAACTTGAGCGACTGCCATTGCTTCCTGGTGGCCATTGGCAGTTCCGCCACGCCCTCGTAGAAGCCGGGGATGGTCACCTTCCCGGTCTTGCCATGGAGGTCTGCCAGGATTTTCGTCAGCACACGGATCGGATTGATCGCGGGTCCGCCATACATGCCGGAGTGAAGATCGATCCGGGGTCCGGTGATCGTCACTTCCTCATGCACAAGCCCCCGCAGCCTGGTGGTGATGGCCGGGGTCCTGGCGTCCCACATATTGCTGTCGCACACAAAAGCTGCGTCGCAGGACAATTCCTTGGCATGGGCTTTGAGGAACGGAACGAGCGACGGCGAGCCTGATTCCTCTTCGCCCTCGATAAGGAAGGTGGCTTTGACCGGCAATGAGCCCGTGGCCTTGATCCACGCCCGCGCCGCCTCGACGAAGGTCATGAGCTGGCCCTTGTCGTCGGCAGTACCGCGCCCGTAAAGCCGCTCCACCCCGTCGCCGCCGGTCTTTCGCGTAGGCTCGAAGGGCGGCGTCTTCCACAGCTCCAGCGGATCGACCGGCTGCACGTCATAGTGCCCGTAGAACAGATAATGCGGCAGTTTGGCACGAGCGCCCTTGGGGGAGTAATGGGCAACGACCATGGGCCGGCCCGGCGTGGCGTGGGCCCGAGCGTCGAAGCCGAGCTGGGTCAGTTCATCAACCAGCCAATTGGCCGCGCGCCCGCAGTCGGCATGATAGGCTGGATCGGTCGAGATCGATGGAATCCTCAGAAACCCGTAAAGCCGCTCCAGCGCCTGCTCGAAGCCGGCATCCGCCGCCGCCAATATGCCGTCGATGCCCGTCATTGCCACTCTCTCCCAAAATCGGCCTTGCCGCCATCATCGCCGCAAGCAAAGATAGCCGAACGCTTAATCTTGGTATTCATGCGAGCAGATATTTGGTCAAGCGCCTAATTCATAGTTCTGGGACAACGCTTGATCGGGCGGCGGCGCATCGATGAATCTTGCGGCTGCCACCTTTTCCCTCGCCCGCGACAGCCTCCAGGCCCATGAGCCGGCAACGGGCATCGACCGCTTCCGCCGCCGTGGCTATCAGCGCTACAGGCTGGTTCGCAGCCATATCGATTTCGCGTTCTTTTGGCGGCGCCGCTGGTTCCTGGTGACGGTGCTGCTGGGCGCCGCGCTGATGCTGGCGCCCACGCCGTCGGGCCTGACGCATCAAGGACAGATCGTGCTGGTCATGTCGCTCATGGCCGCGCTGCTTTTCATCACCGAGGCCATTCCCCTGCCAACCGTGCCGCTGCTGATCATCATCGGCGAGGTGATGCTGCTGGGCGTGGATGCCACCAAGGTGGCGCAAAGCCTGATGACCGATTCGGTCCTCTTCATCATGGGTTCGTTGATGCTGGCGGTGGCCATCGTCAAGCAGCGCCTGGACAAGCGCATCGCCTGGTGGATCGTGCAGATGACCGGGACCAATGTGTACTGGATCAGCTTCGGCATCACCACGGTGAGCGGGGTGCTCGCGGCCTTCATCGGGGAGCACACGGTTGCGGCGATGATGCTGCCTGTCGGTGTAACGCTCATCACGCTCACCTCGAATGACCCCAAGAAAGTGCATAACCTTGCCGCGGTCATTTTGTTCTCGATTTCCTACGGCTGCTCGATCGCCGGTGTCGCCACGCC
This sequence comes from Hyphomicrobiales bacterium, assembly GCA_031365765.1. Classification (GTDB taxonomy): domain Bacteria; phylum Pseudomonadota; class Alphaproteobacteria; order Rhizobiales; family Aestuariivirgaceae; genus Aestuariivirga. Next base: position 9,228 of record JANLYR010000106.1, on the reverse strand, counting down.
CTCGGGCGGTGCCCGCAATGCCATCATCATCAGCTACTGGAAAGATTTTTTCTACAATCCGCTCGACCCTTCCACGCGCCGCTTCCTGATGGATTACGTGACCTGGATCATTTACGCGTTTCCCATGTTCCTGCTGCGTCTGCCGCTGGTCACCGCACTCCTTGTATTTACTTTTCGCCCGGAGACGACCGACATGTCGCGCGCCATCAGCCGGCTGCGGACACAGGTTGCGATGCAAGGCCCGATGAAAGGTTCGGAATGGCTGACGATCCTGATCTTTCTTCTGACCATCGCCGGTTGGATTGCCTTTTCATCGCAGTTGGGACTGGGGGTCATCGCCATTTCCGGCGCCGCCGCCTTTCTGGTGCTGGGACTTGTTCGCTGGGAAGACATCAATTCCGGCGTGAACTGGGGCGTGGTCCTGCTTTATGCGGCAGCCATATCACTGGGCGTGGAGATGAAGGAAACCGGCGCCGCGGAATGGGTGTCGAGTAGCGTGCTGACGGCGATGCAATCTATTGGCGCCGGCAGCGATTTTGGTTTCAACACCGCCATCGCCCTGCTGACCATGGGCGTGTCGAACACCATGACGGCGGGAGCAGCTGTCGCTGTGCTCGCCCCGGTCGTTCTCAAAACCGCCGTCGCCGCCGGTGAAGACCCAATCAGCGCTGGTTTCGTTATGGCGATTTCTTCCGCCTTTGGATATCTCACACCCGCCGCCCAGCCGGCTTTCACCATCATCTATGCCTCGGGCTACCTCAAGGGCTCCGACTTCTTCAAAATCGGTATCCGCATGATGCTGATTTCCTTCGCCTTGCTGCTCCTCATCGCTTCGACCTACTGGCCCTGGCTTCGGCCATAGAGAGATGAGCTTTTTCAAACGCACGACCTTGTCTGAACGGCAGGAAGCGGCGGTCCGCAAGACATTGCAGAACTTGCGGGTGCAGCGCCGCAACCGGTTCCGCATTCTCGCCTGTATCGACGGTTCGGACCAGTCCTTCATCACCGTGCGCATCGCGGCGCGCTTCGCCGTCAATGACGATTGCGACCTGATCGTCCTCTATGTGCGCCCCATCGACCAGGGCCTGCATTCGGGCGGGCTACAGGTCAGGCTGGCGCGGCAGAACATGATGGACGCCGGCTTCGAGCTGCCCGGTGTCAGCCACCTGCGCCGGGCGCTGGATATCCTGGCGGAGGAGGGGATCGCCACGGCGGCATGGACAAGGCGCACCGAGCACCAGGATGCATGGGGGGATCCCGCCGGCGACAACAAGGTCGAATATATCTCGCCCACCGGTTCCAGCGTCGTCCTCAAACTCAAGACGGCGCCCGACGCCGCCAATGGCATCCTCGACCAGTATGAACTCGGGCCTTATAACTTGATGATCCTGGGGGAACCGTCGCGGTGGCGAGGGGAGTTCAAGGCTTTCTTCGACGCCGGCATCGTGCAGTCGGTCACCGGCATGGCACCGTGCTCCGTATTGGTCGCACGCCAGAGCCTGGACCGGCGAGGATTCTTTATTTGCACCGACGGAACATCGCGCTCGATGCAGGCGGTGAGGCGCTCGGCCGTCCTGGCCCACATGACGGCAGAACCCATCACGCTGTTCTCGGCCGCCACGGAGGAGGTGGGCCGCGCCGCCGCGGAGGAGGCGGTCGCCAACGCCAAGGCATTGCTTAAAGCCATGGGCATCCCGGTCGCTGAAACAAAAACCGCGGTGGGCCGTCCAGCCGAGGAAATCGTCGAATCGGGTTCGCTCTACCGGTTCATCGTGGTGACCGACGAAGGCCGTTCGCGTCTTGAACGGCTGTTCAAGGGCTCGACCGCGACGGAGGTGGTGCGGAAAGCCCGCACCAGCGTCCTCAATGTAAGGTAGATTTTACCGGCGCAAAAGACTGCACGCTCTTAAACGCAAGCGCGCCGAGCGCCATGACGAGCGCGGTGGCCGCCAGGAAACCAGCGGCATAAATAACGGGATCGGCCATCGCCGGAAGTTCGCTGCCATGCGCATGGCCGTGAGCAACTGCGAAGAATGCGACCAGACCCAGGCCGCTCCACAGCGGCATGCGAATTCGGGCAAACAGCAAAGAGGCCAGCACCCACGCCGATGCGGCGATCGTCGTTTCGACCAAAGGAAGTGCCAACCCGCCAATGCCAAGCGCCGCTCCCGACGCCATGGCGGCAAGGAAGGCCAAGGGCAGCATCCACAAGGCGCGGCCGCCCAGCATTGCAGCCCAGGCGCCCACCGCGGACATGGCGATGAGGTGATCGGCACCAAAAAACGGATGTACAAAACCGGACACAATTCCCGTTCCGGTATGGGCCATGGCGGGCGCGGCTGAAAACGCCGCGAGAACTACCAGAAGTGCTGTGCGCTTCATGTTGCGATCCCTTCATTTGGTCTGATCTGACATGCTGTTAGCACGTGGCTGAACATCATTCGACTCCAAAAGCGGATTTGTACTCCCAGTCACCGTCGTCTATCAGTTGAGTGATCGCACAACGGAATCACGCCATGGCCGACTACCGGCTCTATTGCTTCGGCGAATCGGGCAATGCCTACAAGGCGGCGCTGATGCTCGAACTGTGCAGGCTTCCCTGGGGTCCCGTTTTCGTCGATTTCTTCAACGGCGAAACGCGCGGCGCGGAGTATCGCACGGATGTAAACGAGATGGGCGAGGCGCCGGTCCTCATCCATGGCGACTTGAAACTTACGCAATCCGGCGTGATCCTCGATTACCTCGCGGAACAGACGCGAAAGTTCGCCGCTAAGAGCGATAATGAAAGGCGCGAGATATGGCGCTGGATTCTTTTCGACAATCACAAGTTCACGAGCAACTTGGCAACGCTGCGATTTCTCATCCAGTTCGGAAAAACAGGTGAAACGCCCGTTACGGAATTTCTACGCAACCGCTGCATCGGTTCACTGAAGATCGTGGACGCGCATCTGGCCCGCAATCCCTTCATGATCGGCAAGCGCGCCACCATCGCCGATCTTTCGATGTGCGGCTATCTGTTTTACGGCGATGAACTCACGGTGCCGCTCGAACCCTACAGCAATGTGCAGCACTGGCTCGATCGCATCAGGGCGCTGCCGGGCTGGAAGCACCCCTATGACCTGATGCCCCGCGCATTCACGCCTTCGCCGCCGGGGCCATGACTTCGAGATATTCGTCGAGGTGTTCAAGATTCTCGAAGCGCATCCAGCCCTCGTCGGTCTCGGCCTCGACCGTGCCATCGGAGAGAACCCGGGCCGAACGGCCGCGAATGAGCTTTTCCTCGACCACGTAAAGCGCCTCGCCGTCTTCGGTCTGCGGTTCGGCGGCGTCGGCATCCTCCTCCGGCAACTCGTCAGCCGGGGTTGAGGCCGCAACCTCGATTTCCGCATCCGCGTCAGCCGCAACCGCGCTTGCAGGCGGCGCAATGGCAACTTCGGGTTCCTCACCCAGTGCCCGATCGATATCGGATTTTGCATTTTCAAGAGCGGTGATGGTGTCGCGCACGCTGGGCGAAATTTCTTCATGCGGCGCGTGCGGCGGCATGAACTTGCTGAGGCGCCGGTTGAATTCCGGAATGACCGTGTCCTCGGTGGGCGAAATACCCGTGCTTGGCGAAGCTGCCGTCTCGCGTACCGCCGCTGGTGTCAGGCCTTCCAGGATGGCAAGCACGCCGCCAATCCCGATGGCAAGCACGCCCCCCACCATGAGCAGCACCGCCACGTCGGGCGTGACGGCCACGACCTGCATCTGGCCGGGGGAGAAAAACACCATGAAGCCAAGCGCGATGCCAATCGCTGCGAAGACGATACCGGTGATCTGCATGAATTTGGACATGTCATCCCCCAATGGCCGTGATTCGCGCCTGGCCGGTCAAACCTTACCAACTGCGGTCATGGTTAATAATCCCTCAAACACTGGTCGAGCGAAAGGGTTCAGTTCTCGATGACGATGCGGGGTGCCGGACGCACCAGCCCCCCAGTCTCGATCGCCGCCCACACCTTTCGCGCGATGTCCATGTAAATGGCGCCATGATGGCTGGTTGGATTTCCCGCCATCAACGGTTCGCCCCGGTCGGAGCGCTCGCGCAGATCCTGGTCGAGGGGCACTTCGCCCAGGAAGGGCACGCCCATCCTCTCGGCTTCGGCGCGCGCTCCCCCATGACCGAAGATTTCATGGCGCTCGCCGCATTTGGTGCAGATGAAAAAGCTCATGTTCTCGACGATCCCCAGTACCGGAACATTCACCTTGCGGAACATGTTGAGGCCTTTGCGGGCATCGATCAGCGCCAGGTCCTGGGGGGTGGAAACGATGACCGCGCCCGATAGCGGCGTCTGCTGCGCCATGGTCAGTTGCGCATCGCCGGTGCCGGGTGGCATGTCGACGATCATCACATCGGTTTCGCCCCACGCCACTTCACGCAGCAGCTGCGTCAGCGCCGACATCACCATGGGCCCCCGCCAGATCATCGGCGTATCCTCGGCCACCAGGAAGCCGATCGACATCAGCTCGACGCCATAACGTGTCATCGGCTTCATCTTCTTGCCCTGGCCGTCGGCCGCCTGGGGCTTGCCCGAAAGGCCGAACAGCTTCGGCATCGAGGGACCGTAGATATCGGCGTCGAGCACCGCGACCCGCAGCCCCAGCGCATGCAGCGCCAGAGCCAGGTTGATCGCCGTCGTCGATTTTCCAACCCCACCCTTGCCTGAGGCCACCGCTACCAGATGCTTGATGCCCGGAATGGCGTTGCCCGCCCTGGCGGCCTGTGCTTTCGGCCCCGCATCGCGCTGGGGAGCGCGCTCCGCCGTCAGCGCCACCATAGCCTTGGCTACGCCCGGAATGGCGGCCACGGCTTTCTCCACCACGGCGCGCAGCGCCTCCATCGTTTTGAGATGTTGCGGATCGGCGTTGAGCGCGAACATCACATTGCCGCTTGCGATGACGATGTCGGAGACAAGACCGGCGGAGACGAGGTTGCCGCGGCCGTCCGGGGCGGCAATCCGTTTCAGCACGCTCAGCACATCGTCTTTGGTAACGTCCGGCATCGGGAATTATCCTGTTTCGGGCCCGGCATAGCCCCAATCAACGAAGCTCCGCAACCTTGCGGGATGACCGAAGCAAGAACGCCGAGCACCTTATTTGCCTCAAATTGTAGCGTTCTGGCCAATCGCCCCTTAGGGCGGTTGAGATAGGAATAGTTTGAATGAATGCCGGTGGAGATAGCCATGACTGAAGCAAACGCCAAGGCGGGACTGCTGGAGCGTCACAATTTTCTCGACGAGCCCGAAACAGGCGGCGCGGCGCCGGCATCGTGGGAGCGCACCGATACTATCCCCTGGCAGCGCGATCTCCTCGTCCTGTTTCTCCGCAATCAGCTCCGCGTCTGGCCTGCCATGCCGATTCTGGCGATGTTGCTGGCGATGACCTCCTTGCAGTGGGTCCCCTGGTTCGTGAGCCTGGGATGGCTGCTGACGGCATTCACCTGCCAGGCGATCCAGCTCTATCTCTGCCACGATTATTTCCGCCGCGAGCGTAGCCACGATGAGCAGCGCGACTGGATCGGCATGCTGTCGGCTTCGGAACTGCTGACCGGGGTATGCTGGTCCCTGCCGCTCTTCCTGTTCTGGAATAGCGCCGGCAACATGCAGCAGGTCTATCTTATCGCCTCGATCATGGCGGTGACGGCGGTCCGCTTGCTGATCGTCAATAACTTCATGCCCGTCCTGATCGCCGGCACCGGCGTTCTGACCATAGGCGTGGCACTGCGCTGCGTGTCGGAGGCCGAACCCATCTACTTCGCATTGGCGGGCACCATCATCTCGCTCGAGGCTTTCTTTCTTGTGGTTGCGCGCAACCTTCAGGATACGGCCCGTCAAATGCTTATTTACAAGGCGCAGAAGGACAGCCTGGTTGAGGACCTGAAGCGGGCGAAGGACAAAGCCGACGAGGAGAAGCTCAAGGCGCAGGATGCCAACCGGGCGAAATCGGCCTTCCTCGCTACCATGAGCCACGAATTGCGCACCCCGCTCAACGCCATCTTGGGATTTTCGGAAATCCTCAAGCGCGAGATGTTCGGCCCGCTGAATGTCGCGGCCTACAAGAACTATGCCGACGACATCCATCATTCCGGTCACTATCTGCTGGCGCTTATCAATGACATTCTCGATTTGTCGCGGATCGAGGCCGGCCGGCGCGATTTGCAGGAGGAGCCTCTGAGTCTGCTGGTGGTGGTCGAGGAGGCCAATCATCTGCTGCTGATGAAGGCCGCCGAAAAAAAGATCGATGTCCGCACCCATGTGTCGGAATCGCTGCCTAAACTCTTGGCCGACCGCCGCGCCGTGGGCCAGATCATGATCAACCTGCTGTCCAATGCCATCAAATTCACACCGGAAGGTGGCCGGGTCGACGTCACCACGAAGCGAACCGCCAATGGCGGACTGGCAATCGCGGTCAGCGACAACGGTCCGGGCATTCCAGCACACGAAATCGACATCGCGATGGGCGCCTTTTCGCGCGGCAGTTTCGCCACAAAGCGTGCCATCGACGGCGCCGGCCTCGGCCTGCCGATCGTCAAGGGCTTGATCGAAGTCCATGGCGGTACCGTCGAAATCGACAGCACACCGGGTCAGGGCACCGAAGTCACGGTGGTCTTCCCACCGAGCCGCGTTCTCGACGGACCGCGCGGTGAGGTAATGGCGGCTCCCGGTGTGTCGACCGAAAGCCAGCGCAAGTTGATCGCCATCACCGGCTGATGTCGCCTGCCTCTGGCGTGAACCTGCGCCAGCGTCTATTCAGGCTCGCAAAGGAGAAGCGGCATGGGGCGCGCGGCCATCTTTGCAGCGGCTCTTTTCCTGTGCAGCACCGCGGCGCATGCAACGGGAAGCTTTGACTGCTCCATCGACGACGCCAATCTAAAATTCGATGCCCAGAGTGCCTTTAGCCATGGCATGGGGGAGCAGTTTGTCAATTTCCGTGCCGAGGCCGAGGTGTTGGGGAAAGGTACCCCGCCTTCGCTCAAGGCCCTGAAACTCGATGGCGCCCTTGTCCATGGCTGGCTCTTTGGCGGGGAACTCAAGTTGAGGTTCTACTTCGAAACGAACGAAGAACCGCAGGCATCGGTTGAAATCGTCATCGAGACCCGATCCCCGGATGAAGATGGCACGGACTACGTTGGCGCCTACAAACTGATTATCCTTGTGGCGAATGGGGAACAAAAGGTCTTCAATGGCAAGGTATCCTGTTCGGTCGGGTGATTCACTGAAAAGGTGAGGCCATGAGACGGTGGGTGACGAGAATTGCGGCAAGTGTGGCCTGTGGCCTGGCGCTGTGTTTCCCCCCGCCCGCCGGCACCGCCGAGGATCTCGAAGTCGATCTGGCCCTGGTTCTGGCCATCGACTGTTCGTTCAGCGTCGATGCGAACGAATTCCGCTTGCAGATGGCGGGCTTGGGTCAGGCTTTTCTGCGACCCGAGATCAAGGAGGCGATCCGCAAGGGCAACCGCCAGAAGATTGCGGTCACCGCCATCCAATGGTCGGACGAAATCAATCAGATGGTGATTCTCCCCTGGACCATCGTCGCGGGAACGGCCGATGCCGACGAACTGGGCGCCATCCTGGGCAACATGCCGCGCCGCTTGGCCGAGGGTGGCACGTCCATTTCGACAGCACTGTTCTATTCGGCCAAGCTCTTCGACAGCGCCCCGCACGCGGAACGCCGTGTCATCGACATATCCTCCGACGGCCGCAACAATATCGGCCCTCCGGTCAATGCCGCACGCGACCGTATCGTGGCGAGCGGCATCACCATCAACGCGCTCCCCATCCTCAACGAATGGCCCACGCTTGATCTTTATTTCGAAAATCAGGTGGCGGGGGGCCGCGGTCACTTTGTTATTCCCGCCGACGACTATGACGATTATGCACAGGCGATCTACCGCAAGCTCCTGCGCGAGATCACAGGCCCCGGGATATCGTGAACCCCTGCGCAATCCCTTGTGCTTGACGGCTCATCCAGCGGTACTTTACCAGTGCCTCATGCAGCCTTTCAATTTAAGCCCTGTCCCCGAAATCGTCTTCGGCGCGGGCAAACTCTCGGAAATCGCGGTGAAAGCGACAACTCTGGCCGGCAGGTCCGCGAACATCCTCGTGGTTGCCGATCCAGCCCTGCGTGCACTCGGCATCACCACGCGCGCCCTTTCAATCCTGGCGGCCGCCGGCCATGAGGCCACCGTCTATGAGGGATTGAAAGGCGAACCGAAGATCGCCGACATAGACGCGGCCGCCTTGCTCGCCCGCGACATAGGTGCCCGCGCCATTGTCGGCCTTGGCGGTGGGTCGGCGCTCGACACGGCAAAGCTGGTTGCCTGTTGCGCCGTGAGCGGAAAAAGCGCCGCGGCATATCAGTTGTGCGAAACGCCGCTGCCGCTGAACCCCTTGCCGGTGATCGCTGTTCCGACAACGGCCGGCACGGGTTCCGAAATGACGCGGATTTCGGTCTTCGCCAATGCCGATGGCGTGAAGGTCTGGGCCTGGGGCGAAGAGTTGAAACCCGCCGTGGCGATCCTCGATCCTGAACTCACCATCGGTGTCCCATCCCATATCACGGCGGCGACGGGCCTCGACGCGCTGGTGCACGCGATCGAAGCCTCGACCAACAAGCAGCGCACATCCGGCAACGATCTTTATTGCCATGAAGCGATCAGGTTGATCAGCGCCAATCTCGAAACCGCAGTGAAGCAGCCGGACAACCTGGAGGCGCGCGGCGCCATGCTGCTGGGCTCGTGCTATGCCGGAATCGGCATCGACAATTGCGGCACCGCACTTGCCCACAATATTTCCCATGCCATCGCCGACCTCGCCCCCATCCCCCACGGCCGGGCCACCGGACTTGCGATGCTGGCGACGATCGCATGGGTTGCCGAAAGCAATGCCGCATTCGGCGCTGTCGCCGCCGCCATGGGAACGGAAAATGCGATCACCGCCTTTGAACGACTTGTTCGTGCCACCGGCATCAAGATATCGCTCGCGGGCGATGGCCTCGATCTGTCGCAACCGGAGCTGCTGGCCGCGCGCATGGCCTCGCCCGCCAACACGCCGATGCGGAAATCGACGCTGCGCTATCCGAGCGACGCCGACTTGCTCCTGCTGGCCCGCAAGGTCTATGCGCTATCCTGACAGGTGAGTGGCGTTGGCGTGAACCAGGAAATATTTGAAACGGCGGACTGGCTGGTGG
>JANLYR010000087.1:0-25742 GCA_031365765.1 Hyphomicrobiales bacterium | reverse complement strand
ATCGAGGCCTTCAAGCTGTTCGACGTGGTGTTTTTGCTGACCGAGGGCGGACCCGGCACATCGACGGAAACGATTGCCATCTATGTCTATCGCCAGGCCATCCAGTTCAACAAGACATCGGAATCGACCGCACTGTCTTATATCCTGCTGTTCACGGTGATCGTGCTGACCAATCTCTATCTCTATCTCGCCAACCGCCGCGCCAAGGAGGCCTGACCATGGCGCTGACCCAGGGAATTTTCAGACGCGCCTCCGGAGTGGGCGAAGCAGGCTGGGGCCGCACGCTTTTTGCAGCCATCATCAGCTTTGTTTATTTTTTCCCGGTGTTGTGGATCATCCTGACTGCCTTCAAATCCTACAGCGACGCGCTCGCGGTTCCGCCCAAATTCTTCTTTACGCCGACACTTGAAAACTTCGGCCAGGTCTTCAACCGCGCCTATTCGGTGGGAGCGGCCGCGGTCGATACGGGGTTCAACCTCTATTTCTTCAATTCGATCTTCATCGCCGGCTTGAGCGTTTTCCTGGCGCTTATCATCGGCACGCTCGCCGCCTTCGGCTTCTCGCGCTATCCGCTGAAGGGCAACGACACCTATCTGTTCATCATTCTCACCACCCGCATGCTGCCCGCCATCGTCGTCATTATTCCGATCATACTGATGTTCCGGGTGACCGGGCTGGCTGGAACCTATGTCGGCATCGTGGGCCTCTACACGGCCTTCAACCTGCCCTTCACCATCTGGATGATGAAAAGCTTCTTCGATGAACTCTCGCCTGATGTCGAGGATGCGGCCCGCATCGACGGCTCGAGTGAAACGCGGGTGTTCTTCAAGATCTGCCTGCCGCAGGTGGTGGCGGGACTAGCCGCCACCGCGGTGTTCGGCCTCATCCTCACCTGGAACGAATATCTCTTCGCACTTCTGCTGACCGGTGTCGAAACCCGCACCGTGCCGGTCGCCATGGCCCAGACCATCGGCGGCGATATTGGCGTGCGCTGGGGACTGCTGGCGGCGATCGAGACGCTGTTTCTGGTACCGGTTTTCCTCGTCACCTTCTTCCTGCAGAACCACCTGCTGCGCGGCGTGACCTTTGGCACGGTGAAGCGCTGACATGTCGACCATCGAAGTGAAAAAGATCACGAAGAACTTCGGCGATTTCGTCGCCGTGCGCGATGTCGATCTGAAGGTGGCGGCGGGTGAAGTCGTGTGCCTTCTTGGTCCCTCGGGTTGCGGCAAGACGACGACGCTCCGCATGATCGCCGGCCTCGAACGCGCCACCGCCGGCGACATCATCATAGCCGGGCGGCGGATGAACGAGCTGTCGCCCGAAAAGCGCGACATCGCCATGGTGTTCCAGTTCTACGCGCTCTATCCCGCACTCAATGTCGGCCAGAACATCGCCATGCCGCTTTATTACGAGAAGCTGCCCAAGGCCGAACTGGATGCCCGCGTTCTCCGCGTCGCCAACATACTGCATCTGACCGAAGTGCTCGACCGCATGCCGGGGCAGGTTTCGGAGGGCGAGAAGCAACGGATCGCGGTTGCCCGCGCCATCGTGCGCGATCCCAACTGCTTTCTGTTCGACGAGCCGCTGTCCCGGCTCGATGTCGAACTCCGCCATTCGATGCGGGGACAGATCAAGGAAGTGCTGTCGAACCTGTCGAAGGCCACGGTGATCGTCACCCATGACCAGCTCGAAGCGCTCACCATGGCCGACCGCATCGCCATCATGCGCGATGGCCTGATCGAGCAGGTGGGCACGCCGCATGACGTGTTTGCCAGGCCGGACAATGTTTTCGTGGCAAGCTTCATCGGCACGCCGCAGATGAATTTGCTGGAGGCCGATTTCAAGAGTTTCAGCAACGGGATCGCCTCGATGCAGCTTGCGGGCCAGGCGGTCGAGATCACCGCCGATCCAGCCGTGGCCCAATTGAAGCCTTCGAAGGTGACCCTCGGGATCAGGCCTCGCGCCTTCACACCGGTCGCCACTGCTGCCAGCGATACGGTCGGCGCCGTAGCCGAACTGATCGAGCCCATGGGCTCGGAGACGCTGGTTCACGCCCGCACACAAACTGGCGGCGACATTCGCGTGGTTGTGCCGCGCGACCGCCGCATCAAAATCGGCGAGGCCTTGCACCTGAAGCCCGATCCCCGCCAAACTCACTTTTTCGGAGCCGAGGGCAGGGCGTTGCGGACATGAACAACATCGAAAAGGGCATGACGCCCGCAGTGGCGTTTCGGCTCGAAGCCGCCATCATCGGGTTGGGCATGCTGGCGCTGGTGCTGATCTTCCAGCCTTTCAGCCTGTCGCTGTTCGCGCTCGGCAGCGCGCTGGTGGTGCTGGCAGCGTTGGTCAACAATCTGCTGCCCCTGGCCGCGCCCGGCGTGCCGGGGCGTACGGTTGTCACGGCAGCCCTGATCGTAGCCATGATTTTCTGCATCGTTTTGCTGCTGTCAATCGCCGCCGCGCATTTATACGGGGTCGCATTTCTCCAGCCGCCCGATCCCAACACGGCGCCGGGCCGGCAGGCGCTGGCCACGCCGCCGTTCTATCTGCAGCCTTTCGTGTGGGTGCTGGCGGCGCTCGCCGCCGTTTTGGCTGTTGCCGTGAGAGCGAGATCGGGCAGGAACCATGAAGCGGTTTGAGGGACGGCGCGCCGTGGTGACCGGCGGCGCCTCGGGCATCGGTCAGGCAGTGGCGCGGCGAATCGAGAGCGAGGGCGGCCGCGCGGTTGTCTGGGATCTGAACGATGGGATCATGGTCGATATCTCCGACCATGACGCGGTCGAGCGCGCCGCCGCCGAGACGATCAGGCAACTGGGCGGCATCGACATTCTGGTGAACAGCGCCGGGATCACCGGTCCGACGGTGCCGCTTGCAGAATTTCCCATCGACGGCTGGAAGCAGGTGATGGCGATCTATGTCAATGGCGCCTTCTTCACCAACCGTGCCGTGGTGCCGCACATGATGGCGCAGAATTACGGGCGCATCGTCAACATCGCCTCGATCGCCGGCAAGGAAGGCAACCCCAACGCGTCGGCCTATTCGGCGTCCAAGGCGGCGGTCATCGGCATGACCAAGTCGCTGGCCAAGGAACTGGCGAAAACCAATATCACGGTCAACGCGGTGACTCCGGCGGCGGTCCGGACGCCGATCTTCGACCAGATGCCGCAGACCCATATCGACTTCATGCTGTCCAAAATCCCCAAGGGCCGCTTCGGCACGGTCGATGAAGTAGCAAATCTGGTGTGCTGGCTGGCGAGCGAGGAATGCTCGTTCTCGACAGGTGCGGTTTTCGACATATCGGGCGGCCGCGCGACGTATTGATTCGGATTAACCCCGGTCCCTCTTCCCCGCGAAGGCGGGGACCCCGCCCCGCCTCCGCGGGGGTGACGGTTATGGGGAAGGCTGCATTGACTCGCTCGATGCTGCGGTGCACAAATCGCGCTTGGTTGAGGAAATTCCATGAACCAGATGCTGCGTCCGGCACCCGCTGGACCTCTTTACGTCGACGAAATCACCGTCATGCTGCGCGATCTGCTGCGCCAGGTGATAAGGATCAGGGCCCCGTCCGTCGTCGCGGTGATCGACAATCCGGGTGACACGCAAGGGGTTCCGGCGGACCGGCTCGAACCCGCTCTCCAGGTGATCGGCATCTGGCTTCAGCTCCTCAACATCGCCGAGGAAAACGCCGCGATGCGGACCAGGCGGCAGGTCGAGGCGCAGAGCGGGCCCGACCAGGTGGTGGGGTCATTCTCGCACGCCTTTTCCACGCTTGCGGCGGCGAACATTTCCCCCGAAGCGGTGCAGGCGGCCCTCGATACCGTCGAAGTGCAACCCACGATCACCGCCCATCCGACCGAGGCCAAGCGCGTCACCGTGCTCGAGATACACCGGCGCATCTATCTCAAGCTCTACGAACTCGAAAGCCCGCGCTGGACGCCGCGCGAACGCCTGGCCCTCGTGGCCGCGCTGCGCAACGAAATCGATCTGTTGTGGATGACGGGCGAAATCCGGCTGGAGAAGCCCACGGTCGAGCAGGAAATCCATTGGGGCCTCCACTTCTTCCGCGAAACCCTGTTCGACCGCGCTTCATCGCTGTGCGACCTGCTCGAAGCGGCGCTGCAGCGGCATTATCCGGAGCTGCCTGCCAAAGTCAGGCCGCCGCTTAAATTCTCATCCTGGATCGGCGGCGATCGCGACGGCAATCCCTATGTCACCGTGGCGGTGACGAGACGCGCCCTGGAGGAGAACCGCCTTGCCATCGTGGCAAGACTGGACCGGAGACTGGGTGAACTGGCGCAACTTGTTTCGGTCAGCCGGCAGGAAATCGCCGTGCCCGCGAATTTCGAAGAGCGCCTGGCCCGCCAGCTCGATGCGTCGGGCGAAGCGGCCCGGATAGCGGAGCGCAATTCCTCCGAGCCTTTCCGCCAGTTCTTTTCCGCCCTCCGCCTTAGACTGGCGGGAACCTTCGCCAAGGGCACCGCGACGCCGTTTCACAGCACCGGCGAACTGATGGAGGAGTTGCTGGCTGCCGAGGAAGCGCTTGCCCGCATGCAGGCCGTGTCGATTGCCTCGAACCTCGTGCGCCCGGTGCGCTGGGAGGTGGAGATTTTCGGCTTCCGGTCGGTGAGCCTCGATATCCGTCAGAACTCGACGGTGGTCAACCGTGTGCTGGCGGAACTCTGGCGCAAGATGAATCCGGTGGCGGATGGCGAACCGCCGGCCGCCGACACCCCCGATTGGGCGGCCTGGATCGATGGGCAGCTGCGCATGCCGCTGGGATTTCTGCCGCAGTTTCGCGATGTGTCCGAAGAGGCCGGCGAATTGCTGGGTCTGTTCGCGCTTATCCGCGAAACGCTCGACGGCCCCGACCCGCAAGCGATCGGCGCGCTGATCCTGTCGATGACGCAGCGCGCCAGCGACATCCTCGGTCTTTATCTGCTGGCGAAATATTGCGGACTGTTCAGCGACACGACCAGCCGCGAGAGCTGCCGCCTCCGGATCGTGCCGCTGTTTGAAACCATCGATGACCTGCGGCGCGCGCCTGGCATCATGCGCGATCTTCTGGCGGCACCGGCGGTCCAGGGTTCGGTCAAGGTCCATGGCGGCCGCCAGGAGGTGATGCTTGGCTATTCGGACTCGAACAAGGATGGCGGCTTCTTCTGCGCCAGCTTTGAACTTTTCGAGGCCCAGCGCCGCCTGATGAAGGTGGGCCGCGAGGCGGGAACGGCAATCAGCTTTTTCCATGGCCGGGGCGGATCGGTGAGCCGGGGCGGAGCCCCCGCAGGACGTGCCATCGCCGCGCAACCGGCGGGTTCGGTGGCGGGGATCATGCGGGTGACGGAGCAGGGCGAGGTGGTGTCGTCCAAATTCGCCAATCGCGGCACGGCACTGTACAATCTCGAGCTGCTGTCGGCGAGTGTCCTGGTCCACACCCTGAAGTCGATCGACGAACCCGAACTCAAGGTCATTCCGGATCATCAGCAGGCGGTCGAGGCAATCGCCGGGCGCTCCTTTGCCCACTACCGCAAGCTGGCCGAAGACCCGGCACTGCTGAGCTATTTCCAGTGGGCCTCGCCGGTCGAGGAACTGGCAAACCTCAAGATCGGGTCGCGGCCGGCGCGGCGCTTCGGTGCCACGGGCATCGGCGATCTCCGCGCCATCCCCTGGGTCTTCGCCTGGAGCCAGAACCGCCACCTGATGACCGGCTGGTACGGCCTGGGCTATGCGCTCGATGACTTCCTTGTGCCACGCGGCGGGGCGGGCTTGCGGCTTCTGCGCGACATGTTCAACCGCTCGCGCGGCTTTCGCCTGGCCATCGACGAGGTGGAGAAATCGCTTTATCTCGCCGACATGGGGGTGGCCGAACTCTATGCCGGACTGGTCCCCGATGCCAATGACGGCGAGCGCATGTTTGCCCTCATCGCCCATGAATATCGCCGCACGGCACGGGCCATTCTCGAATTGACGGGCGAGAAGCAATTGTGCGAGCGCTTCGAGGGCTTGCGGCGGCGCTTCGAGCGGGTGCGTCCCATGGTCGACCGGGCCAACCGCTGGCAGGTCGAATTGCTGCGCCAATCGCGCGACAACGGCCATGGCGAAAAGCACAACATGGCGCTGCTGATGACCATCAACTGCGTGGCGGCGGGGCTGGGTTGGACCGGGTGACGAGTCCCTTGCCGCCCCACCCCGGTTCGGGTGTAAGCTGAAAGCGACGGTTAAATTTTTGGAGAATGGAATAGAATGATGATTTCAAGACTCACATTGTTCGCCGCGGCGGGGCTTCTGGCATTGGCCGGATCGGCTTCGGCCGAAATGATCGGCAACTGCGAAGTGATGGGGGCCAAGGGCTCGATCCCGATTGAGAACCCGGCCAAGCCTGGACAACTCACCGTTGAAGTGTCGCTGCCGGCACCGATCTGGTGGAATGGCGATTCTCCGGAAACCATCAAGGACGGTTTTGAGTATTGCCTCGCGGCCGAGATTGCCTGGCGTGCCGGCTTCGACAAGATCGAGGTGGTGAATGTCGGATGGGATCCTCTCATCACCGGGCAGACGTCGGGCTTCGACCTGGCGATGTCGGAAATCTCCGTCACCGACGACAGGAAAAAGGTCGCCGACTTTTCGGTTCCCTATTTCTTCTCCGATATCGGCGTTCTGACCCGCTCCGACACGCCGGTCGACGAGAAATCGATCAAGACCGTGACCGTCGGCGTGCAGCAGGCAACGACGGGTGCAACCTTCGTGACCGACAAGCTTGGCCTGACCAACGTCCAGGTCTATCCCGAGCAAGGCGACATGTTCACGGCACTTCGCGCCGGGCAGATCGACGCGGCTTTGACCGATACATCGATCACGCTCGCCGAGGAAGCCAATGGCAGCGGCGCCGTCAAGGTTGCAGGCCAGTACAAGACCGGCGAGACCTATGGCGCGATCTATGAGAAGGGCTCCGCCAACGGGGCGACCATCGACAAGATCATCCAGGCGATCATCGATGACGGCTCCATGAAGAAACTAGGCGCCAAATATCTGGCCGCCGCCTGGGGCAAGGACCCGGCAACCGTTCCGTACTTCAATCCGTAGCCGCTCGACTCCTCCCCGGACCGCGCTGGTCCGGGGAGAACCTGCATGACCCGCACCCGCTCCCCCATTCCCAGCCGCCCCGACGGCATCGCGCTGGCGGCCGTACTGTTCGCCGCATTGTGCGTGCTGGTGTCGTTCGGGACCGCGACGCTGGTCCGCAACGCGCTGGTTGATCTCAACGCCTATTCCGCCGTGTGGGAAATCGTCTTTGTACTGACGATGGCTGTCGTGGCGGTGTTGTTCTGGCCTGCCATCAAATCGTTCAACTACGCCAACAGGGCGCGGGCCGCGCTGGCGAGAAACGATGTGGTCGAGGTGCGGATCGATACCGCCGCCGCCAAGGACCATGCGCTGTTGACCTTCGGCTGGGGCGCGTTCGTGCTGATAGCGCTTGGCGCGATCGATTTTGTCATGATGAACGATGCCGCCGTTGGCAAAACGTTTTTTCTGCTGCCGCTGATGACCACGAAGTATCCGCTCGTGCTGAAGGCCTTCTGGAACAACGTCGTGATCTTCGTGGTGGCCGAGATTCTTATTCTGGTCTGGGGTCTGGTTGTGGCGATCGCCCGGGTGCTGCCAGGACCGGCGGGCCAGCCGATCCGCGCCCTTGCCACCATCTATTGCGACGTCTTTCGCGGACTACCATCCATTGTGACGCTCTATCTCGTGGGCTTCGGCCTGCCTTTGTCCGGTCTTGTGCCCAAGACGCTGCCGTGGATCGGCAAGGTGCCGCTCACCTGGTATTGCATCCTGGCGCTGACGCTGACCTATGGCGCCTATGTCGCCGAAGTCTATCGCGCCGGGATCGAGAGCATCCATGCCAGCCAGGTCGCGGCGGCGCGCTCGCTTGGGCTGTCGTTCCTGCAGACCATGCGCTACGTCGTGGTGCCCCAGGCGATGCGCCGTATCATGGCGCCGCTCCTCAACGATTTCATCGGGCTGCAGAAAGATACAGCACTCGTCCAGGTGATTGGCGTGATCGATGCGTTCAACCAGGCGCGCATGATTGCCTCCAATGCCTTCAACTTGTCGGCCGTCACCATCGTGGCGATCCTGTTCGTGCTGATCACCATTCCGCAAGCGCGTTTCGTCGACCGGTTGATCGCGCGCGACAACCGCCTGATGAAAGCCGGGGGCTGAATGGCGTTTCTGGAAATCAGGAATGTCGAGAAGCACTACGGGCCGCTCCGCGTTCTGCGCGGCATCACGCTCGATGTCGAGGAGCATCAGGTGGTGTGCCTGATTGGACCGTCGGGTTGCGGCAAGTCCACTCTTCTGCGCTGCATCACCAATCTCGAAAAAATTCAAGGCGGCGAAATCCGCCTGGCGCAGGATCGCATCACCGGGCCGGGCGTCGATGTCGACAGCCTGCGCCGCAAGGTCGGCATCGTGTTCCAGAGCTTCAATCTCTTTCCGCACATGAGTGTCATGGAAAACGTGACCCTGGCGCCGGTCAAGGTTTTGGGTGTTCCCCTTGCCGAAGCCGAGGCGAAGGCCCGCGCCCTGCTGCGCCGGGTCGGACTGGAGACCAAGGCGCAGGAATATCCCGACCGGCTGTCGACCGGCCAGCAACAGCGCGTCGCCATCGTGCGCGCTTTGGCCATGGAGCCGGCCTTGCTGCTGCTCGACGAGATCACCTCAGCACTCGATCCCGAGCTGGTGGCGGAAGTGCTCGATATCGTGCGCGACCTGGCGATACAGGGCATGACCATGCTGCTTGCCACCCACGAAATGGGTTTTGCCCGCGAAGTCGCCTCGAAAGTATGTTTTCTGCATGAGGGCGTGGTTCACGAGGAGGGCCCGCCGTCGCAGATTTTCGGCCAGCCGCAGAAAGAGCGCACCGCCGAATTCCTCAAGCATATCATCCAGGCTGGACGGCTCTGATTGCTGTCAATCGGTTCAGACTCAAGGCAGGTCCCGTCACAAAGGCTTCTTATTTTCACCTTGAAGCTGCTTCATTGAGCCCGGGAACCGGACGACACCCGCCGCGTTATACGAAATTAGCCTTCAGACTGACAGGAGCTCCGATTGATGAAATTCAAACTTACCGCCGCTAGCCTGGTTGCGCTTGCCCTTTTCGCCGGCCCTTCGATGGCCAAGGACCAGCCGCTTATGCAACTGGCGCAGGCGGCAGTGCCTGCCGAAGTCGAGGCCCTTCTGGCCGACAAGACACCACTTTCGGAACTCACCGTTCCGCAATTGACCCAGCGCATCCGGCAAGGCCGCACCTTTATCCAGGCGGGCAACCTGCCGAAGGATGTCGTGCGTCAGGTAAGGGGCGTGATGGCGGCGGCAGTCAAGGAGCGCGCTTCGCGCCAGCAGGCTGAGGCAACCCAGCCCGCGCAGAAGCAGCCAGCCCAGGATCAGGCGGCTCAGGAGCAGCCGGCGCAGGAACAGCCAGCCCAGGATCAGGCCGCCCAGGCGCAACCGGCCCAGGAGCAGCCAGCCCAGGATCAGGCGGCCCAGGAGCAACCGGCTCAGGAGCAGATGGCGCAGTCCGACGCTCCCGCCGCCGAAACCACGGCTTCGGGCAAAATTCCAGCAGCGGTGACCGATTATCTGAACGACACGCGTTCCGCCGAAGAAATGAGCATGGTCGATTTGCGCAACCGAGTTCGATCCGGTCAGCGTCTGGCGCAGATCAAGGCTCTGCCGGCCGAAACCCGTCAGCAGATCCGCCAGCACATGAGGGCCGACCGGCTTGCCATGCAGTCCAAGGCCGGAGCGGCACAGCAGACCGATACTTCGCAGGACACAACCGCCCAGCCCCAGGACGCACCGGCTCCTGAAACCACTGTGAAGACCGCCGAATCCCGCGCGGTTCCGGGCGATGTCACGACGTTTCTCGCCGACAACCGCGATCCCAACGGGATGACGGTCCAGGATTTGCGCACTCGCATCAGGCTGGCGCAGACCCTGTCCCAGACACCCGGACTGTCAACGGAAACGCGCTTGCAGATCCGCGCGCGTATCCGGGCCGATCGCATGGCCGTACAGGCGAAGCCTCCGGTCCAGGCCGACGGCCCGCCCGAAGACGCGCCCGTCGCAAACGCTGACGGACCGCCCGAGGACGTTGCTAACGGTGGCCAGATAAAGGTCGACAATGGCGATGTGAGTCGCCTCGATCGCAACCAGGGCGACCCCGAAGCCGAGGGCCGCGCCCAGGCCATCCTTGCCGATTCCCGCCGGCCCAACCAGATGACGGTGGCCGAACTGCGCACCAGCCTGAACGACATTCGTGCCCTGCTGGGCGAGAACAAGCTGTCGCAGCAGACCGAGCGCCAGTTGCGCCAGAAACTGGGGCAGGAGCGCCAGGTTCTGCGCACCAGGGTCTTGGCTGAACGCCGCGAGGAAAACCCGCGCCGCGATCGTCCGGGACGCCGTGACGACCAGATCGACCCGAAATATCTGGTCAATGTCGAGATCGTTCTGCAGGACCGCCGGAATTCCGACGAACTCGCCGATCGCGAACTTCGCCGCCGCATCGAGGTTCTCCTGCGCGCCATGGAAGACCAGCGTTACGAAGCGGCCGAACGCGCCAGATGGCGCCAGCAGGTTGAACGTGACCGGCGCTTCCTGCGCCAGCGCATGGTCGATTTCCGCCGCGAACGGCAGAATGAGCTGCGCGACGAGCCCAATATCGAGATCGGCATCAATCTCGATTCGGGCCAGCGCCCGGTGATCGACGCGGCCGAGGCCGATGACCAGGAAATCGAGGATGTGCTCGTCGCCGCGCCGACGCGCAAATTCGATAAGCGCTACACGGTCGAGGATATCGAGAACTCGGCTGAACTGCGGAACGCTCTTCCCCGCGTCGAGATTGACACGATCAAGTTCGGCTTCAACGAGAGCTTCGTGCGCGAAGAGGAAGTCGACAATCTGGAGCGTGTCGGTGAAATCATCGAACGCGTGCTGGCAGCCCACCCCCGCGAGGTGTTCCTGATCGAGGGCCACACCGATGCGGTAGGCTCCGACGCCTACAATCTGGACCTGTCGCGCCAGCGCGCGGTGGCCGTCAAGCAGGCGCTGTCGGAATATTTCGTCATTCCGGCCGAAAACCTGCGCACTGCGGGCTATGGCGAACGCTATCTCAAGATTCCCACGGCAGAAGCCGAAGCGGAGAACCGCCGGGTTTCGGTGAGCCGCGCCACGGCACTCATCGGCGAAGCACAGCAATAATCGCAGCATCTCCCTTGCTGCGCGATTGGGCCGCCGGTATAAGGCGGCCCAATTCATTTCAGGGGAACACCATGGCCGTCGAACGGACACTCTCGATCATCAAGCCCGATGCCACCAGGCGCAATGTCACCGGCGCCATCAACGCCAAGATCGAGGGCGCGGGTCTGCGCATCATCGCGCAGAAGCGGGCCAAGTGGAAACAGGCCGACGCCAAGAAATTCTATGCCGTCCATGCCGAACGCCCGTTCTACAAGGACCTGGTGAAG
Organism: Hyphomicrobiales bacterium; assembly: GCA_031365765.1. GTDB lineage: Bacteria > Pseudomonadota > Alphaproteobacteria > Rhizobiales > Aestuariivirgaceae > Aestuariivirga. Next base: position 14,214 of record JANLYR010000087.1, on the reverse strand, counting down.
TTCATGACCTCCGGGCCGGTGGTCATGCAGGTGCTGGAAGGCGATAACGCGGTGCAGCGCTACCGCGACGTGATGGGCGCCACCAACCCCGCCAACGCGGCGGCGGGTACGATCCGCAAGGACTTCGCCGAATCGATCGAGGCCAATTCGGTGCATGGCTCCGACAGCGCCGAAAATGCCAAGAAGGAAATCAAGATGTGCTTCAAGGCGGGCGAGATCACCGGCTGATGGAAAACAAGGGCAGGGCCGTGTTCTGGACGGCGAGCTATATCGTCTCGATCATCCTGGTGAACTGGTTGTTCGCTCCTGCCCAACTGGTGCCCGGCGTCACTGTCTGGGGCACGGCGTTCGGCGATCTCTATCTGGCGAACTTCGTGGTTGGTGCCGTGTTCGTGCTGCGCGATTACGCCCAGCGCGAGATCGGCCATTCGATCCTGGTGGCAACGGGGGTTGCGGGTTTCGTCACCTTCTTCATGGTCGATCAGGCGATAGCACTTGCCAGCATCTCGGCCTTCGTGCTGTCGGAGCTTGCCGACTGGGCGGTCTATTCCTTCACCCGGCGCCCGCTCTATCAGCGCATCCTGTGGTCGAGCCTGATCGCCGTGCCGCTCGATACGGTGACCTTCCAGTACCTCGCGGGCTATCTCACCCCGGCGGCGTTCTCGACCGAAGTCGCCAGCAAGGCGGTGGGCGTGCTCATCGTCTGGGCCCTGCTCAAGGCCCGCGACCAGAGGCTCGCTCTGGCGGCGTGAGCGGGTTTGTCGATTTTCTGAAGGAGCAGATGGCCGGTTTCGGCGCGGTGACGGCGCGGAGAATGTTCGGCGGTACCGGGTTTTACCGGGACGGCCGGATGTTCGCGCTGGTGGCGGGAGACACGCTCTATCTCAAGACCAGTGCCGAAACGCGCGGCGCGTTCGAGGCGGAAGGCCTGGCGCCATTCAGCTATGAAACAAAGAACGGAAAACGCACATTGACCTCCTACTGGCAGGCCCCGGAACGGTGTCTGGAAGATATGGATGAGATGACGCTGTGGTGCGGGAAGGCGTGGGAGGCGGCGCACGCTGCACCACCTAAACCGTCACCCCCGCGCAGGCGGGGAACCGGCTAACTTTCTCGTAATAGCGGGATTCCCGCCTTCGCGGGAAAGATTGTGATTCAACGGATGTGCATTGGGTGATCGTCAGGCCGCTCGCACCGGCAACTTTCGGACTTGCTTGCCTGAAGTTTCCTCGGCCAGCCTCAACTCATATTGGCTTTGCAGATTGAGCCAGAACTGGGGGCTCATGCCAAACCAGTGTCCAAGCCTCAACGCCGTATCGCCGGTGACCGCGCGTTTGCCTTGAATGATCTGGCTGATGCGGTTCGGCGGAACCTCTATCGCGCGCGCCAGCGAGGATGGTGATGTGCCGATTGCTTCAAGTTCGTCTGCGAGTATGGAGCCTGGATGGACAATGGGACGCGGCATTTGCGGTCTCCTAGTGGTAATCTACGATTTCGACATCGAACGGACCCTTGGCGTTCCGGTGCCAGACAAAGCAAATCCGCTACTGTTCGTTGATACGGATACTGAACTGCCCCAACCTTGCGCCGCGCAATGCCTCAAGTCTGTTGCTTGGCAATGCCCGCAAGTCCTCCAGACTGGTCGCTGCCTCGAGAACTTCAAGCCGTCTGAAGGCCTGTGAAGCAAAGCCCGGAAACGCTCGGACAAAAGAAGTTGGTAAAATCGTGCGGTTTCTACCCCACCTTGACCTTCTGCATCAGAAACGCCGGCATGTTGTCTTTGTGGAAGCCGCCGTGGTCCGGGGCGTCGGGGAGGGAGCGGGGGGGATTGGCGTTGCGCTCGGGGTGTCGCGGCCGGGCAGGTTCGGGCGTGGGCTGAACGCGGGGCGCCTCTGACCGGGGCTTCGCTTCCTGGGGCTTGGCGGCGGCGGCGCGGCCGCGGGGTTTGCGTTCGGGCTTTGCTTCCTCGGCGGTTTCCTCGCCGCTGTAACCCAGATCGTACCACTCGATCTCTTTCTTGATCAGACCTTCGATGGCGCGGAGATATTTCGCTTCCTCGCGCGTCGCCATGGTGAAGGAATGGCCTTCGCGCCCGGCGCGCCCCGTGCGCCCGATCCGGTGTACGTAATCCTCGGCGTGGATCGGCACGTCGAAATTGAAGATGTGGCTGACATCGGGAATGTCGAGACCGCGGGCCGCCACGTCGGAAGCGATGAGATAGGTGATCTCGTTGTTGCGGAAGGCCTGCAGCATCTTGATCCGCGCCGACTGGTCCATGTCGCCATGCAGCGCTCCGGCGTTGAAGCCATGCGTTTTCAGCGACTTTTCCAAAAGCGCCACGGTGGTCTTGCGATTGGCGAAGACGATGGCGTTCTTGACATTCGTCTGTGTGCGGAGCAGCGCGCGGAGCGCCTCGCGTTTCTGCTTGGCGTCATGCGGCACGGCGACGAGCCGCTGCTCGATGGTGTCCACGGTGGAAGAGCGCGGCGACGCTTCGATCCGCTCGGGGTTATGCAGGAACTGCGAGGTGAGGCGCTGGATCTCGGGCGGCATGGTGGCCGAGAAGAACAGCGTCTGGCGGGTGAAGGGGAGAAGCTTGCAGATGCGCTCGATGTCGGGGATGAAGCCCATGTCGAGCATCCGGTCGGCCTCGTCGATGACCAGCATCTCGATGCCGGTGAGCAGCAGTCGGCCGCGCTCGAAATGATCGAGCAGGCGCCCGGGCGTGGCGATGACGACATCGGCGCCGCGGTCGATCTTCAGCGCCTGCGGCTCGAAGGCGACGCCACCGATGAGAAGCGCCACCGACAGCGAGTGCATCTTGCCAAGCGTCTCGAAGGCTTCCTGGACCTGGGCGGCCAATTCGCGCGTCGGCTCCAGAATGAGCGTGCGGGGCATCCGGGCGCGGGCGCGGCCCTTTTCCAGCATGTTCAGCATCGGCAGCACAAAGGCCGCCGTCTTGCCGGACCCGGTCTGGGCCAAGCCCATCACATCCTTGCGCAAAAGCGCGTGCGGGATGGCCTGCTCCTGAATGGCGGTGGGGACGGTATAACCCGCGGCGGTAATGCCCGCGAGGACCTTGGGGCTCAAACCGAGCTCGGAGAAATTCATGTCGTATGTGGAACCGTTCTGGCGATTTTCAGGGAAGAGGCGCCGGGGCCGTATCGCCAGCCGGGGGCGCGCTGATTGCAGTGGAAATAGGGATTTCCGCGAGGAAAGTCAATTGCGTCGCAAATTAAGCTTACGACAGGAATAGGCTCTAGCGGAAGGCACCGGGCTTATTCGAGACGGGCCGGGAAACCTAGAGCGCGAAGGTCGGTCCCGAGCGCGTCTTCCAGCAGCTTGACGATCTGCGTCGATTGCGCGGCACCGCCATAGGCATCGCGTCCTTTGAGGAAAATCTCGCGGGTGCGCATGCCCAGATCCAGCGGCACGCCGAACTCCTCGCTGAAATTCCTGGCGAAACCCAGATCCTTCAGCGCCAGATCCATGGTGAAGGCGATATCGTAGCTGCCGTTGAGAATGAGCTGGCCCTCGGTTTCATGGACGAAGCTGGTGCCGGAACTGGCCTTGATGGCGGCCCACGCCTGGCCCAGATCGAGTCCGCCGCGTTTCGCCAGCATCAAAGCCTCGCCATCGGCCACCAGATGGATGAAGGCCAGCATGTTGGTGATGACCTTGATCACGGCGGCGGAGCCGAGCGGCCCCATGTGAAAGAGCTGGTCGCCCATGGCCTGCAAAGCCGGCTTGTGCAGCTCGAACAGATCCGCGTCGCCACCCGCCAGCACGGTGATCTTGCCCTGCGCCGCCAGATGCACGCCGCCGGTAACCGGGCTTTCGAGCACGCGGACGCCTTTCGCTTCGGCGATCTGAGCCAGCCGCAGGATTTCGTCGCGGCCCAGCGTCGACATCTCGATCCAGGTGGCGCCGGGCCGCAAGGTTTCCAGGACCCGATCGAGGACTTTTTCGGAGACAACGGGCGAGGGCAGGCAGGTGATGACGCAATCGGCTTCAGCCGCCAGCGCCGAGGGTGTTTCAGCCCATTTGCCACCGGCGGCCACGTGGCGGTCCGCCAGTTTCGGGTCGATATCATTGACCGTGACGTCCAAACCCTGCCGGATGAGCGAGGCCGCGAGGTGCCCGCCCAGATTGCCGAGACCGATATAGCCATACCGCATCAGCGCACCGGATGGTTGGTCATTTCGAGGTGCAGCCGGTCGCCTGTATAAGGGTTGGCCAGCGCGACTTCCTCGTCGAGCTCGATGCCGAGGCCCGGAGCGGTGGGGAGGATGACGTAGCCGTTCTCCCAGCGGATCGGGTTCCTGATGATCTTCGAATGGAAACCACTCCATGTTTCGATCGATTCGAGGATGAGAAAATTGGGTAGCGTGGCGGCGAAATGAATGTTGGCCGCGCCCTCGACCGGCCCGGCATAAAGATGGGGCGCGATCTGGGCGTAATAGGTTTCCGCCATGGCGGCGATCTTCTTGGCCTCCATGAGGCCGCCGACGCGGCCCAGCGCCATCTGCAGGATCGAGGCGGCCCGGCATTCAAGCACGCGGGCGAATTCGTATTTCGTGGTGAGCCGCTCGCCGGTCGCCACCGGAATGGACGTGCCGCGCGCCACCAGCGCCATCTCCTCGGGCTTCTCCGGCGGCACCGGCTCCTCGAACCACAGGGGGTCGTAGGGCTCGAGGCGCTTGGCCAGCCGGATGGCGCCTGACGCCGTGAACTGACCGTGCGTTCCAAATAGGAGATCGGCCTTGGTGCCCACGGCTTCACGGATGAGCTTGCAGAATTTGGCGCAGAGCTCGATGGATTCAAGCGAAGGCTGCCTGGGATCGAAAGCGGAATAGGGTGCGGCGGGATCGAACTTGATGCCGGTGAAGCCGAGTTTCACATAATGCGCCGCGCGCTCGGCCGAGGCTTCCGCGTTCCAGTAGATCGAATCGTCCTGGCCTTTCGCGGTGTCAGGATAGATGTAGGTGTAGGAGCGCAGTTTCTCATGCACGCGCCCGCCGAGCAGCTCATAAACCGGTTTCTCCAGCGCCTTGCCGAGGATGTCCCACAGCGCGATCTCGATGCCCGACAGCACACCCATCAGCGAGACGTCGGGACGGAGCGTGTAGCCCGAGCCATAGACCTTGCGCCACAGCGCCTCGAGGTGGAACGGGTCCATGCCCTCGACATAGCGGCCGAACGTGTCCTCGATCATCGCGGTCATGGCGCGGGGACCGAAGGTGGCGCAATAGCATTCGCCGATGCCGCTGATGCCGGTGTCGGTGGTCAGCTTGACGAAGATGAAATACCGCCCGCCAAATCCCGGCGGCGGATTGCCAACGACGAACACCTTGAGATCGCGGATTTTCATGGAAGGTCCCTGTTTTGACTTTCCCACTCTGTCATTGCCGGGCTCGTCCCGGCAACCCATTTCTCCACTCGCCGAAGAGGAAATCATTCGGCACAATGGGTCGCCGGAATGAATCCGGCGATGACAGCGGGTAAAATGATATTCGATTACATCGTCGTGGGCGCGGGGTCCGCCGGCTGCGTTCTGGCCGAACGTTTATCGGCGAGTGGCCGGCATCGCGTGCTTGTGCTGGAAGCCGGCGGCAGCGACCGGCGCTTTTACATCCACATGCCGCTGGGCTACGGCAAGACCTTCTACGACCCCAGGGTCAACTGGATGTATCGCGCCGAGCCCGACCCCGGTCTTGGCGGACAGGCGGATTTCTGGCCGCGCGGCAAGGTTCTGGGTGGGTCGAGCTCGATCAACGCCATGGTCTATATCCGCGGTCATGCCGGCGATTACGACGATTGGGAAAGCGCTGGTAATCCCGGCTGGGGCTGGAAGGACGTGCGCCAGGCCTATGATGCGATCGAGGCCGGCCCGCTCCATGTCAGCGACACGTCCCGCGATCAGCACCCGCTGTGCCGCGAATTCATCGCCTCGGCGGAAAAGGCCGGACTGCCGTTTAATCCAGACTTCAACGGCCCGGTCCAGGAAGGCGTGGGCTATTACCGGATCACCACCAAGGGGGGGCGCCGCATGTCCGCGGCGCGCGCCTTTCTCCGGCCCGCCATGACACGAAAGAATGTGCGGGTGTTGACCGGTGCTCATGCCACCCGGATTGTGTTCGAGGGCAACCGCGCAATCGGCGTCGAATATGTGCGGAACGGGCAGACCGAGACGGCAAATGCCGGGCGCGAGGTGATCGTCGCCAGCGGGGCGGTCAATTCGGTGCAGCTTCTGCAGCTTTCGGGGATAGGACCGGCGGAGGTTCTGCGCGCCAGCGGCATCGCGGTCCGCGATGCGAATGCGAATGTCGGGCGCAACCTGCAGGACCATATCGGCATCAACTATACGTGGTCTATGCGGGTGCCGACACTGAACCAGGTGCTGCGCCCGTGGTGGGGAAAGCTCCGCGTGGGCGCGCAATATGTGCTGACCAGGCGCGGGCCATTGTCGCTGGGCATCAACAATGCCGGCGGTTTTTTCCGCACCTCTCCGCGGGAGGAGCGGCCCAACATGCAGCTTTACATGCAGGCTTTCTCGACCCTGCTTCCAAAACAGGGCGAGCGGCCGGTGCTGAGCCCCGATCCATTCCCGGGCCTGTCGCTGGGCCTCTCCAACTGCCGCCCGACAAGCCGGGGAGAAATCGCGATACGCTCCGCCGATCCGTTCGAGGCGCCGCGCATCCAGCCAAATGCTCTGTCCACGGAGCATGATGTCGAGGAATTTCTTGCCGCGGTGAAATTCCTGCGCCGCATAGCGGCCGAGCCGCCCTTGTCGGATCTGATGAAGGAGGAACTCCGCCCCGGACCCGCCGTCCGGTCGGATGACGGCATCATCGCCGATTTCCGCCTGCGCTGCGGCACCGTGTACCACCCGTCCTGCACCTGCCGCATGGGCCCCGATCCGAAAACAGCGGTGGTCGATCCTCGCCTCAGGGTTCACGGCTTCGCCAATCTCCGCGTCTGCGACGCTTCGATATTTCCGAACCTGATGGCGGGTAATACCAACGGCCCCGCCATGATGGTGGGCTGGAAAGGCGCCGGAATGATTTTGGAGGATGCCCGCTAGACCGATTTCGTGGCGCCGCCGTCGATGCGGATCATCTGGCCGGTGATGTAGGAGGCGCGGGGACTGGCGAGGAAGGCCGCCGCCGCCGCGAACTCGAAGGGGTCGCCATAGCGGCCAACCGGGATCGAGGCGGATGATTCGCGCAGGACATCCTCGATGGTAATGCCGCGCTGCCCGGCCTCGGCCGCATTGATCCGCGCGGTGCGCTCAGTGACGAAACTGCCGGTCAGCAGCGTATTCACCGTAACGCCATCGGCGGCGACCTCGCTGGCGAGCGTCTTCATCCAGTTGGCGAGTGCGGCACGGAGCGCATTGGAAATGGCAAGCCCGGCGTAGGGTTCGACCACGCTGGTCGACGCGATGCTCAGCACACGGCCGAATTTCGCGGCCCGCATCCGGGGCAGCACGGCTTCGGTCAGTCGCATCTGGTTCAGCACCATCGCCTCGAACTGGCGCCGCCACAGATCGGGATCGACGCTCGTCACCTCGGTCAGCGGTGGTCCGCCGGTATTGTTGACGAGGATGGCGGGCGGGGCGGGGAGGAGGCGGAGCGAACTGGCAACGCTGTCCCAGTCGCCCATGTCGGTGGCGAGAGCCACCGCCGTCCAACCCCGGCGCGCGAATGCAGCGACATTGTCCTGCAGCTTTGCCGCGTCTCGCGCCAGCAAAGCGACGATGCAGCCTTCGGCGGCGAGCGCCTCGCCGACCGCCAGCCCCAACCCCTGGCTCGCGCCGCATACCAGCGCCACCTTGCCGTCAAGCATCAGATCCATGGGAGAACTCCCGACGCGTTAGCGCTTCGCCACCTTGCACGGCCTGGCAAGGCCCTTCAAGGAACGGTACATGCCGGTCTTGCGGTCGAAGGACGAATACTTCTTGTCGCAGTAATCGTTCCACGCCTTGCTGCCGGGAACGAGCGTGACGGCATTTGCTGCGGTTTTCTGTTTCTTGGGTGGCGGCGGCGGTGGCGTTGCCTCGACCGAGGCCACCTCAGCCGTCGCGGAATTGTCAGCGCTCTCGCCATATTGCGCCATGCAGCCGGCCATGGCCTTGCCATTCACCTCGGTCCATCTGGGACTGGTCTCGGGCATGGTGCCGGCGATCTTGCCGTTGAGAATTTCACCGCCGCTGACCCGCCCGTTGGCGACATCGCGCGCATAGGCCTCGCAATATGTGCGCACATCGGCGGAGGCCGGCACTGCGAGCCACAAAGCGAAAACGAGCAGGCTGAGAGATCTCATGGCTTTTTTTCTGCCGCGAGAATATGGCCATCACGGGGCAAGGACAGGATGGCGGAAGCGGCGGCGACTGCGCTCGAGAAGCACGCCTGCATGAGATAGCCACCGGTCGGCGCTTCCCAGTCCAGCATTTCTCCCACCGCATAGACGCCCGGCAACTTGCGCAACTGGTAATTTGCGTCCAGTTCATCGAGCGATACTCCGCCGGCTGACGAAATCGCCCGTGCCAGCCCGGCGGGTCGCAGGATGCGCAGCGGCAAGGCCTTGATTCCGGCGGCGTCGGCAACGGTTCCCGTTTCGCGCAGCAGCGAAATGGCGACCGGCGACAGCCCCGCGACCTTGCGGAGATAGTTCGACTGCGTGTCCTTGGCCCGCGGCCGCGCCAGTCTCTGCGCCAGGGTTTCCAGCGGAACGTCGGGGCGGAGATCGATATGGATCGGATGGCCCGGCTGTTCGCGCAGCCCCTTCGACAGTGCATAGATGGCGCCGCCCTCGATGCCTTCGCTCGAAATCATGACTTCGCCACGCACCCGATGCCCGGCGTAGGTGAGCGCCACGTTCTTGACCGGTGTTCCAGCAAAGCGCTCGCGGAACACTTTCGACCAGTTGACCAGGAAACGGCTGTTGGCCGGCTTGAACGGATTGACCGCGATGCCCGCCGCCTGCAGCACCGGCACCCAGGTGGCGTCCGATCCCAGATGCGGCCAGGAGGCACCACCCATCGCGAGGATCGTGAGGCGGCCGTCGAAGCCCTCCCAGCGCGAACGCGTTTGGAGTTTCACGCCGAGGCCTTCAAGCCGCCGGAGCCAGGCGCGAAGCAGCGGCGAGGCCTTCATCTGTTTTGGAAACACCCGGCCAGACGAGCCGACGAACGTCTCGATGCCAAGCCCGTTGCACCAGGCGACTAGCGCTTCGGGCGGAAAAGCGCGGATGGCGGGTTCGAGAAATGGGCGCGCCTCGCCATAGCGCGCGAGCAATTGCTCCAGCGGTTCCGAATGGGTGAGGTTCAGCCCGCCGCGACCCGCCAGCAGGAATTTCCGCGCTGGCGCCGCCATGTGATCGTGGATGGTGACGGAGGCGCCGCCCTGGGCCAGCACCTCGGCCGCCATCAGGCCGGCGGGGCCAGCACCGATGATTGAAACGTCAGGCCTCGTCATGGTGCAGCGCCTTTCATTTCATGACCGGAGCGTCGATATCGATTGCCCCGCTTTGTTAAAGGCAACAAAAGCGTCGCGCACCTGGTCGAAGAAGCGTGGCGGAAGCATTCCGAATTCATACGAATCGGAGTTTGACACCTTTTTCAGATCGTGGCCCGCCCAGACAAATTCATTGCCTTCGGCGATGACAATCCAGGAGCGCGCATCGTCAAGACCGAGGTGCCGTTTGATAGCGCGTGGTATTTCCACCGCACTCGTCAAATCCGCTGGCGCGGCGTGGGTAATCGGCAGCACAGTGACAATGACCGCTTTATCCACTTTACGCTTTGTAGCAAGCACGATCACGCTCGGACGGTCCTTGCGGCCTTCTTCACGCCCCACCCGATGTTCGTCATGCAAAGACAGGCGTAATTCAGAACAAGGCCCGGCTCGGGCCTCGGAATTCCCATCTATTCGCGTTCAAGCAGGGCGTTGAGATGATCGTGGCGGCTGTCCATGCGGCTGGCCGCGATGGCGCTAATTTTGTCCTCGGGAAGATCGACAGTAGCAAAACTGTGCCGCTGTGCCCGGAACCGCGCGAACTCCTCATATTCATCGGGAGGCACGAAATAGCCGGTGATGTGCCCGTGACTGGTGACCGTAACGGCGCCCTTCTGGGCAAGCATCCGGTAACGGCCGAAATTGCGGGTAAATTCGGCGGCAGGGACGGCTTTGGATTTGATCATGACGGGCTCTCTGCTGGGATTGTAATGTAACACAGACCAATTACAGAAATTACGCAAATTGCGCAACTTATGACGGTGAGTCTTTCAATCTGCGACACCGCCAATCTTACGGAAATCGAACGCGGACTCCAATCGGTCAGGCCGCCTCCCGGCGCAGCGGCTGGCACATGCAGTGTGCGCCGCCTGACTCGACGCCGAGCGCCGCTGCACATACGAAAGTTATAACAGAAAACTTCAGATATAGGAACGCCTTGCGCCCCAAGCATGCAGCGGCGGCCGCGTCCATCCGATTGACGAGAGTTCGCTACAGCGAACCGGAAAAAACTTCAATGTCGAGCGTGCCGGCGCAACGGATTAAACCTGTTGCCGAGTTCGAATTCGACCTGACATAAAAGTAAATTGTGGTTTTAACGCCAGCAGTTACAGGTATCACCTTCTCCGCAGAAAAACTGGCCGTAGAATCGTCAAGGGTCAAAATTTTGCCAAGTTCCCAGTCGGGCGGATTCAACGCCGCTGCGGCCGAGGTGCCAATTCCGAAAGTAAGCTCGGTTGGGATGCCTGCGTCAATGGAGCAATGGCCCTGCGCTCGGGCCAGCGCTGTTCCACTTGTTGGAGGTATTATTGACGGAATAGACAAAGCAGTATCGCCTTGCATCGGCAAATCTATCGTTCCCCATGCCAGATGCCGCAAAAGCGTCGGCCCGGCCGGTCCCTGTGGACCCGTCGGACCCCGAGGACCTGTGGCGCCAGCAGGCCCGGCGGCGCCTTGAGGTCCTGCTGGTCCGGTTGCGCCTGTCGCTCCTGTTGGTCCCGTGCCACCCTGTGGACCGGTCGCGCCGGTAATACCAGTGGCGCCGCGCGCCACAAACTTCTCCCATAGTGCCGGATTGAGGGATGGTCGCTTGGTTTTGTTGGCGGCCAGCGCCCGCCAGGCCGAGCCCTGGTCACTCACCACGTCATCTGGTTGGTAGGTCGTGGCGGTGTTCCATGCGCCCTGCGGATAGATGCCCTTTGGGCCGCAATTGGCGATGACTGCCTGAGTGGTGCCGCCAGTGCCACCGGCCGCGGTCAGGGTTACGATGCAATCGGGCGGCAAATACGTCAGGCTGAAACTGAAATTGCCCCCGCTGACGGGCGCGGTGAACAGTCCATCGAGGGAAATTTTCGGTGCGCTTCCGGTCCGTGTGCCAGTGACGACAAGGTGCCCGCCCGTGATGGAGGGGTTTTACGGGTGGTGACCATACCGCATCCGGAGGCATTTTTGCAACTCATAGTCCGGCGCAGGCAAGCACGAGTTTACGCCGCCTCACGGCGCAGCGGCTGGCACATGCAGTGTACGCCGCCGCCGGCCTGGACGAACATGCTCATGTCGGGATCGTAAACCTCGAAGCCGGCCGCCCGCATATCCTTGTTGAGGCCCTTGGCTCCCGCCGTCGACAGCACGCGATCGTTGCCCAGCGCCACGACATTGCAGCCCAGCGCCATGGTTTCCTTGAACGAGGCCGGGATGATCTCGATCTTTTTCGATCTGAGCCACTGCACGATATCGTCCTCGGTGGTCTCGAGACACACCGCGGCGCAATGCTCGTTCAGCATGCACACCATAAGGTCGATATGCACATAGAACTGGTCTATGGGCGCGTATTTGATTTCCCAGCCTTCCTTGACGAACCATTCCGCCGCCTGTCTCGCCGCCACTTCCTCCGAGCGGTGATCGGTGTAGCCCACCAGCGCCACGCCGGGGCGGATGATGTTGAAATCGCCGCCCTCGAAATTCCCCGCCGAGATCATGTCGTAGATCGGGATGCCGTGGTCGAGATAGAAGCGCAGCACCGCCGCGTATTCGCCGCGCCGCCGGGGATTGGCGAGCTGGCAGATGACAGCACCGTAAGGCGTCATGAACGACGAGTCGCGCGCATAGACCTGATAGGGATTGTGCATGTCGAGGGGCAGGAAATGCGTGGTGACGCCGGCGGATGCGTAGGCGTCGACCATCTCGCGGTGCTGGCGCATGGCAAGCTGCTGGTCGAAGCGATAGCCCTTGCGCAAGGTGTCGCGCACCAGCGAAGACCATTGGGCGTTTTCCAGTCCCATCCAGCGGAAACTCTCGGCCGGGCCAAGCAGCACATCCTTGAGCGGCCCAGTCTCGGACTTGAGATACCAGTCGCGCATGAGAGGCGTACCGCCGCCTTCAAGCCGGGCACGGAGGGGGATGTTTTTTGTCATGATGCCTTCCATTTAATAGCACAGCCCATGGAGGCGACCTGCTGGCGCGGACCTTCGCCGGTTTGCGCCACCAGCTTCATCGCTTCGTAGAGATCGCGCCGCGCGTCCGGCACCGGCGTCATGCGCGTTTCATCGAGGCGGCCCCGGTATTGCAGTTCGAGCCTGGCGTTGAAGCCGAAGAAATCGGGCGTGCACACCGCGCCGTAAGCCCGGGCCACGTCCTGCGATTCATCATAGAGATAGGGAAACGGGAAACCGTACTCGCGCGCCGCAGCCTTCATGTTGGCGAAACTGTCCTGCGGGTAGTTCTCCGCGTCATTGGCGGAAATCGCCACCGTGGCGATGCCGAGCCTGGCCAGGTCCGCCGCATCGCGAACCAGACGCGGCAGCACGGCTTTGACAAAGGGACAGTGATTGCAGATGAAGGCGACAAGCGTGCCCTTGCTGCCTGCGAGATCGTTCAGTCCATGGCTCTTGCCGCCGGTCCCCGGCAGGTTGAAGTTCGGCGCCCTCCAGCCGAAATCGCATAGGGGTTGGGTTTCCGCCATGGCGCCCTCAATAGGCCTGGTCGAAATATTCGGCCGCGGTGATGGCGAACACGGCGACCGTCTCAAGCCGCCCCGGACTTGCCGGAAAATCGGCGCGCGACTGTACATGCCGGAGACCGAGACGCCGCGCCAGGCTTTCCGACGCCTTGTTTCCCGTCATCACCTTGCACCATGCGCGCTCGGCCCCGAGGCGCTCGAAGGATAGCGCCAGCAGGGCGCGGCCGATCTCGCTGCCCAGCCCCATCGACCACATCGCGGGATGCACCCCCCAGCCCAGTTCGATGAGGCCCTTGCGCTGGACGATGAGAAATCCGTCGCCCACCGCTTCGCCGCTCGATTTCTCCTCGGCCGCCAGATGAAACACGTTGCGCCGCTCATCGCCCTGGCGCGCCACCGAACGGATGACGAAAGCCCGGACCTCGGTTTCGTCGCGAAGCCGCATGGCGATGTGGCGCTGATAGGGCTCCTGCGTCATGAAGGACGCGAACGGCCCCGCATCGCGCAGCTCGATCTCGCGCAAAGTAAGCTGCGGAGTCTCGATCGCGGGCAGGATGGTGAGGGTCGACATGGAGCGAATCCTAGACCAAAGCGCCGCGCCCCGTAAAGCGTTACAAAAAAAGGCCGGTGTTTCCACACCGGCCCAGTTTCAGGAGGAAACATTTAGCTTCAGCAGCTGTAATACATGTCGAACTCGACCGGGTGCGGGGTCATTTCGGTGCGCATGTTTTCTTCCATCTTGAGCTCGATATAGCTGTCGATGAGATCGTCGGAGAACACCTGGCCCTTCTTCAGGAAGTCGCGGTCGTGGTCGAGTGCCGCAAGCGCTTCGCGGAGTGAGCCGCACACCGTCGGCACCTGTTTGAGTTCCGCCGGCGGCAGGTCGTAGAGGTTCTTGTCCATGGCGTCGCCTGGATGGATCTTGTTCTGCACGCCGTCGAGCCCCGCCATCAGGAGGGCCGCGAAGCACAGATAGGGGTTGGCGGCTGGATCGGGGAAGCGCACTTCGACGCGCTTGGCCTTGGGGTTCGACGTATGCGGGATGCGGCACGAGGCCGAGCGGTTGCGCGACGAATACGCGAGCAGCACCGGCGCCTCATAGCCCGGCACCAGGCGCTTGTAGGAATTAGTGCCCGGATTGGTGATCGCATTCAGCGCCTTGGCGTGTTTGATAATGCCGCCGATATAGTGCAGCGCGAATTCGGACAGGCCCGCGTACAGGTTGCCGGAGAACAGGTT
>JANLYR010000086.1:0-14417 GCA_031365765.1 Hyphomicrobiales bacterium | reverse complement strand
GATGTGGAGGCTGCGCTGCAGGCGATCGGCCATCCCGAATGGTCCCGGGAATAGTCTTAGTCGATCTGCATGCCGAACACGGTGAGGGCCGCTCCATAGGTCTCGCGCGCTTCGGGCGCGGCGGAGACCAACAACCGGATCGTGTGCCAATGGTGGGCGGCCAGTGGCGCGGCGAGCTTGAGGGTTTGGCGCGGCGCCATCACGCACACTTTTCTTTCCACATTCGCTCCGTTTCCGGCGTCAATCTCGATCGTAAGTTTGAGAGACGCCATCCCGGCGGCCAGTTGCCCCCGCAAGATCGCCTGCCGTGTATTGAACACGCCCTGCCATTCGAGCGCCGCATCGGGCGTACCTGGCTGGTTGGCATGAAGCAGGTAGCCTCCCTGGTGCGGCCGGCACCATTCGTTCCCGTGCTGAAGGATCACATGGCCCGCGCTACGCCATGAAGCAACATCCGGGCTTTCATCGCCGAACGCCGCGGGGAGCGGGAGGATCGCGGGGCGCTGCTTCAATGACGCACCGGCCGCCACGGCACGCGCCAGCGCCGACCAGCCTCCGAAGCACGAGATCAGGCGCTCGATGCGATGGAGCAGCTTTCGCCGGGTATCCTCGTCCATGGCACCGGCACCAAAACCGGCAATGGCGTGATAGATTTCATTGGTCACGGGGAACATCACGGGCGCTGCCTGATGATGACGATGCACCTCTTTCACGGGCGTCACCCAGTTCCTGACCGCTTCCACCCCGACGGCCGAAGCAAGCCGCTCAATCGCCTGCCGGTTGTTACCCTGCTGCGAAAACCACGAGTCATAAACAATCGTCGCAACCAAAGGATGGTTCGGGGCCGCTCCGGTGTGGGTCAATACGTCGGCCACGGAGCGCAACCACATGATTTCACCAAGTGCCACCGGCAGACCATCGCGCTTGAGGATCGAGCGCGCGACCTCGCCTGGATGACGAATGGCCAAAACGCTCACCAGCCGGACGCCGGTTTGCCGCGACACCTCGCGCCACACAGGCAACAACCGGGCGGTACGCGGGTCCTTGACGACAAAGAGTTGCGAGCGCGCCAGACGATTGGCGAGGATGCCTTTCAGCCGTGCCAGGGCTGAGGCCCGGGCACCCGCAGGACAATCCGGCCCGTCCACATCATCCAGGCCCTCGACACCCCAGACCTTTTCTATTCCCCCGAAGCGCGCCTTCAACAAATCCTCCTGCGCGGCGATCACATCGGCGTCCTCCCAATAGCCATCGGGGTTGTCCGGACGGGGATCGAGGAGAAGATGCTGCCCAAGCGGCAGGCCGGCGGCGGCAAAGGCATGCGCTGCGAGTGAAGTGCCGCTCCGGTGCATCCCCAAGATCAACACGACTGTCTTGCCAGCGAGATTTGGAGAAGCGGTTTCGTCGCGAGGCAGGCCGCCGGCTTCCGGTTCCGGACCTTTCCCAGTGCTGTTCAAAAGCATAATTGCCGCCACAATGCCCTGCTTCCGCGAAAATTTATTCGGTGGTGATCGAGTTTACAACAGCGCGTGACAGGAGTCGCGTCTTTCCACACGGATTGATTGCGACGAATTGGTCCTGCAGCGATCGGCGTTGTCCTGTCGTCTTCCAGGAGCGCGCAAGCGCTTTTTCTCGACCTGGCGCTGCGGACACATTACAGTCGGCAACGCAAGGTTATGCTGGTGAAAGGAAGTTATGGCCGCCTTCGAAGACAAGTTGCCATTCTACGATCAGCGGCGAAAGCTGGAATTGCCGCCGGGCCACGCGCGCGATTTTATGAACACGCCCGTGTTTTCGCCATATCTTGTTCCCCTCAGTACAGATGCAAACGCCCTGGCGCTGGCCAAAAGCGACGACATGGTTCTGCCTGCCCCTGCCGACCGCGAGGGCTATTATGGAGAGCGTCATCTCGAATACTGGCTGTCCGGCTTTTACGACGCATCGCAACTCATGGGATTGGAACTGAGGCAAACGGGAAACTCAGCGCTGAAGCACCTTGATTTCGGTGGCTGCACGGGACGGGTCGCGCGCCATATGGCACGTGATCCCCGCTATGAATCGTGGCTGTGCGACATCAATGCGAGCTATATCGAGTGGCTTGAAACGCATTCCACCTCGAACATAAAACTGTTCCAGAACCGCCCCTATCCAACGCTGCCGTTCGAGGCCAACAGTTTCGATCTCATTTCCGCGTTTTCTGTTTTCACGCACATTTCGGAAGGGGAACTGCATTGGCTTCTGGAACTGCGCCGGATCCTGCGTCCGGGCGGCAAGCTCTACATCACGGTGCTGGATGACGCGTCCTGGAAGTTTGCCAAGGACTACCAGTGGCTGATCCAAGCATTGGCGCATGGTGTCGAGGAGGAGCGGCTGCGCAGGGATATCGCCGGCGACATTCCGGACAACCGCTATGTGCTGCGCTATTCCTTCGCCGACGCTTACAACTGCAATGTGTTTTACCGCAGGTCCTTTCTCGAAACACAATGGCTGCAGCATTTTTCCGCCGGCCATTTCATCGATCAGGGCCACTTTTACCAGAGTGTCGTCATATTGACCAAATGAGACATGTCGTTGAATTGCGCCACCCCGGCGGGTATGCGACAGTCACTTCCATTCCTACAGATGTCACAGAGGTCACAGCCCATGAGCGCTCAATCCTGTCAGCCCGGCCTCATCTTCGACCTCGGAATGCACCGCGCGCTCGATACGAAGTTCTATCTGGCGAAGGGCTTCAAGGTCGTCGCGCTGGAGGCCAATCCCGATATGGTCGATGCGGCCGCTCAAACGCATAAATCTTCCGCCGAAAACGGCAACCTGATCATTGTCGATCGCGCGTTGTGGTCGGCCAATGATGAAACGGTTTCGTTCTATGTCAATCCCACCAAGGACGACTGGTCGAGCCTGTTCAAGGGCTGGGCGGAAAAAGGCGGCCACACGGCCAAGGAAATCCAGGTGTCGACCATCACTCTCCCCCGTTTGTTCGACCTTTACGGCGTTCCCTATTTCATAAAATGCGACATCGAAGGGGCTGACGAATTGTTCGTGCGGCAGCTTCTCGCCGATGTCCGCCGCCCGGATTTCGTATCGATCGAGGCCGTCTCGCTCGAAGCCCTCGCCATGCTTTTCTCGGCGGGCTACGACAGGATCCAGATCGTCAACCAGGCGTTCAACGGCTATGTGCAGCCGCCCAATCCGGCGCGCGAAGGCGAGTATGCGGCGGCACGTTTCGACGGTCACATGAGCGGCCTGTTCGGACGTGAATTGCCGCCGGCCAAGTGGCAGAATTTCACCGCCGCCGCAGACGACTATCTGGCGTTTCGCCGTCTCAGCAAGCAGAACGAGTTTCTAGCCCACGGCTGGCTGGATTTTCATGTCACCACCGAGGCGGCGCTGGCGCGGCTTGGAGTGGTGTAAGAGCCGTTTTGCCGGCAAGTTGAGGCAAGGACCGCTTGGCCACAGCCGCCGCGATCGCCGCCGCAAGTGGCGCAACCCGGCCATCCCAGCGCAGCCTCATTCCGGTTTCATGCGCCGCCGCCGACATGCCCACCAGCACCGCCGGTTCATTGACAAAGCGCGACAGCAATTCGAGCGCGGTCTCGACGTACTCGCCCTGCTCGATCAAATAACCGTTGTGCCCCGACTCCACGATTTCTGCGATTGCCCCGACATCCGTGGCGATCACAACGGTGCCAAAGGTCATGGCCTCGACGATGGTCAGGGGCAAGCCTTCGAAACGGGAGGGCACCACCAGAACGTCGGCCCAGGCGAGGGCCTCGCCAATTTCGTCCGACTTGTAAAGCGGCGTTTCCACATTGCGTATCGCTTCGACCTGGGCAACGTCGTCATTCATGACGGGCTTGCCAATGATACGCCACTTAATCCGCGGCGAGCCTGCGGTGGCATCGAGCAAGGCGCGCAGGCGGTCTATGCCCTTCTGGTAATCGAGGCGACCCAGAAACATCACACGCAGCGGATCGCCTTCGCCAAGGTTACGCGAGCCAAAACGGGCGCTTCTCTTCGCCGCGATGTCCGCGGCTACGCGGTAGTCGATGTCGATTCCCGGGCCGTTGACCAGAGTGCAGATCTTCTCGGCGGGGATGCCCTGGCTTTTGAACCAATCGCTCAGACCGTTTGAACAGGTCACCAGATATTCATAGACAAAATTGTAGGCAAGAGACAGCATCGGATGGCCTTGCGGCATACCGGCTGGCGAGTATTCCAGAACGTGCTGGTAGTCGAGGCAGACGATGCCCAGCTTCCGCAAATCTCCCGCAATCACGTGCAGGCCGGGCGAATGGCAATTGACGACGGCATCGAACTGCGACAGCAAGCCCACCGCGTTCCATCTTTCGTCCCAGTCCTGCCAGTTCGACATGCGGGTTCCAAGGTAGGGAATGCCGCTGCATTCCAGCATTGCGTCATATGGCAACCAGCTTATGGTTTCGAACACCGACGACAGTTCATCGGCCATTCGCATCGCCTGCGTGCTGGCGCACACCAAGTGAGGCCGCATCCCAAACAGACGGAGCGCCCTGGCAACCTGGATCGTGACGCGTTCCACACCGCCGAAATCCACCAACGGACAGACGAATGCGATGTCGATTCCGGCGGCGGCGTTCATATACGGGAAAACCACGCGGCCCTCGACGAGGTTCGATACCGCGCGGAAAAGCGTTGATTTGTCCAGTGCCGCCTCGTGCCGCCGCGAGCGGTACAGCGAATAGACATCGCGCATGCGAAGCGCCATCGCCTCCACGATGAAACTGCGAAGCACGGGTTCCGCGGACACGCAGGCTTCCAATGTCGCAACAGACACCAGCAGATCCCGGATAGCGGGTTCGCGCGAATTCTTGCCGAGGACGGCCTCGTTGTACCAATCGAGCGAGACGCCGCTGGCGATTTCACCCAGTGTCTTGCTGCGCAGCATGAGGAAATGCCCCTGATCAAGGCAACCGCTGGAGGCCGGACGAATCTCCACCAACGAATCGTCCGAGGACGATTGCATCAAGGCGCACGAAACCACCGGGCAGGACCGCAATCGCTGCTCCAGATCCCATACCACCCAGTTGAGCAATTTCAGTTCGCCCGTGGCATTCATTGTTGCGGGGCGGGTCACCAGGATGAATTCCGGAAAGTCAAACTCGGTCGGCCGGACAAACCATTTCTGCAGCGCCAGAAGGAGATCCGAAACGGGCATCGGCCGGTCAAGCTGGCGCGGGTCGTTGCAATAATAGCAATCCGTTCCGCTGATGACCGCGTAGCGATACGACGACCGCGCGAAAATGCGGTACAGTTGTCTGGGCGAATCCAGCCAAGCGTGCTTCTGGCGCAGATAATTCTTTATCTGGCCCTGCGCGCGGTCCGAATTGCGCACCATGCTTTCCGGCCGCTTGCGATACCTGAAGGGCAGATCCGGCGAATGAAGGCCGTGATGGCCGGCCTCCGCGGCGGAGAGCCAGAAATCCCAATCCTCGTAGCCCAGCCGCATCGATTCATCAAAACGCAGACCGGTCTCAAACAGACGCTTGCGCACGAGGCTGCCAGCCTCGCATATATTCTGCACCGCGTTGGCTATCAGGCTGTAGGGGCCAGCGAACGAATTGTCATTGGCATCGCCGAAGGTGATGACGTCCGGGTAAAACCAATCGGCGGCGGGATGGCAGGATAGCGCCTTCAGCATGTTATCAATCGCGTGGGGCAGAAGCCGGTTGTCGGCATCCAGAAAATAAATCCCTTCGAGATCCGGAAAAGTCGAAAGCGCGAAGTCTATTCCGGTATTGCGCGCTCCCGACAGTCCCTTGTTTTCCTGTTTCAGATAATAAATCTCGGGAACACGGATCGCCGTTGCGCAGGACAGGCCGTTGAGATGGGTTTCAACAAAGGGGCAACCGTCATTGACAATGACCACCGCATACGCGCTGTCGATCGTCTGCGCCGTCGCCGACTCCAGGGCCTCGACCAGCAGCATGCTGTGCTTGAAAACGGGGACGATGACCGCGATGGTGACGCCGGCCTTCAGCGGCGGCGCCGAGCGATTTTCGCTGACCGCGGGACTATCCATCCGAGCCGGCGATAACATCGAGACGCTTGAAGGTCGCCCAGCCGAACGAAGAACTGCGGCCCGCCAATGGCCTTGTGGCGAGATAAAGATCACAGCGCCCGGTGAGCGGTTCGTCCATATTATAAGTGAGCTGCGCCCAAGCCATCGCGTCAACCAGCAACCACTGTGTAAATTCCGGTTCTTCGTTGCGCTTGTAAGCGGGCCTGACCAACACCGCGAACTCCGTCGGGCTGGCATCGCGGTGCGCCAAGTGAACCAGACAGCTCAGCCCCCTTATGTCATCGAACAACAGGTTCTCGATGACGCCGATCGTCGTTTGATTTTCCTGCGTATGCAGGAGAACGTCCTTGAGGTTGTCGCGGGCTTCGACGAGATTGAAGCCCGGGTCCACAGCGGGCTTGTCTCTTTGGCTGATGTGCTTGATGTCGTGCCAGACGAGCGTGCGGATTTCGGTTTTGCCGGACCGGCGTTTCGACGCGGCAACACCGGTGGCAAGCCTGGGAGGGACCAGACCCGGCAGGCCGCTCATCACGCGCATCGCCAAGGGCGCGCTCAACGTGATGTCCGGGGTCAGCGACACATTCACATTTTGGAACGGAGATGGGGGGCCCAGAGACAGAAATAGCGCATCCCCGTCCGCGCCGCTCCATTCCACCTCTATGCGAAACATCGGCTCGTCAGATATCGATGACCGCTCGAGCGCGAAACGATTCCATCCCTCCCGCAAGGCACTTCCGTCGCGCGTCCAACTGGCGAGAGGAGACGAGGTATAACCCTCAAAATAATTCACCTTGAGCACGCCCCGAATGGCGCCGATCGGCTGCGGGACATGCAGTTCGATAAACATCAGTCCTCGCGGCAAAATCGCCACGCGCTGAATGAGACCGGCGCCGTTGCCTGCCGCCGAGATGCGCGTCTCCTCGGGCTCGATGTGATGCGAGAGATAAACTCCGGGAATGGATATCGAACCGAAGCTGCGGGTGGCAATGCTGAAATTCTCCACCACCCTTTCGTATTCGCGGCGGAGTATGGCGAGCGACTTGTTGACGTCCCACAGCGATGTCAGGAGACTTTGCCGCTGGACCTGAATTTCCAGCAGGGCGGCCAGCAGCACATTTTCCACCGCGCCGTCGCCATTTCCCAACACTAGACACTTGGAACCAATACTGGACAGTGCCGGAATTGATCCGGCAGCGCGTTCGAGCTGTTCCGCTTCTTTCGCCGAGTGGGCGAGCAAATGACAAGGGAAGCCCCGTTGTCTGAGACCCGTGTATTGATGTTCGAGGTTCTCAATGGCCATGCAATAAGGGCGAAGACGGGGATGTTCCCGGTCAATGACTTCCATGCCGGATTTGGTGCAAATAAACACAACCCCTGGTTGTTGCGCCTCGACGGCCCTGACGATGTTTACGGGCTTTTCCTGGGTGTTCTTCATTGCTGTCAGCTCATTGCAAGCAGGGCATCGGGCTTAACCCAGTTCTAACAAATCCCGCAAGACCAAGGAGAGAAACTTTCAATCCTGATCCTTTATCCCCTTCCTTATTTCAGCTGTACCGCGGAGCCTTCAAACGCCGCTGGCGCGGATTTGGCGGTTTGGCGCGCCGAAATGCGTGAAATACCTTTTATTGATCGCGGCAACCGGCAGAACGATCAGGACATCCAGCGTGTTGAAAGCCTTATCGATCACCGCCCCCTCGCCGATATAGCAACCGAGGCGCAAATAGCCCTTGATCAGCGGTGGCAAGGTTCTGAGTGCGACTTTCGGATCGAGTTCGCCTGCCTGACGGTCCATCACCACGTAGCGATGCGGCAAGGCTTTGACCCGCCATTCGGGCGGGCCCCCGTAATTTCGGATGAGAAAGGTCAGCGCCGCGGCGTGCTGATCGGGGTCAATGCCCTCGAAACTGGCGCAGCCGAACATCACATCCACCCCTTGATCCCTGACGTAATTCCAGATGCCCTGCCAGAGGAGTTCAAGGACAGGCTTTGTCCGGTAAGGTTTCAGCACGCAGGAGCGGCCGAGTTCGAGGAAATTGAGGTCGGAATGGGCAGCCAGCATGGGACCAATGTCGAACTCACCTGCCGAATAATATCCACCAAGTTTTGCCGCCATGTCCTGGCGCATCAGGCGGTAGGTGCCGACCAGTTCACCATCCTCAAGCAGAATAGGGTCCGAATCCTGGACCGGGGACGATCGGACCACAATGAGGTGATCGCAAAAATCGTCAAAGCGGTCGGCATCGGTTCGCCCCTCCGCCGAAGACCTGTCCGAAATGGCCGAAAGTTCTTCGTAGAAAACCTTGAAGCGAAGCCGCTGCGCTGCCTCTATCTCGCTTCCGGCGCGGGCCAGTCTCACCAGGAGATCGCCCTTGCTGCCCAATATCGCTCCGTCTTCCGGCCGTCCCATCACCTTCCGCATGGCCGATGCTTACCACAGCCGGATTGTTTTCAAAATTGCGACGCTATGCGGCCGTGCGCCGCTGAGTCAGGCGCGCGATGGCTTCCTCGAAATCCTGGCGGTCGAACGGTTTGGACAGATGACCGTCCATTCCCGCCGCCAGACATTCTTCATAATCCTGGGCGCGCGCATTGGCGGTCAGCGCGAGGATCGGCAGACGCGCCGGCCGGCCACTTTCAAGTTCCTGCTGCCGGATCATTTTGCTTGCCTGCAAGCCGTCGAGCTCGGGCATCTCCACGTCCATCACGATGAGATCGGGCATACGCCCCGCCGCCAGTGACTCCAGAACCTCGCGGCCCGAGGTGACGTGCAATACCGTGCAGCCCGCTTTTTCCAGCATCGTTCGCGCCAGCAGCGCGCTGATCGGATTATCCTCCGCCAGCATGACATTGAGCGCCCGATCGCGGCTGACTGCGCCGGATTTGCCGCGCAAGCCGGCTATGGCGCCTTCGATTACCCGATAGTCGCCGGAGGTAAGCTGGCGGACAAGGGTTGAACGCCGGAAGGGCTTGAGCAAATAGCCAGCAAAGGGGCGCGCCAGAAGATCGCGATATTCGCGCCGGTCCTCAGCCCGCATCATCACCCAGATCTGCCGCGAACCGGTCGCGGCCGCGGCACTCGCCGCCCATGTCCGCAACAGCTCCACGTGGCTGAGGTCGCATATGAGGGCGAAGGCGGATTGGTCAGCGTTTGAATATATCGCATTCTTCAATGTACCGGGATCGGTGACGTGAACCACCCTGGCGCCTAAGTCCTTCAGCGTCATCTCCAAGTGACGCGCCACGGGTCCATCTGCCAGTGCCAGTTCATAGACGCGATTTGCAAGGAGCGGCACGTAACCCGATTCGGGGCCGGTCCGGAGAAACGGCAGGCTCACGGAAAACAGGGTGCCGCTGCCGGGGTCGCTCGAAACCGCAATGCTTCCACCCATGCGATCGACGATTTTTTTGGCGATGGGAAGGCCGAGCCCGGTTCCACCAAACCGGCGATGCGTATCAGGATTGGCCTGGACATAGTCTTGGAAAATCCGCTCCAATTCTTCCTTCGCCATGCCGATGCCGCTGTCACGCACCGCAAATTGCAAATTTCCGCCATCGATGCCGACTTCCAGCGAAACACCGCCGCGATCGGTGAATTTAATGGCGTTGCCGCAGAGATTGAACAGAATCTGCCGCAGACGCTGGGGATCGCTGATCAACCGGGAGGGGACGTCCCTGCCAACATAACAGGAAATTTCGACATTCTTGGCGTGCGCGCGCGCCGCAAGGAGTTCCGTCACCGGTTCGACCAGCGCGGCGATTTCGAATTCGGTTTCGGCCAGATCGACGTGACCGGATTCTATCTTGGACGTGTCGAGAATTTCGTCGATGAGCGACAGCAGCGCCCGGCCGGAAGATTCTGAATTAGCCGCGTAATTCTGCTGTTCGGGAGTGAGTTCGGTTTCGAGCAGCAGTCCGATCATCCCGAGGACGCCGTTCATGGGCGTGCGAATCTCATGGCTCATGGCCGCGAGGAACTGCGACTTCGCCGCATTCGAGGCTTGTGCAAGCTCGCGCTCGCGGCGCAGAGACCGGACCTCTCGTGAAAGTGTCGTCACCCGTTCAACCGCCCAGGCCAGGGCGGCGAGAGCGGCACCGCCCGCGGCAAGCGCCAGGACGAAGGCCTGCCCTGACAGATTGCGAAACGCCAGGGTGGAGAGCAGCGCAACCGGCAACAACAGAGCAATCGCCAACACTTTCACGCGCGGGTTGCGCATCACCTTGCGGCCGGTGACCGCCAGTCTTTGGAGGGGATAAGCAGTGGGCATCGATTGGCTTTTTTCGGTTCGCAAGCTGAGCGACACACATGGCATGGCGGCGTTGCCAAAGCCTTACGGGATACCCGACAAGTCAACCCCGCCGCTTAATGCAAAAGGCGTGATATAAACCGAGCGAATTCCGTAACGTTTCGTTGTCGGATTGCGTTGGGCGCGGGCCTCAGGCGGCGATCCGGAAGGATGACAGTTTCTGGCGGTAACTCAGGGCTTCGGCGATGTGGATGCGGCCGATCGATGGCTGGTTATCGAGATCGGCCAGGGTGCGCGCCACACGCAACACGCGGTGATAGCCCCTGGCCGACAAGTTCATGGCGTCGGCGGCGTCGCGCAGCAGCTTGAGGCCGGCAAGGTCGAGTTGGGCGATCTCGTCCAGAAGGTTGCCGTCCGCCTCGGAATTGGTGCGAAGGCGAGGCATCCCGAGTTTCTCGAAACGGCGCTTCTGGACGTCGCGGGCGGCCGCTACCCGGCGGGCGACGTCGGCACTCGATTCCTTGGCATGGGGCAGCGAGAGATCGGCGGCCCTGACGGCTGGAAGTTCGATCTGGATGTCCAACCGGTCGAGCAGGGGCCCCGAGATCCGCGACTGGTAGTCGGCGGCACAGCGGGGACCGGTGCGGCAGACGTGGCCGGGTTCGCCGGCCGACCCGCATTTGCACGGATTCATCGCTGCGATCAGCTGGAAGCGGGCGGGGTAGGTCACGTGATAATTCACGCGCGCCACGACCGTCTCGCCCGATTCGAGCGGCTGGCGCAGGCTTTCCAACACGCGGGGCTGGAACTCCGGCAATTCGTCGAGAAACAGGACGCCGTGGTGGGCCAGGGCCATCTCGCCAGGCTTGGCGCGGAGACCCCCGCCCACCAGAGCCGGCATGGAAGCGGAATGGTGGGGTGCGCGAAACGGCCGCCGGCTCGACAGTTTTCCCCCCGCCAGCTCACCCGCCAGCGAGGCGATCATGCTGATGTCGAGCATTTCGCGGGCGTCCATGGGGGGCAGAATGGAGGGAAGGCGCTGCGCCAGCATGGATTTTCCAGCGCCGGGGGGGCCTACCATCAGCAGGTGATGGCCACCGGCAGCGGCCACTTCCAAGGCTCGCTTGGCCGCTTCCTGGCCCTTGATGTCGCGGAGGTCCGGCAGGACGCCGGGGTCTTCGGCGAGAGCGGGCCGGGGCCGCGTCAGAACCTGGGTGCCGCGCACATGGTTCAAGAGCTGGATCAGATTTTCCGGGGCCAGGATGTCGACCTCCTCGCCAGCCCACGCCGCCTCCGCCCCCGATGCCCTGGGACAGATCAGCCCGAGATCGCGGGAATGGGCGGCGATCGCCGTGGGGAGAGCGCCGGCTACCGCCAGAATGGTGCCGTCAAGTGCTAGTTCTCCCATCACCAAATAGCGCGACAGAAAATCAGGCGGAATGACGCCCAGGGCCGACAGTAGCGCCAGCGCGATGGGCAGGTCGAAATGGCTGCCTTCCTTGGGAAGGTCGGCGGGCGACAGGTTGACCACCAGCCGCTTGCCGGGCAGCGCCAGACCGATGGCATGGAGGGCGGCCCGCACCCGCTCGCGGCTTTCGGCGACCGCCTTGTCGGGAAGGCCCACGACATGAAACTGGACTTGGCCTGAAACGAACTGGGCCTGCACGTCGACGGGAACGGCCTCGATCCCCTGAAACGCAACCGTTGAAACCCGCGATGTCATGGCCAACCTTTACTTCAAGGCACCATACACGAACTGAAAGGACTTGAAAAGAACATTTATAGAACGCCCTGCTCGATGGCAGTTAACGCCTCGCCTCGATCGCATTCCAGATCAGCGCTGCAATGTCCTCGCCGCCGAAGCGCTTCACTTCCCTGATGCCGGTGGGTGAGGTGACATTGATCTCGGTCAAATAGTCACCGATCACGTCGAGACCGACAAAGATCAGGCCCCGCGCCTTGAGATCGGGGCCGAGCGCTTCGCAGATTTCGCGTTCGCGCCGGGTGAGGATCGAGGGTTCGGGCCTGCCGCCCACATGCATGTTGGAGCGGCTTTCATTCTCGGCCGGAACCCGATTGATCGCGCCGGCGAATTTTCCATCGACCAAAATAATGCGCTTGTCCCCCTTGCGCACGTCGGGAAGATAGCGCTGGGCGATGAATGGCTCGCGGAAGGCCTGGGTGAACAATTCGACCAGGGAGGAAAAATTCTGGTCGCCCTGCCCCAGCCGAAACACGCCCGCGCCGCCATTGCCATATAGCGGCTTGAGGATGATGTCGGCATGCGTCTTGTGGAACCGCGCGAGTTCGGCCGGATCGCGGGTGATGAGGGTCTCGGGCATAAACTGGGCGTAGCGCAGGACGAACAGTTTTTCCGGAGCGTTCCGGACTTCGGCCGGATCGTTGACGACGAGAGTGCGCGGGTGGATGTGCTCAAGCAGATGGGTCGCCGTGATATAGGCCATATCAAAGGGCGGATCCTGCCGCATCAGCACGACATCCATGGCGGAGAGATCGGCGCGGCGGCGTTCGCCCACAGAGAAATGACGTCCGGCTTCGTCGCGGACTTCGACATCGTAACCGCTTGCCCACAGCGTTCCTGCCTCAAGAGCCAGGGTCTTTGTCTGGTAATAGAACAAGGCGTGGCCGCGGGCTTGCGCCTCCAGCATCAGAGCGAAGGTCGAATCGCCATTGATACCGATCAGTTCCAACGGGTCCATCTGGACAGCAACTTTCAGCGGCATCGCGCTAGTCCCCGTAAAACGCATTTTGGATGTGGCGCGGCCAGTGGTAGGGACTGACGGTGACGATGTCAAAACGGCAGAAGCCGTTGTTCGACAGAGGATCGCGCGCCATCCACAAGCCGGCGGCGGCCACGATGCGGCGCGACTGAAACGCCGTCACCGAGATCATGCCTTCGTCGGCACTGGGCCTGGCCTTGACCTCGATGAAGGCCGTGGTCCGGCCGCGCCGCATGATGAGATCGACTTCGCCCAGCGCACATTTGTAGCGGTGGGCGAGAAGCCGGTAGCCCTTGAGCCTCAGCATCCACAGCGCCGCCAGTTCGGAGCGGCGGCCGGTCCGCTCCGACAGTTGCCTCCGGACACGCGTCATGGGGATTTTCGCAAAGCGAGAATGCGGTCGTAAAGTTCGGCTTTCGGGAGATCGAGGGTTCTCGCCACTTGGGCCGCCGCCTGGCTCGGACTCAGGGTCTCAAGCGCCTTCGCGATCTCTGCATCGATGGTCAATTCGGAAGGCGCATCCGACGCAGGCGGTCCCGATACGATCAGGGTGATTTCGCCCTTGATGGTTTCGCGCCGGGCGAGGATGTCGCACAGGCCGGCTGGCGTTCCGCGCAGCACCTCTTCGTAAAGTTTGGTCAGTTCGCGGGCAACCGCAACAGTGCGGCCGGGCAGGCCCGTTTCGATTGCCCGCAAGGTCTCGACAATCCGATGGGGGCTGTCAAAGAAAATCAGGGTTGAACGGAGCGAGGCTATCTCGGCGAGAAGCCTGGCCTTTGCGGATCGCTTCGCGGGCATGAACCCAAAAAAGCTGAAACGATCCGTTGGCATTCCGGAGAGAGCAAGCGCTGTCAGGACCGCCGAGGGACCGGGACAGACGGTGACCGCGATGCCAAGTGCGGTCGCCTCGCGGAGCAGCCGGTAACCGGGATCGGAAACGAGCGGCATGCCGGCGTCGCTGACCAGGGCCATCGCGGCGCCATCCCTGAGTCGCTCCAAAATACGGGGCCTCACCTTATCGGCATTATGCTCGTGATAGGGCGACATCCTGGTCTTTATGGCGTAGCGTTCGAGCAGCCTGGACGTGGTGCGCGTGTCTTCGCAGAGGATGACATCGGCGGCGGCCATTGTCATCAGTGCACGGACGGTAATGTCGCCGAGATTGCCGATGGGGGTGGCCACCGCATAGAGTCCGGGCCGTAAGGCGGGGGCATCGAATTGCGAAACCCCGATCGTATATATGGGGACGGGCATGGCCGCTCACGCGGCCAGTTCGGCGATCACCGCGTTCAGCACGCGGCGGCCCCGCCCGGTGGCGGCGAGGCGCGACCCCTTGCAGTCAACGAGACCGAGCGCATCGAGATCGGCGAT
>JANLYR010000042.1:0-1565 GCA_031365765.1 Hyphomicrobiales bacterium | reverse complement strand
CACGACCGCCGAACTTGTGTAGTGCAAAGCCGAACATCACGGCGGTCGTGGCACCCTGGTATTCGACTTAATCGAAAAGTTCTCCCATGTACTGTTCGTGATCGTCGGCTACATCATGAAGGTAGCCCCGATCGGTGCCTTTGGTGCGATGGCCTTCACGATCGGCAAATACGGTGTCGCCTCGCTATTGCAGCTCGGGCAACTGATGGCGACCTTCTACGCCACCTGTCTGTTCTTCGTGTTCGTGGTGCTCGGACTGATCGCGCGCTTCCACGGCTTCTCGATCTGGAAGTTCATCAAGTACATCAAGGAAGAACTGTTGATTGTGCTGGGTACGTCCTCAAGCGAATCGGTACTGCCGCGCATGATGGCCAAGCTCGAGAACCTGGGTGCCAAGAAATCGGTGGTCGGGCTGGTCGTGCCCACCGGCTACTCGTTCAACCTCGACGGCACCTCGATTTACCTGACCATGGCGGCCGTCTTCATTGCGCAGGCGACCAACACGCCGATGTCACTGCTTCAGCAGGTGACCCTGCTGCTGGTGCTACTGCTCACCTCCAAGGGCGCGGCCGGAGTCACCGGTAGCGGCTTCATCGTGCTGGCGGCCACCTTGTCCGCAGTCGGCGATGTACCGGTGGCGGGCCTCGCGCTGATTCTGGGCATTGACCGTTTCATGTCAGAAGCCCGGGCATTGACCAATCTGGTCGGTAACGGCGTGGCCACCGTGGTGGTCGCCAAGTGGACCGGTGACTTGGATACCGAGCGCATGCAGCGCGTTCTCGATAACGAGACGTCGGAGCTGGCCGATGCGCCCGAACAGGTGCTCGATGCGACCGAAATCCATATGCCGCAAAGTGTTGCACGCTAACCTCGACGGCAGCGATGCGGCCCTGGTCTGAGCGATGAATTCCGCTGTTCTGAAACACCGCATCGTCATCGTCGGCGGCGGTGCCGGTGGCCTGGAGCTGGCCACCCGGCTCGGTGACACGTTGGGCAAGCGCGGTCGCGCCGATGTCACCTTGATCGACAAGAACCGGACTCATGTCTGGAAGCCCAAGCTGCACGAGATCGCTTCCGGCAGCATGGACCTCGGATTGCACGAAGTGGACTATCTGGCGCAAGCGCATTGGCATCACTTTCACTTTCGGATCGGCGAAATGACGGCGCTCGACCGTACCCGACGCGAGGTCCGGGTGGCCCCTTACCTCGACGATGAGGGTCGGCAAGTCACGCCCGATCGATGCTTCATCTATGACACGCTGGTCATGGCGCTGGGCAGCCTGAGTAACGACTTCGGCACGCCGGGAGTCGGGCAGCATGCGCTCAAGCTCGAGTCGAAGATGGACGCCGAGCGCTTTCACGCACGCATGGTGAACGCCTGCATTCGTGCTCATGCACAGAGCGCCCCGCTGCGCCCCGAACAGTTGCATGTGGCGATCATCGGCGCTGGTGCCACCGGCGTGGAACTGGCGGCTGAACTACACCGCACCACGCGCGAAGTCGTTGCCTACGGGCTCGACCAGGTCGATGCCGAGAAAGACATTCAGGTCAATCTGATCGAGGCC
>JANLYR010000030.1:0-2766 GCA_031365765.1 Hyphomicrobiales bacterium | reverse complement strand
TTGACGAGCCTCGGCATGTGCTTCGTCATCATGACCGGGGGCATCGATCTGTCGGTCGGCACGACTGCGGCCCTGGCAAGCGTGGTGTCAGCTCTCCTATCCCCCTATGGGCTCGTCCCCGGTCTGCTCGGTGGGCTGGCGGCCGGACTCGCGGTTGGCGCGGTCAACGGCCTTCTGGTCACCTGGTTGCGGATCCAACCCTTCATTGCCACACTCTCGGGGATGCTGGTCGCGAGCGGAGTCGGGCTGCTGCTCGCCCGCAACCAGTCGGTCGCCGTCTCTTATGACACCGACTTCACGCAGCTCGGCCAAGGCGATCTGCTCGGCTTTCCCGTGCCGGCCTGGATCGCGGTTGTTGCCTACCTGCTGGGTTCTGTGCTGCTCAACTACAGCGCCTTCGGCCGCAACGTGCTCGCCGCCGGCGGCAACGAGGAGGCGGCCCGGTTAATGGGGCTGCCGGTCAACCGCACCAAGTTCCTGGCCTATTTGCTGTCCGGCTTTCTCGCTAGTCTCGCTGGAATCGTCCTCGCAGCGCAATTCGGAGCCGGCCAGCCCGCCGAGGGCATCGGCTGGGAACTGTTCTCGATCGCCGCCGTCGTCGTCGGCGGCACGTTGCTGACCGGCGGCGTCGGCTCTGTCGCTACCACCCTTGCCGGCGTGCTGTTGCTCGGCCTGATCTTCAACGTGCTGAACTTCGAGAATGGCATGGGCTGGATCAGCCTCAGCGCCTATTGGCAGTCGGTGATCCGCGGCGTCTTTCTCATGATCGTCGTCATGGCGGAACCACGATCGCTGGTGCGGCTGGGGTCTGCGAGGTAGTCGCGGATCGGGGCTGCGCAAACGCGCGGACAAATATCAGGAAAAAGTGCTTCATGAGTGAGATCCACAAGGTCGATACCGGCTTCTATCGCGTGCCCTTGCCAGAAGTGCTGACTGATTCGACGCACGGCATCATGCGGGCGTTCGAACTCGTGACCGTTCGGGTCCGGGACGCGGACGGCGCCGAGGGTGTCGGCTATACGTTCACGGTCGGACGCAATGGCGGGGCCATCGCCGACATCGTGACGCGTGAGATGACCGAGATCGCCCTCGGAAGCGACGCCGAAAGGATCGAGGCGATCTGGAACATGCTATGGTGGGATGGCCACTACGGCGGCCGGGGCGGCCCGACCGTCCTTGCACTCTCGGCCCTCGATATCGCGCTTTGGGATCTGAAGGCGGTCAAGCTCGGCGTCCCGCTCTGGCGGCTGCTCGGCGGCTTCTCCGATCGAGTGCGCTGCTACGCAGGCGGCATCGATCTAGAGCTTCCGCTGCCGCAGTTGCTCGCGCAAACGGATCGCAACCTCGCCCGCGGCTTTCGCGCCATCAAGATGAAGGTCGGCCGCGCGCGCCTCGCGGAGGATGTCGAACGCATCGCGGCCATGCGCAAGCATCTGGGTCCGGACATTCCGTTGATGGCCGATGCCAACATGAAGTGGACGGCGGACGCCGCTATTCGCGCGGCCCGCGCCTTCGCACCTTACGACCTCACCTGGCTCGAGGAGCCGGTAGTACCTGACGACATGGCGGGCCATGCCCGGGTCGCGCGCGAGGGCGGAGTGCCCATCGCGGCGGGTGAGAACCTGCGAACGCTTTGGGATTTCCGGCATCTGATCGCGTCCGGCGGGACGAGTTTTCCCGAACCCGACGTCACCAATTGCGGCGGGGTGACGAGCTTCATGAAGATCGCGCATCTGGCGGAGAGCTTTAATCTGCCCGTCACATCGCACGGCGCCCACGACATTACCGTGCACTTGCTGGCCGCGGTGCCCAATGGCGACTTCCTGGAAGCGCACGGTTTTGGACTCGACCGCTACATTGCCCAGCCGCTGAAGATCGAGAATGGACTGGCTATTGCGCCGTCACTCCCCGGTCACGGCATTCTCTTCGATTGGAAAGCCCTCGACAGGATACGCTCATGAGGCAGTCGGCGATGCGCAAACGGTATGACTACATCGTCGTCGGCGGCGGATCGTCGGGCAGTGTGGCGGCCGCCAGTCTCGTCAACAACGGCAACGCCCGTACGCTGCTGCTCGAGGCCGGGCACTCCCATCGGCACGCGCTGCTGGACATGCCGCCCGGCATCTTCAAGATGATCAACGGCAGCAAGTTCATGCGCTATCACAAAACCGAGCCGCAGGCGCATCTGGATGGGCGCGCGCACGATATTCCGCAGGCGAACGTTCTCGGTGGTGGCTCGTCCGTCAACGCCCAGGTTTACATGCGCGGCCGCCCCTCCGACTACGACGCCTGGGAGGCGATGCTGCGAGTCGACAACGACAATCCGGGTTGGGGCTGGAAGGAAGTTCTCCCGCACTTCAGGGCCATGGAGGGCAACAATCGCCTGCACAACGAGCTGCACGGCAGCGACGGACCGATGCTCGTGTCCGATCCCGGGCATATCGACGACGTCTCGCGCTGGTTCGTGCAGGGTGTCCAGGCCCTCGGAGAGCCGTACAATACCGATTTCAACGGCACTAGCCAGCGGGGGGTCGGCTTCTATCAGTTCATGAATCGCAACGGCCGCCGCAGCAGCGCCGCCTATGCGTTCCTGGCCCCGCTTGAGGGCAATCCCAACCTCGAGGTCGCGCTGCATGCCAAGGTGAGCAAAGTACTGGTGGACAGGGGTTCCGCCATCGGTGTCATCTACCGCGACCAATCGGGAACCGAGCGCACCGCCTACGCAGACAAGGAGATCGTGCTTGCGGCAGGAGCGCTCGTCACACC
>JANLYR010000017.1:0-52998 GCA_031365765.1 Hyphomicrobiales bacterium | reverse complement strand
CAATCGAGCGCGCCGAGAGCGAAGAGGCCCCCGATCAGGCCGAGGCTGTTTCCCATACCGCCTGGTATTCGGGCCTTGGCGGCCGTTTGGCGCCACAGCGCCTCGCCAGCCGTATCGTGCTGCTCAACCTGCTGGGACTCGTCATTCTGGTCACCGGCATCCTGTATTTCAACCAGTTCCGCCAAGGGCTGATCGACGCCCGCGTGCAGTCGCTCACCACCCAAGCGCATATCATCGCCGCGGCCATCGCCGGCTCCGCCACCGTCGACACCGGATCGATCGTCATCGATCCCGATTCGCTCGATGACTCGACCAGCGATTCGAGGGCCGACGCCGATCAGTTGAGCGGTCTTGATTTTCCCATCGATCCCGAAACCGCAGGCCCCATCCTGCGCCGGCTGCTCGCCAACACGACAGTCCGTGCACGGATCATCGACGCGCAGGGCAATCTCGTCGTCGACAGCCGCTTTCTGTATGGGCGTGGCGACATCATCCAGGCCGACCTGCCGCCGATAGACGGCGCGGGCCAGAATGTTTTCAGCCGCCAGTGGCGGCGTTTCATCGACTGGCTCTTCGCCTACAATTATCCGCTCCATATCGATTACGGCCTCGACAACGGCCGGGATTATCCGGAGGTGAACGCAGCGCTCAACGGCGCCTCGGTCAGCGTCGTCCGGCTCAACGACCGGCGCCAGATCATCGTTCTCGTTTCGGTGCCCGTGCAGCGCTTCCGCGCCGTTCTGGGTGCCCTGGTGCTCTCGACCACCGGCGGCGAGATCGACGACGTGCTGGCGGCCGAGCGCCGCGTCGTGCTGCTCACCTTCGGCTTCGTGGCGCTGGTGACGATCCTCCTGTCGGTGTTTCTCGCGGGCACCATCGCCGAGCCCATACGCCGCCTTGCCTCGGCCGCCGAGCAGGTACGGCGCGGCATCTCGAAGCGCGTCGAGATTCCCGATTTCACCCATCGCCGCGACGAGATCGGCCATCTGTCCGGCGCTATCCGCGACATGACCAGCGCGCTTTACAACCGCCTCGACGCGATCGAGGCCTTCGCCGCCGATGTCAGCCACGAACTGAAAAATCCGTTGACCTCGCTCCGCAGCGCCGTCGAGACGCTGGCCTATGTCAAGAACGCCGACCAGCGCCAGCGCCTGATCGAAATCGTCATCCACGATGTCAAACGCCTCGACCGCCTCATCACCGATATTTCCGACGCCTCGCGTCTCGATGCCGAGCTGGCCCGCACCGAGCAGCGCGCCCTTGACCTGGCGAAACTCCTCACCGCCATCGTGGCGCTTGCCAACGAGACGCGGAAGGAAACGATGCCGGTGATAGGGCTCACCGTTTCCAGGCTGCCCGCCGCCACCGATCCGGTGCGGGGCTTCGTCGTGCTGGGCCATGAATCGCGGCTGGGCCAGGTGGTGCGGAACCTCCTGGACAATGCGCGCTCGTTCACCGCGCCGGGCACCAGGATCGACGTGCGCCTGAGGCGCACCGGCGGGGATGTCGAACTCCGCGTCGAGGACCAGGGGCCGGGCATCGGTCCCGACAATCTGGAACGCATCTTCGAGCGTTTCTACACCGACCGGCCGGAGGCATCGTTCGGGTCCAATTCCGGCCTCGGCCTGTCGATCTCGAAGCAGATCGTCGAGGCCCACAAAGGCCGCATCTGGGCCGAGAACCGGTTGGGTAGGGCCGATGCCAAGGGCGTGCAGCCGGTGCTGGGCGCCCGCTTCATCGTCCGCATTCCGGCCGTCAGCGATGACTGGACACCCCCTGCCAAAAGCTGACCGCGTTGTGCTTCACGCCACTTGCGTGAGTGTGGGAGGCAGGGGCGTGTTGCTGCAGGGCCCGCCCGCAAGCGGCAAGTCCGATCTCGCACTCCGCCTCATCGATCAGCCGGGGTTTGGCATCGCCCACACCCGGCAATCGGCGCAACTGGTCGCCGACGACCAGGTGGCGGTTATGCGGCGGGGGATGGATCTGGTGGCCTCGGCTCCCGCTGCGTTGACGGGGAAGCTCGAAATTCGGGGCCTCGGCATCGTTGACCTTCCCATCCTGGCTGCGGTGGAACTCGTCCTCGCCGTCCGCCTCGCACCCGCTTCCGCCATTGAACGGTTGCCCGCCGATGCCCATCTCGAAATCCTGGGCGTTACCCTGCCTCTGGTTCTGGTCGACCCCGTTTCGGCCTCGGCCCCGGCCCGGATCCGGGCGGCGCTGGACTGGCTGGAGGCCCGTTCAAATGATATTGCAACGCGAAAGTGATCCGGGCATTGTGCGCAGCCTTTGATCCCCCGCCTCTGCGTGGAGCCATTCAATATCCATGATCGGTCTCGTTCTGGTCACCCACGGCCGCCTTGCCGACGAATTCGTTCATGCCCTCGAACATATCGTGGGCAAGCAGGACGGCATTGAATCGATCGCCATCGGTCCCGACGATCGCATGGACATCCGCCGCGCCGATATCTCGGCGGCGGTTACGCGCGCCGATCGCGGCCAGGGTGTCATCATCCTGACCGACATGTTCGGCGGCACGCCCTCGAACCTGTCGATTTCACTATTGGAACTGGGCCGCGTCGAAGTGGTGGCCGGCCTTAACCTGCCGATGCTGGTCAAGCTCGCCCGCATCCGGAAGGACGCCAATCTCGAAAAGGCGGCGATGGCGGCGCAGGACGCAGGCCGCAAATACATCAACATCGCCAGCCAGGTTCTCGGAGACTGAGGCGATGGCGGCCCTGACCCGCGACATGGACATCGTCAACGTCCGCGGCCTGCATGCCCGGGCCTCAGCCAAATTCGTCAAATGCGCCGAGGGCTTCGACGCCGAGATCACGGTCAGCCGCGACGGCCATACCGTGCCCGCAACCTCGATCATGGGCCTCATGATGCTGGCCGCCGCCCTGGGCTCCTCGATCACGGTCGAGGCCCAGGGACCCCAGGCGGAGCCCGCGCTCGCAGCCCTGACCCAACTCGTTTCATCCGGTTTCGGCGAAGAGTGAGCTTCAAGGCGGGGACACGGCGGTTGCGTTCTTCCAGTCCGGCTTGAAACCCAGCACGCTGGCATCGTTGGGAATGTTGGGGTTGAACAGGCGGGTCTGCCACAGGCTCGATTCGCGCAACGGACCGGACGCGAGGCGTCGCACCTTGCAGAACATTCGGTAGGTCTGCGAAAACTGCGCGAAGTCGAGCAGCACCTCTTTCGCGCGGAACAGGGCCGTGGCGGCCTCTGAAGCCGGGCCGAACACCGCCGTCATCTCGTCCGTGAACAATTCGGGGAGCTGATAGAAATCGCCGCTCAGATAGCCCAACCCGGATTGGCGGGATTTCTCCGCCTCGTTGGTCCGCTGCAACTGGAAGCGGAAAAACGCCGTCGAGGCGGCAGGGTCGAACGGCACCAGAAGCACCGTCATGGCGGGCAGGATGACCACGCCCTTCCGGGTGCTGACCCGCGGCCGCATGGCCTGCATGGGCTGGCCGCCATATTCCCGCGCGGCGATCTGCCGGATGCGGCACTGCCAGGCGATGAAGTGCGATCGCAGCGTCTGGTTACTGATTTGCCGCATCGGATGGCTCTTTACAGACTGGTACGGAATTGGCCTAATAGTGGTCTAAATTGGATCGCGGCGGAGGACAACATCAGATGACACGCGTGGCCGTAATCGGTGCCGGCCCTTCGGGGTTGGCGGCCCTCCGGGCCTTCCAGTCTGCTGCGAAGAAGAAGGCCAAGATCCCCGAAATCGTGTGCTTCGAAAAGCAGGACGACTGGGGCGGGCTGTGGAACTACACCTGGCGCACCGGCCTCGACGAATATGGCGAGCCCGTGCATTGCTCGATGTACCGCTACCTCTGGTCCAATGGCCCGAAAGAGTGCCTGGAATTCGCCGACTACAGCTTCGAGGAGCATTTCGGCAAGCCGATCGCCTCCTATCCGCCGCGCGCCGTGCTGTGGGATTATATCAAGGGCCGCGTCGAGAAAGCCAAGGTGCGGAAGTGGGTCCGCTTCAACACGCCGGTGCGCATGGTCGAATGGAGCAAGAAAAAGAAAAAATTCCA
This sequence comes from Hyphomicrobiales bacterium, assembly GCA_031365765.1. Classification (GTDB taxonomy): domain Bacteria; phylum Pseudomonadota; class Alphaproteobacteria; order Rhizobiales; family Aestuariivirgaceae; genus Aestuariivirga. The sequence continues at coordinate 48,945 of JANLYR010000017.1, read as the reverse complement.
GGTAACCGCGCACGACCGCGTCAAGGATCGTATGTACACGGAGGAATTCGATTTCGTCATCTGCGCCAGCGGACATTTTTCCACCCCGCATGTGCCGTATTTCGATGGCCTGCGCAATTTCAACGGCCGCGTGCTGCACGCCCACGACTTCCGCGACGCGCTGGAATTCAAGGACAAGAATGTCCTGATCGTGGGGCGCAGCTATTCCGCCGAGGACATCGGCTCGCAATGCTGGAAATACGGCGCCCGTTCGGTGACCGCGACCTACCGCTCGAAGCCCATGGGCTTCAACTGGCCCGAACGTTTCGAGGAACGCCCGCTGTTGCAGAAGCTTGAAAACCGGACGGCGCATTTCAAGGACGGCTCGGCGAAGGACATCGACGCCGTCATCCTGTGTACGGGCTACCAGCACCACTTTCCATTTCTGCCCGAGGATCTCCGGCTCAAGACGGCCAACCGCCTGTGGCCGCTCGGCCTCTACAAGGGCGTGGTGTGGGAGCAGAACCCGCGGCTTTTCTACATCGGCATGCAGGACCAGTTCTACACCTTCAACATGTTCGACGCGCAGGCCTGGTTCGTCCGCGATGTTATCCTTGGGCGGATCAAAGTGCCGAAGCCCGACGCCATGAAGAAGGACTCGAAGGCCTGGCGCAAGCGCGAGGAAAAGCTGGAAAATGCCGAACAGATGATCTGGTTCCAGGGCGACTATGTGAAGCAGCTGATCGGGGCCACCGACTATCCGAGTTTCGATGTCGAGGGGGTGAACAAGACCTTCATGGAGTGGGAGCACCACAAGATGGAGAACATCATGGGATTCCGCGATCATGCCTATCGCTCGCTGATGACCGGCACGATGTCGCCCGCCCACCACACGCCATGGCTCAAGGCGATGGACGATTCGATGGAAAGCTATCTGCAGGCGAAGTAGCGCGCTGTTCACTCAACGCTGGCAGCAGTCCGCCGCCAGCAGCAGTTCGACCAGATCGTGGTGCCGTTGGCCATTGAGTGCGGTGATTTCGCGGATGCGGCCAAGACGCGCATAGACCGTGTTCGGATGCACGCCGAGTTGGCGTCCGGCTTCCTGTACGTTCAAATCGGTTTCAGCGAGCGCGCGCAGCGTGCGGATGAGCGCGCCGTTGGCCTTGGCATCCGCGCCGACAAACGAGAAGATCCACGGCGGAGCCACCGACCGGACATAGTCGCCGCCACGATGCAGCATCAGACTTCTGATGCGGAGTTCGGCGAATTGTACCACGCGTCTGGTGACGCCTGGCGAAATCCAGAGCCATCGTCGCCTCCTGAAACGCCCTGGGGAGAAAGGACGTCGACGGGTGGTCGGAACTGGTGCCGACAAGCACCGCCGGCCCAAGCCCAAGCAACAGCGGTTGCAGGCGTTCGGCTAGATTTGTTTGCGGCGCGGTCCAGCCGGATTGCCGCCGGACATCCGACAATATGGCGGTGACCACATTGTTGCGGATGCCGACAAGCAGGCGCACAGGCGTGGTTGCCACCACGGTTGATATCGCGTTGGCAATGCGCTGCGCGCGCTCCGGCAGTTCCATCTCATTTGGATTGACCGATTGCGCCACCACGACGCAATAGGAATGGCGCTGCTCCAGATAGCCCGCGCGCTTGATGAGCCGCGCGATTCTGGCGTCCGATTCGTCATACCCGCTGAGCAGGATGCTCAGAAGTTCGGTCCGGCGGTCGCCTTCCGCTTCCGCCAGCAGGCGCGTCTGGGCAACATACTCCGCCGCCATGATCGTGCTGATGGTATTCGTATATTCGATTGCGAAGTCGGCCACTGCTGAAATTGCGGTTTCGGCGCGGCGTGGCCCTGCCGCGAGGGCTGCATCGCGCAGCCAGTGCGAAAGTATCCGGTGGCCGCAGCGATAGGCATGGAGAATTGCCTCGAGCGGAAAGCGTTGCTCCGCCCGGCGCTGCGCATGGGTCCTGACAAACGCGAAGTCGCCGATGGCGCCGCCATCGAACAACCTGCGGATCTCCTGCATATGCTCGCTTGCGTGCACGGCAAGGCTCGGCAGGATGTCGGGATTGCCGGAAGCCGAGAATGCGGGAACCTCCGTCAGCACAGCCTGCCTCAGGGCGCGCGCCGCCCTCTCCATGCCGGCATCAAGGGAAGGTCCGGCGTTGCCAAAGCCGCCTTCGGCAATGAGCGCCGAAACCTGCCGCAAGGCCCGAAGATCATGCATGCGGCCCCCCTCGCATTGTGAATACTTAACAACGAAAGTGCCAGAATAGCATCACAATCGCCATGGGGCCACGGTCCAAATGGTGATATTTCCTAATCGTACGGTACGCAATGACATATAAAATGGAGTAGGAAGAATGGCAAAGTACCTGTTCGTCTATCACATGAGCGGCGCAAAGCCCCCCGACCCATCGGAACATAAGAAGGCGATGGATGCCTGGGGGGCCTGGTTCGGCTCGATGGGAGCGGCAGTCATTGACGGCGGCAACCCTGTGGGCAAGTCGAGTACCGTCAAATCCGACGGATCCCTCGCCGATGGCGGCGGCGCCAATCCTGTCGCCGGCTACAGCCTCATAGAAGCGTCGAGCCTGGAGGATGCCCACAAGAAGGCAAAGGGATGTCCCATGCTCGCGGGCGGCGGCACCATCGAAATCGCTCCAACCCTGGACATGTAACCGGCTTCGAGGCTTGATGGCGGGCAGGGCGTTAGCTGGCTGACACCGGACTGAGTTGCCCTGCCCGCATGTTTCAATTCCCGCGCAAGGATCGGCCCGCGGCGGCTGGACGCGATTGTCGAAAAGTGACAGGCTGAGGCCCGCTTTGCACCTCCGGAGTGAACGCATGAACAAGCCGCACGATCCCCAATCCGCCCACAATGCGGCGCTCGCCCGCATGCAGCAGTATATGTCGCCCTCGGCCGTGCCATCGATCTCGACCGAGCTTCTGGCGACCGCCGATGGCGAACTGAACCGCGAACTCAACCATTTCCTGTTCGATCCGCCCTCCGACCCCCATTTGTTGAAGGGCAAGAAAATCGCCATCTGCTGCACCAACGGCGTCGAGGAAGTGGAAATCACCGGCTCGATCCGCTGGCTCAGCGAGCATGGCGCCACCGTCCACATCGTCTCGCCCCGCATCGGCGAATTTCCAGCAACCCTGGGCCTGCGCTTTCCGCCACTCGCCGCAACCCACGTCCTGGCGATCCGCCTCATGGAAAATGCGGGCTGGCTCAAGATCGACCGTTATCTCGATGAAGCGAAGGTCGCCGACTACGATGCGGTGATCTTCCCCGGCGGCTGCTGGAACCCCGATTTCCTCCGCGCCGACAAGCACGCGCAAGCGTTCGCGCGCGATATGCACGCGGCGGGCAAGCCCACCTGCGGCATCTGCCATGGTCAGTGGGTGATGGTGAGCGCCCGGATGCTCAAGGGAAAGAAGGCGACCGCCGTGTGGAATATCCAGATCGATCTTGAAAACGCCGGCGCCACGGTGATCGACGAGCCCTGCGTGGTCGACGGCAACCTCATCACCGCGCGCTTTCCCTACGATCTGCCCCGCATGATCGAGGCCCTGGTGGCACAACTGGTGAAGTGAAAAGAGAGCAGACCCGCAGGACTGCTCTCCGTGACATTCAGTTGACCGTGAAGGCGGTCCACATGCCAGCCTCGTAGTGGCCCTTGATATTGCACAGAAGGGCGTATGCGCCGGGCTTGAGATTGGCTTTCAACTCGCCGGACTGCGAGGGTTTCAGATCGGTCACTTCGCCAAGCGTCTTCAGTTTGGCTTCGTCGACGCGATGCTTGGCGTTGGCGAGCGGCGCCCTCGCATCTTTGTTCTTGAGTTTGACCAGAACCATTTCGTGTTCTTCCGTCATGGCCTGGTTGGTGACCTTGAAGACAACTTCGCCCGCCGGAACCTTGGCCGTGTCCATCTTGATCGCCATCGGTCCGCCGCCTTCGCCGGTTTCTTCGATTTTCACGGTGGTGGCGGCAAATGCATGGGACGAGAGAAATGCAACACAAGCAACGGCAAGGACGGCGCGCACGGATAAGGTCATGATGGACTCCTGTCGGGAAACGGCGGCGCCGCTTCTGCCTGCGTGAAGTGGCGGGCAAAGCGGGCGAAAGAATGTTGGAAGTATTACCTTGCTGTGAGAATCGCAACCTTCGCTACGTCAGGAGCGTGGCCGTTCCTTTTTCGGATCGTAATGCGGGAAAGCGGTGACCACGGCGGGCAGCCGTTTCTGCTGGCCGTCGAGCTTGCCGATTTCCACCGCCGTGCCGAATGCCGCATGCGTGACATCAAGACGCGCCAGCGCGATATTCTTTTTCAGGATGGGCGAACGCGTGGAACTGGTGACGACACCGATCTGCGCGCGGCCGACATGAACGCAGTCGCCATGCGCCGCCGTTTCGTTGGACGCGATCTCCAGCCCGACGAGCCTGTGACGCGGATGTTCCTTGCGCGCGATCAGCGCCGCCCTGCCGATAAAATCGTCCGACTTTGACTTGAGCGGCACGGTGAAGCCGATGCCCGCTTCGAACGGATCGGTCTGGTCGTTGAATTCGTAATTGGCGAAGATCAGCCCCGCCTCGATCCTGAGCATGTCCAGCGCCTCCAGCCCCAGCGCCGAAATGCCGTGCTTCGCGCCTGCCTCCCACACCGCGTCGAACACGGCGAGCGCATCCTTGGGATGGCAGAAAATCTCGTAACCAAGTTCGCCTGTATAGCCGGTGCGCGACACGACGACGGGTGCCCCCTCGAAATGCCCGATGCGGCCGACGCAAAAACGAAACCACTCCAACTCTCCAACGGAGGCCTGCGAGGGCGGGGTCCAGATGATCTCCTTCATCAGTTCGCGCGACTTTGGTCCCTGCACGGCGATATTATGCATCTGGTCCGTGGACGAGCGGACCCACGCCTTGAAACCCATCTTCTCCGCTTGCTGACGAAGCCAGAGACCCGAAAACTCATCGCCGCCGATCCAGCGGAAATTGTTCTGCGCCAGCCGCAGAACTGTACCATCGTCGATCATGCCGCCGTGCTCGTAGCACATCGCGCTATAGACCACATGACCGGGCGACAGTTTCCGCATGTCGCGGGTCAGGCAGTATTGCAGCAGTGCCTCGGCATCGGGCCCCGTCACCTCGAACTTGCGCAAAGGCGACAGGTCCATCACCGCCACGCGTTCGCGGCAGGCCCAGTATTCATCGATGGCATTGGCGTTGTTGAAGCGCGTCGGCAGCCAGTAGCCGCGATATTCGGCGTAGTTTCGCGTCAGTGCCGAAAAGCGCGGATGGAAGGCGGTTTCGCGTGTCAGTTGCGGATCGGCGTCAGGAGTCATGCGCGTGGCCACCGCTCTTGAGAATGTTTCGTGTGGAGAATAGGTGCGGACATGGATGTCCGAGGGCTCCCAGCCATTGCCGGGATCGATATCGTCGGGACAGGCGGAGGTGACGCAGACGAGATCGGTCAGCGCCTTCATCAGCACATAGTCACCGGGCCTCGACCAGGATTCATCCATGACGATCTGGTTGTTGTGATCCATCCGCGTGTTGTAGAAATAATTGATCGCTTCCCAGCCGCGTCTCTTGGCGATGCCGTAGGGCGCCAGCGCATGGTTGAAATTATCCGTGCAGTTGACATGCCCCGGATAGCCCGCGTCATCGTAGTAGCGCGAATTGCAGGCGGTGGCGAAAGCGTCGTGCCGCCCGCAGGTGTCGCGGATCACTTCGACCAGCGGCTCGAAATCGAAGCCGAAGAATTTGGACGGAAGGCCCGGTGTGGGATAGGCGCGGCCCGTCAGCGTGCGCGTCACCGTGGCGTCGAGCGCGTTTTCGATACCTTTGTCGAGCTTCCGCGCCGAGAAGCACTGGAAGTCGGTCATCTGCCGCCCGGCGACATCGAGCACCTGGATGTATTCGCCGGCCTTGACCATGTAGGCGCGGGCGGTGGCGGCGCTGACGCGGATGTCCTGCAGCGGATCGGACAGGGGTTGGGGCAGGTCGCGCGCCATTTTGCCGAGGACAGGCGTGGCGCGGCGCACGATCAGTGCGATGTCGGTCGCGGTGTCCTGCAGGCTCGCATCCATGGCGCCGCCCGGCGCCGAAACTTTGAGCCACCCGTCGCGCTGGACAGTGAAGCTTTGCGTCTCGCCAGCGGGTCCGCTGCCGAAAATCCGCACCTCCCGGCCGGCACCCAGCAGTCCGTCATCACTGCTCAGAATGCAGGGTTGCAGCCCTTCCAGGTCGGTCACCGTAACCCGGTCGCCGGCCTTGACCATCAGCGTTACCGAGCCACCCCCCTTCACCACATGGCGTTCGGTTCCAGCCACCATCGACCGAAGGCCCGGCTGCAAGACGAGGCTGGGCCGCGGGGCCGCCAAGGGTAGAGTTGGAATAATCTGGTTCATCGCACGCGAATGTAAGCCGCTCACCGCAGCAAGGCAACGGCGGGCCTCGCCAGCGGGCGCAACTCTGCTAGAAAGCGGACATGTCCCAGCCCATCGACCAGCGCGCCTTCCGCTCCGCCCTCGGCACCTTCGCCACCGGCGTTACCGTCATCACCGCGCGGGGACCCAAGGGCGAGCTGATCGGCAACACCGCGAGTTCGTTCAATTCGGTGTCGCTCGATCCCCCGCTGGTGCTGTGGAGCCTGTCGCGCACGGCGCTAAGCTTCAAGGCCTATCTCAGTTCCGACCATTTCGCCGTCAACGTGTTGCGCGAAGGCCAGGAGGACCTGTCGATCCGCTTTGCCCGTTCGCTCGCCGACAAATGGCAGGGTATCGAATACGAAACCTGGGAAACGGGCTGCCCTATCCTGCCCAACGCGCTGGCGATTTTCGAGTGCCGCATGGCCTACACCTATCAGGGCGGCGACCATGTCATCTTCGTGGGCGAAGTCATCCGCTTCGACCATGACCCCACCGGCCAACCGCTGGTATTCTGGCGCGGCGGCTATCATCGCGCGGTATCCTGACCGGTTACGCCCAATTCGAACCGCTTGACGCCACGCGGGCTTCGCCGCACACTTGGCCCAGATCCGGGGGGCGGATCGGGGAACTGGGGGACATATCCATGGCGACTGAACAAGGTTCGGGCGAGCTCGTCCGGGCGCTCGATTGGCGAGGCGCATTCTGGGTCGCGGCCGGGGTGCCGCCGCTGGTGCTGTTCTCGATCGGCGGCATCGCCGGCACCACCGGCAAACTCGCCTTTCTGGTGTGGATCATCTCCATGACCATGGGCTTCCTGCAGTCGTTCACCTATGCCGAGATCGCCGGCATGTTCGGCAACAAATCGGGCGGCGCCTCGGTCTATGGCGCAACCGCCTGGCTGCGCTACGGCAAATTCATCGCGCCCCTGTCGGTATGGTGCAACTGGTTCGCCTGGAGCCCGGTGCTGTCGCTGGGCTGCGCCATTGCCGCGGGCTACATCCTCAACGCGCTCTTTCCCATTCCACTTTTCCTGGAGACTTCGCCTGAAGTGTTGGCCTGGATGGCCGACCCGGCCAATGCCGGCAAGGCCGCCGCCGATGCCATCGCCGCCGTCACCGGCGCTGCGACACCTGCCATCCGCACCTGGGAACTGGCGGGGATTCCCATTCCCGGCCTCGGCACCATGCATTTCAACACCACCTTCGTCATCGGCGCGATCCTCATGCTGGTGATGTTCTGGATTCAGCACCGGGGTATTGCCTCGACGGCCAGGGCGCAGAAATACCTGGCCATCATCGTCCTGGTGCCATTGTTGCTGGTGGGCCTCGTGCCGATCTTCACCGGCGCCATCAACTGGACCAATTTCGAGGGGCTCGTGCCCCCCACTGCCGGCTATTCCGGCATCGATGGCACCTGGTCGAACGGTGGCTGGACCCTGTTCCTCGGAGGTCTCTACATCGCCGCCTGGTCGACCTATGGCTTCGAAACCGCGGTGTGCTACACCCGCGAACTGCGCAACCCCAAGACCGACACGTTCAAGGCGATCTTCTATTCTGGCCTGCTGTGCTGCCTGTTCTTCTTCCTGGTACCGTTCGCATTCCAGGGTGTCCTGGGTCAAAGCGGCATGCTGGCGCCCGGTATTGTCGATGGCACCGGCATCGGCGAGGCCCTGGGCAACATGGTGGGTGGCGGCAGGGCCGTCACCCAGATCTTCGTCATCCTGATGATCCTCGCGCTCTTCCTCGCCATCATGACGGCAATGGCGGGTTCGTCGCGCACCCTCTACCAGGGCTCGAAGGATGGCTGGCTGCCGCGCTACCTGACGCATGTCAACGAACACGGCGCGCCGACGCGGGCCATGTGGACCGACTTCGGCTTCAACCTGATCCTGCTGGCATTGGCCTCCGATCTCGCCGGCTACTTCTATGTGCTGGCCATCTCGAATGTCGGCTACATCATCTTCAACTTCCTCAACCTCAATGCCGGGTGGATCCACCGCGTCGATTCGGGCCATATCCCGCGGCCCTGGAAGGCGCCCACCTGGCTCATCGGCCTCAACACGGTGCTGGCTTTCGTCAACGCCGTGTTCCTCGGCGCCGGCGCCAAGGTCTGGGGTTATTCGACGGCGCTGTGGGCCGGGCTTATTTTCGCCGCCCTGATCTTCCCGGTGTTCTATTACCGTCACTACATTCAGGATGGCGGCAAATTCCCGCCCGGCGCGCTGGCCGAACTGGGCCTCAAGGGAAGCGACATGGGCGAGCGCAAGGCGGGTATGCTGCCCCATCTGACGCTGGCGGCGGGTGCGGCCGTGGTGCTGATCTCCAACTGGTATTTCCAGTTGCCCGTCTAGGCCGCCTTCACCACTTTCGGACAGCGGCCTCCGGCCGCTGTTTTATTTGGCGCGGGCGCGAAAGCGGCTATGCTGACTTCATGTTCCTCTCGGTCTTCGAATTGTTCAAGATCGGCATCGGACCGTCGAGTTCGCATACCGTGGGTCCGATGGTGGCGGCCAGGCGCTTCCTCGAAACGGCGGGGGCGACGTCGCTGCCCCATGCTGGACGCCTGACGGTCCGCCTGCACGGCTCCCTCGCCTTCACCGGCAAGGGCCATGGAACGGCACCCGCCGTGGTGCTGGGGCTGGCCGGCGAGAAGCCCGGCACCATCGATCCCGACCGGGTGGAGGCGATCCTCGCCGAGATGACCGCCAAGGGCCGCATCACGCTTGCCAGCGGCAACGTGCTGCAGTTCGATCCGGTGCAGGACGTGATCTTCGATTTCGGCCCGGCACTCCCCGGCCACTCCAACGGTCTGGTGTTCCGCATCCTCGACGACGACAACAACACGCTGCTGGCGGAGACCTATTATTCCGTAGGCGGAGGATTTGTCGAAACCGAAGCCGAGCGCCTGGCGCCGCGCGAGAAGCCGATGCTCGACGTGCCCTATCCCTTCTCCACCGCCAATGAGATGCTGGCCATGGGAAGCGAATCCGGGCTCAGCATTGTCGCAATGAAGCGCGCCAACGAGGGCGTGGCGATGAGCGGCGAGGACCTCGACCGTGGCCTCGATCGCATCTGGGAAGCGATGAACGCCTGCATGAACCGCGGCCTCGTCCGCGACGGCACGCTGCCGGGCGGCTTGAAGATCAAACGCCGCGCCGCCGAAATCCTGCGCCAGCTCAAGGCCGAACAGGGCGGCAATTCCATCCAGCCGCACCGCGTGATGGACTGGCTCTCGGTCTATGCCCTGGCGGTGAATGAGGAGAACGCCGCCGGCGGCAAGGTGGTGACGGCTCCCACCAACGGCGCGGCCGGTGTCATGCCGGCGGTCATCCGCTATTACCTCGATCACTGCGTCGGGGCCGATCAGGCTGGCATCCGCGCGCTTCTGCTGGCGTCCGCCGCCATCGGCGGCATCATCAAGCACAATGCCTCGATCTCAGGCGCCGAAGTGGGCTGCCAGGGTGAGGTGGGCTCGGCGTCGGCCATGGCGGCAGCGGGCCTGTGCGCGGCCCTTGGCGGCACCAACGCGCAGGTCGAGAACGCCGCCGAGATCGCACTCGAACATCACCTCGGCATGACCTGCGATCCGGTCGGCGGCCTGGTGCAGGTGCCGTGCATCGAGCGGAATGCCTTCGGCGCGGTGAAGGCGGTAACGGCGGCCTCGCTGGCACTGCGCGGCGACGGCTCGCATTTCGTGCCGCTCGACAACTGTGTCGAAACCATGCGGCAGACCGGGATCGACATGAGCGACCGCTACAAGGAAACCTCGACCGGGGGCCTTGCGGTGAACGTCGTCGAATGCTGAGCGACATCGTCATCGCCGGTTACGTGCGCTCGGCCTTCACCCCGGCGCGCAAGGGAGCGCTGGCCTCCGTCCGGCCCGACGATCTGGCGGCCGAGGTGGTGAAAGCGCTGGTGATCCGGACTGGCATCGACGCCGGCGATGTCGAGGACCTGCTTCTCGGCTGCGCCTTTCCCGAAGGCGAGCAGGGTCTCAATCTTGCGCGGCTGGTGGGGCTGCTGGCCGGCCTTCCGCTGTCGGTCGCGGGTGTCACCATCAACCGCTTCTGCGGCTCGTCCATGCAGGCGGTTCATTCCGCCGCGGGCGCGATCCGCATGGGGGCCGGCGAATGTTTCATCTGCGCCGGTGTCGAGAGCATGAGCCGTGTGCCGATGATGGGGTTCAACCCGTTGCCCAATCCGCGCCTGCACGAAATGCAGCCCGGCGCCTATATGAGCATGGGCGATACGGCGGAAAACGTGGCGCGCCGCTTCGCGGTTTCGCGCCCCGACCAGGAAGCCTTCGCGGTCGCCTCGCACCGCAAGGCAGCCGCCGCCCAATTTTCGGCCGAGATCGTGCCGGTGGGTGAAGCGGATCGCGACACCTGCATCCGGCCCGGCACCACTGCTGAAATTCTCGGCGGCCTGGCGCCGGTGTTCCAGGCCGGCGGCACCATCACTGCCGGGACGTCTTCGCCACTCACCGACGGCGCGGCCGCCGTTCTCGTGTGCAGCGCGGATTATGCGCGCAGGAACAATCTGAAGCCGCTGGCGAAAATAAAGGCCATCGCCGTATCGGGCTGCGAACCCGAGATCATGGGCATGGGTCCGGTGCAGGCGACGCGCAAGGCGCTGATCCGCGCCGGGCTTGCAATGGAGGATATCGCCATCGTCGAGATCAACGAGGCTTTTGCCAGCCAGGCGCTGGCCTGCCTCCGCCAACTTGAAATCGCCGAGAACCGCGTCAATCTCGACGGCGGCGCCATTGCCATCGGCCATCCGCTCGGCGCCAGCGGAGCCCGCATTACCGGCAAGGCGGCACAGCTTCTCAAGCGCCACAAGGTGAAATACGCCCTGGCGACGCAATGCATCGGCGGCGGGCAGGGCATCGCCACCATATTGGAGGCCTGCTGATGGTGGAAATCGTGAAGGCCGGGGTGATCGGCGCCGGCGTGATGGGGGCAGGCATCGCCGCCCTTTTGGCCGAAGCCGGCGTGCCGGTGGTGCTGCTCGATGTCGTGCCGGGTGCCGCTGGCGCCGCGGTTGCGCGCATGACGGACGGCGCTGATCTGGTGACAGCGGGCGATCTCGGTCCCGATACAGCAAGCCTCTCCGCTTGCGACTGGATCGTCGAGGCCATCGTCGAAAACCTCGCGGTCAAACGCCAGCTCTACGCCGCACTTGCCCCGCTCCTCAAACCCACCGCCATCGTCTCGTCCAACACCTCGACCATCCTGCTTTCGGAACTCGTGGGCGGCATGCCCGAGGCCATGCGGCGGAATTTCCTGATCACCCATTTCTTCAATCCGCCGCGCACCATGCGGCTGCTCGAAATCGTGCGCGGGCCCTTAACCGGCGCTGAGGTCATTGCCGCCGTGACGGAGATAGCCGAGCGCCGGCTCGGCAAGACCATCGTCAACTGCCGCGACCGGCCCGGATTTATCGCCAACCGGCTCGGCTGTTTCTGGATGCAGGCGGGGTTCGTCGCGGCCTTCGACCAGGGCGTCGCGGTCGAGGAGGCGGACGCGGTGATGGTGTCGTTCGGCATGCCGCGAACCGGCGTGTTCGGCCTGGCCGATCTTATCGGCATCGATCTCCTGCCGAAGGTCAATGCCAGCCTCGCTGCAGCCCTCGAGCCCGGTGATCTGTTTCATTCGGTCAACCGTCCGCTGCCCTTCATGGCGACGATGATCGCCAACGGTCTGACGGGCCGCAAGGGCAAGGGCGGATTCTACCGGCTGGTGCGCGAGGAAGGCAATCGCAAGGAGGCGATCGATCTCGCCAGCGGCGCGTATCGCGCGGCCACAACGGTCACCGCCGAAGACGCAGCGACGCTCATGGCCCAGGACTCAAAACTCGGGCGCTATGCTCAGTCGGTCATGGGGAACACGCTTAGCTATGCCAGGAGCCTCATCGGCGATGCGGCGGACGATGCGGAATCAATCGATGCGGCCATGCGGCTTGGCTACAACTGGACCGACGGTCCCTTCGCACTGATGGCGCGGATCGGCGGACCTGTGAGGAACTGACCATGCCGCAATACCACGCACCGCTCCGCGACTATCGCTTCTGTCTGATGGAGCTGTTCGACTGGGAAGAACACCGCGCACTTGCCGGTTTCACGGACTTCACCGGCGATACGGTCGAGGCGGTTCTGGCGGAAGCCGCGAAGTTTTCCGAAAACGTGATCTTTCCGCTCAACCGCTCCGGCGACGAGGAGGGCTGCACTTACGGCAACGGCGCGGTGCGCACGCCAGCCGGATTTCGCGAGGCCTATGAGCATTACTGCGCCGGCGGTTGGCCGTCGCTTGCCTGCGATCCGCAATTTGGCGGCCAGGGCATGCCGCATATGGTGAATGTGCTGGCCGAGGAAATGCTGGGCTCGGCCAACCTGTCGTTCAGTCTTTATCCGGGCTTGACGCGCGGCGCCTATGTCGGCCTGTCGATCTTCGGCTCGGAGAAACAGAAGACGCAGTATCTGCCGCGCCTCGCCAGTGGCGAATGGACCGGCGCCATGTGCCTGACCGAGAGCCATTGCGGCAGCGATCTGGGCCTGCTGCGAACGATGGCCGAACCTTTGGGCGACGGTGGCTATGCGTTAAACGGAACAAAGATTTTCATCACGTCCGGCGAACACGATCTGACGCCCAACATCGTCTATCTGGTGCTGGCGCGTCTCCCCGATGCGCCGCCGGGATCGAAGGGCATCAGCCTGTTCCTGGTGCCGAAGGTGCTGAGCAATCCGGCTGGAGGGCTGGGTGCGCGCAACCGCGTGTCGTGCGGGGCGATCGAGCACAAAATGGGGATCAAGGGTTCCGCCACCTGTGTCATGAACTTTGACGGTGCCACGGGCTGGCTTGTCGGTGAACCGCATCAGGGCCTCAAGGCGATGTTCGCCATGATGAATGCCGAGCGCCTCGCCGTCGGCATTTCCGGACTGGCGGTGGCGGAAGCCTCGCTGCAGAATGCCGCCGCCTATGCACGCCAGCGCCTGCAGGGCCGCGTCGCAGCCGGGGATGCCGGTCCATCACCGATCATCGCCCATGCCGATGTCAGGCGGATGCTGATGACGCAGCGCGCTCTGGTCGAGGGTTGCAGGGCTCTTGCGGTGTGCGTGGCGCGAGCTCTCGACCGCTCCGAGCGCGAAACAAATGACGCAATGCGCCAGGAGGCCGCCGATTTCGTCTCGCTGATGACGCCGGTGGTCAAGGCCTTTCTCACCGACATGGGAAGCGAGGTTGCCAATCTGGGCCTGCAGGTTCTGGGCGGACACGGCTACATCCGCGACAACGGACAGGAACAGCTCGTGCGCGATGTGCGCATCACCCAGATTTATGAAGGCACCAACGGCATCCAGGCGCTGGACCTCACGGGCCGCAAGCTGCCATTCGAAAACGGCCGTTTGCTGCGCGCGTTTTTTGATCCGTTGACGGACTATATTGCCGGGTGCGGCGCCGCGATGGAGGAGTTCACCGCGCCGCTCGCGGAGTCATTCGGTCACCTGCGGCAGGTTACGCGCTTCATCGCCGGCAATCCACAAGAGACCGGTGCCGCCGCCACCGACTATCTCCGCCTTTTCGGACTGACGGCGCTGGCCTGGCAATGGGCCCGCATGGCGGAGATCGCGTTTTCCCGGCAGGAAGACGACTTCTATTGCGCCAAGCTCGCAACCGCCCGGTTCTACATGCAGCGCATCCTGCCGCAGACGGCATCCCTGCGCACGACGATCCTCGCCGGACAGGAAAGCGTGATGGCGATGGACGAGAAAAATTTCTGATTACGCCTGCCGTTCTCCTCATGGCACCACGGTCCGTGCGAGCGCGATTTCACTGTTGTCCCACGGCGCTGCGCAAATACTCTGCCAGACCCGCCGTTGAGGAATCGAGCCCATCTGATCCGGTCTTTCCTTCCACCACGGGCAGAAGGTCCACCGCCAGTTCCTTGCCCAGCTCCACCCCCCATTGGTCGAACGCATTGATGTGCCAGATTGCCGCCTCGACGAACACGCGGTGTTCATAGAGCGCGATCAGGCGCCCCAGCGTGAACGGATCGAGCTTCCGGTAGGCTAGCGTAAGCGACGGGCGGTTTCCGGTGAACACCCTGTGTGGTGCCAGCCGTTTCACCTCCGCCGCGCTTCTGCCCATGGCGGCGAGCTGAGCTTCCGCTTCCTTCAGCGTGCGGCCCCGCATCAGGGCCTGCGACTGCGCCAGGCAATTGGCGGCGAGGAGTGCGTGATGCGGGGCCATGCCATTCTCATGCGATTGGGCGGCAATGAGGAATTCGACCGGTATCGTGTCCGTGCCCTGATGCAGCAGTTGAAAGAACGCGTGCTGGCCATTGGTGCCGGGCTCGCCCCACACCACGGGACCGGTGGCGCGGCGCGACGGCTTGCCGTCCAGCGTCACATGCTTGCCGTTCGATTCCATGTCGAGCTGCTGCAGATAGGCGGGAAAGCGCGACAGCCGCTGGTCGTAAGGGATGATGGCGCGCGAAGCATATCCGCAGACATTGCGATGCCACACGCCAAGCAGGCCCATCAGCACGGGAAGATTGCGCTCGGCCGGTGCGGTGCGGAAATGCCCGTCCATGGCAAATCCGCCATCGAGAAAGCGGCCGAAATTTTCGGGCCCGATGGCGATCATCAAAGGCAGGCCGATGGCCGACCAGATCGAATAGCGCCCGCCCACCCAGTCCCAGAAGCCGAAAATGCGCGATTCCGCTATGCCGAACGCTTTGACCTTGGGGATCGCCGTCGAGATCGCCGCGAAATGCTCAGGAACGGCCCCTTCGCCCAGTTTATCGGCGATCCATTTGCGCGCCGTCGCCGCATTGGTCATCGTCTCGATCGTGGTGAAGGTCTTGGACGCCACGAGAAACAGCGTCGTCGCTGCATCGAGTCCCTTCAGCGTGTCGGCGATATGCGCGCTGTCGATATTGGACACATAGTGCAGCCGCGGCCCGTCGTGATAGGGCGCCAGCGCCAGCGTCGTCATCGCCGGCCCGAGGTCGGAGCCGCCGATGCCGATATTGACCACATCGGTGATCCGGCTCGCCCGTATATCGCGGGCAAAATGCGTCATCGCCTGCAGCACCGCGCGCACCTCGGGCATCACGTCGCGGCCATCGGTCAAGACCGGCTGGCCGGAGCGGTCACGCAATGCCGTATGCAGCACCGCGCGTCCCTCGGTCGTGTTGATCTTTTCTCCGGCGAACATGGCGTCGCGTTTCGCCATCACGCCGGCGGCTTTCGCCAGTTGGCCCAGCAGTGTCATCGTGCGCTTGCCGACGGCGCATTTCGAATAGTCGAGCAGCAGGTCGTCGGCGCGGGCCGAGAAAGTGTCGAACCGGTGGGGATCGCGGCGGAAGGCGGCGCGCATGTCCATAACGCCCTGTTTCCGGTGGGCGGCGAGTGCGGCGAATGCGGCGCGTGTATCCATCTGCATGTCTCCTAGTTTCGCAACGTGCCTCCGGTTGCCTTTTCGACAGCGCCGACGACCCTCGCCGATACCGCCGCGATATCCGCGTCCGTCAGCGTCTTGTCGCGCGGGCTGAGCGTCACTTCAATGGCAAGCGATGTGCGGCCACCTTCCAGCTTGAACACGTCGAACACCGAAACGCCGGTAATCAGCGCCTTGTCGGCATTCCGCGCGGCCTTGACCAGGGCCGCCGCCTCGATCTTGTCGTCGACCACGAAGGCAAAATCGCGCGTCACCGGCATCAGGGCCGCCGCGTTGAGCGCGGGGCGCGTCGCCGACTTGTTCTTCGATCCCGGAATTGCGCTGAGATTGATTTCGAACCCGGCAAGCGGCCCCTTGACATCCATGTCGCCCAGGATGCGGGGATGGATTTCACCGAAATGGCCGAGCTTGTTCTGCGGCCCCATCTGCAAGGTGCCGGAGCGGCCGGGATGATACCAGGGGGGAGCGCCCGCCACTACCTGGATACTGGCGACGGTGGCGCCTGCGGCATCCAGTACGGCCAGCGCGTCGGCCTTGGCATCGAAGGCGTCGGAAGCCCTCGCACCGCCCTGCCAGTTGCGCGGCACGGCGGCGCCCCGGCGAATCCCGGCGGCGCGCAGGGTTTCGTCCTGCGGCCGGTCGCCCGCATAGGCATGGCCCACTTCGCCCAGCGCCAGATCGGCGAAGCCCCTGGCGATGTTGCGGCCGGCCGCGGCGATGAGGTTCGGCAGAAGCGAGGGGCGCATGTCGGTCAATTCGCTCGAGATCGGATTGGCGAGCCGCAATTCCGCCTGGCCGCCGCCAAACTGTTTCGCGTGGCTTTCGGGAATGAAGGACCAGGTCACGGCCTCGTTATATCCGCGCGCCGCAAGTGTGCGTCGCGCCGCCAGCATGCGCCGCTGCAGCAGGTTCAGCACCGGCCGGGCGATCGGGTGATCGCGCTCCATTGGCGCGAACGGTACGCGGTCGAGCCCGTGGATGCGGCACACCTCCTCGACGAGATCGGCCTCGCCCCGCACATCGGGACGCCACGAAGGAACCGAACACCTCATCCCATCGGCCGTTTCAACCACCCCGAAACCCAGCGCCGTGAGAATGCGGATTTGCTCCGTGAGCGGAATATCGACGCCGCCCAGGGTTTTCACACGCGTAGGACGAAGCGTGAAACTCCGCGCCGTGTCCGGTGCAGCACCGGCAATCACCGGATGCGATGCCTCGCCGCCGCACAATTCCAGGATCATGCGGCTGCCGATCTCGGCGCCTACTTGCGTGAAAGCCGGATCGACGCCACGCTCGAACCGGTAGCGCGCGTCCGATGCAATGCCAAGCTTGCGGCCCGTGGCGGCGGTGCGCAGCGGCTCGAAATAGGCCGCTTCCAGAAACACGTTGACGGTCGCTTCGGTGCAGCCCGACGCAGCACCTCCCATGATGCCGCCAATGCCTTCCGGCCCCCGCTCATCGGCGATGACGGTCATGGCCGGCGTCAGCGCATAGGTCTTGCCGTCCAGCGCCGCGATAGCCTCGCCGTCCAGCGCAAACCGCGCGGCGATGTGCCCATGCACCCTGTCGGCGTCGAATACATGCAAAGGCCGTCCATAGGCGTAAGTGATGTAATTGGTGATGTCGACGAGCGCCGAGATCGGCCGAAGACCAATGGCCCGGAGCCGCCGCTGCATCCATTGGGGTGAGGGGCCGTTCCGCACATTGCGGAAATAACGCCCGGTAAACAGCGGGCAGGGTGTGGTGTCGCCATCGGGAAAGTCGAGAGTCACGCTGATGGGTGAGGGGAAACTCCCCGGCACCGGCGCTGCATCGAGCGGCTTCAGCGTTCCCAGACCTTTGGCGGCGAGATCGCGCGCGATGCCGTGGATGCCGAGCGCATCGGGCCGATTGGGCGTCACCTTGATATAGATCATCGGATCGTCGAGGCCGAGTGCCGTCACCGCCGGCGTGCCGATGGCCCAGCCGGAGGAAACCTCGATGATCCCGTCATGCTCCTGCGAAATCGTCAGTTCGCGTTCCGACACCAGCATGCCCTGGCTTTCGGAGCCGCGGATCATGCCGGTCTCCAGCGTGATGCCGGTGCCGGGGATGAAGGTGCCCGGAAGCGCCACGATGCCTTTCATGCCGGTCCGCGCATTGGGCGCCCCGCATACGACCTGGATCACGCCGCCATCGGTCTCGACCTTGCACAGACGCAGCTTGTCGGCATTGGGATGCTTGATGGCCTCGGTGACATAGCCCACCTTGAACGGCGCCAGCAGCTTGGTCTTGTCCTCAATGGCTTCCACTTCAAGTCCGACCCCAATCAATCCCTCGACGATTTGGTCGAGCGAAGCGGAAGTATCGAGATGATCCTTGAGCCAGGACAGGGTGAATTTCATGCTGTTCCCCTTTGTCCTCTCCCTCGCGCGGGAGAGAAAGGGGCCCCATTGCGCCGCAATGGGGAAGGTGAGGGTGAGTGAAGGGCGTCCCGGATCAAAGTCAGCACCTCCTCCATGCCATTCATGACTTCATCATTGTGGAATCGGATAACGCGACATCCAAGTTTTTCAAGTTGCGAACTCCGTGCCGCATCCCGGGTGATTTCGAAATCCGGCGAATGCGTCGCCCCATCAACTTCGACAATTAGCCGCAATTCGCGACAGAGAAAGTCGGCGATGTATGGTCCAACGGGCGCCTGCCGGACGAATTTAAATCCTTCGACCTGACGGTTTCGCAACTGCTGCCACAGACGCTTCTCGGCGAGAGTTTCATTGCGGCGGAGTTGCCGCGCTTCCGTGGCTTTCTCTCCTTCGCGCATGCGGAGTCGTCCCCTCACCTCCCCATCGCGTTCCGCGATGGGTCCCTTCCTCTCCCGCAGGCGGGAGAGGACATTCATGACAAACCTCCCGGCAGCGTCGGCACTTGCAATGCCTTGAAGCCGTAGTGCCTGAGCCAGCGGAGATCGGCTTCGAAGAAAGCGCGGAGATCGGGAATGCCGTATTTCAGCATGGCGATGCGGTCGAGGCCCATGCCGAAGGCGAAGCCCTGATACGTGTCCGGATCGAGCCCGCCGGCGCGAATGACATTGGGATGCACCATGCCGCTGCCGAGGATTTCAAGCCATGACGAGCCTTCGCCGATCCTCACCTGGTTGCCTTCCCAGGAACAGTTGATGTCGACTTCCATCGACGGTTCGGTGAATGGAAAATGCGAGGCGCGGAAGCGCATCTTCACATCGTCGATCTCGAAGAAGCTCTTGCAGAATTCCGCCAGCACCCATTTGAGATGGCCCAGATGCGTCACCTCGTCGATCACCAGTCCCTCGATCTGGTTGAACATCGGCGTATGCGTCATGTCCGAGTCGCAGCGATAGGTGCGGCCGGGTGCGATGATGCGGATCGGCGGCTTCGACGTCAGCATGGTGCGGATCTGCACCGGGCTCGTATGGGTGCGCAGCAGCATCCGCTGGCCGTCCGGCTTCTCGTTGAAATAGAACGTGTCGTGTTCCTGCCGCGCGGGATGTTCGGGGGGAATGTTGAGTGCGGTAAAGTTATGGAAGTCGTCCTCGATGTGGGGCCCTTCGGCGACGGCGAAGCCGAGATCGCCGAAAATCTGCACCACTTCTTCCCACACCTGGCTCACCGGATGAACCGTGCCCGTCATTTCCGGTCGAACGGGAAGCGTCACATCGATGCGTTCCGACGAAAGCCGCGCATCCAGCGCCTGCTCCTGCAGGAGCGAGCGCCGTGCCGTGATGGCGTAGGCCACCTTGTCCTTCAGCAGGTTGAGCGCGGCACCCGCCACCTTGCGCTCGTCCGGTCCCATGCCGCCCAGCGCTTTCATGCGCTCCGAAATCGTGCCCTTCTTGCCCAGAACGCCAACGCGCACCGCTTCGAGTGCGGCCTCGTCTCCGGCGCCTTCGACCTGGGCCACAACCTCGTCCTCGAGTATCTGCAGAGTGCTCATCGTCCCTCGGGAATGAAAAAGCCGGACCTCATGGTGCGCATGCACCGCGTGGCCCGGCCAAACCTACTGGATGGATGCGGGCGCGTTACTGCGCGGCCTTGGCCTTCTCGACGAGCTGGGCGAAGGCCTGCGGTTCGTGCACGGCGAGATCGGCCAGAACCTTGCGGTCGACCTCGACCCCGGCCTTGGACAGTCCGAAGATAAATCGGCCATAGGTCATGCCCAGTTCACGCGTCGCCGCATTGATGCGCTGGATCCACAGCGCGCGGAAATTGCGCTTTTTGTTGCGCCGGTCGCGGTAGCCGTATTGCTCGGCTTTTTCCACCGCCTGGACGGCGACGCGGAAAATGTTCTTGCGGCGGCTGAAATAGCCCTTGGCCTTCTTGATGACCTTCTTGTGCGCGGTCCGGGCGACGGTCCCGCCTTTGCTGCGTGGCATGGCTAGTGTCTCCCTTCTCTATCGCGCGTAGGGCAGGTGGATCTTGACGAGGCGGGCATCGCCCGGCGCCAGGATCGTGGTGCCCCGCTGGTTGCGGATCTGTTTCTTGGTGCGCTTAATCATGCCGTGGCGCTTACCGGCCTGGCCGCCCCGGATCTTGCCGGAGGCCGTCATCTTGAACCGCTTCTTGGCCGATGACTTGGTCTTCATCTTGGGCATTTGGCTTATCCTTTCAAAGCATAGAGAAGCCGCCATGGCATGCCCTTTACAGGCCAGGCGGCTTTCAAGAGCGAGCGTTTAAGCAAAAACGCCAAGGGATTGCAAGTGTGGGGGCGCTTTAGCGCGGCGCCAGCACCATGACGATCTGGCGGCCCTCGAAGCGGGGCTCGGATTCGACCTTGGCGGCCTCGGCGGTATCTTTCTTGACCCGGTCCAAAAGCTGCTGGCCCAGTTCCTGATGCGCCATCTCGCGGCCGCGGAAGCGCAGCGTGATCTTGACCTTGTCGCCTTCCTCGAAGAACCGCCGGATCGCCCGCATCTTCACATCGTAATCGTGGTCGTCGATCATCGGACGCATCTTGATCTCCTTGATCTCGATGATCTTCTGCTTCTTGCGGGCTTCGGCCTGCTTCTTCTGTTCCTGGTATTTGTATTTGCCGTAGTCGAGGATCTTGGCGACCGGCGGTTTCGCATCCGGTGACAGCTCAACCAGGTCGAGCGCGGCCTCTTCGGCCATCATCAGCGCCTGGCGGATCGGCACCACGCCGACATTCTGTCCGTCGGCTGCAATGAGGCGGACTTCGCGCGCCTCGATACGATGATTGATCCTGTATCCTTCTTCCTTCTGCGGGGGGGCGGCTCCGCGATTTGTCGATGGCCTCCGGGGTGGTATGCTCAAGTGGTCGCTATCTCCTGTTTTGTAATGCGAGATCGCTTTAGACCGCGAACCGGAGGGCACGTCAAGCCACCATGCCGTTTGTACAGTATGACAGTGCCGGGCCGGATCGGGTGAAACTGGCGTATATCGAAGATGGCGCCAGCGGCGATCTGGGCCAGTGCGGATTGTTCTGGCTGGGCGGCTTCCGCTCCGACATGGAAGGAAGCAAGGCCCAGTCCCTGGCCGATCTGGCGGCGGAAACGCGGCGGCCGTCGCTCCGCTTCGACTATGCGGGCCACGGCAAATCGGGCGGACAGTTCGTCGACGGCACGATTTCGGCCTGGCTCGCCCAGGCCATCCACATGTTCGCCACGCATACGAAACACAAGCGCATTATCATCGGCTCGAGCATGGGCGGCTGGCTGGCGCTGCTCCTGGCGAAGGCGCTGCCGCCGAAACACGCGGAAAGGATCGCCGGCCTGGTGCTGATCGCGCCTGCCGCCGACATGACGACCGACCTGATGTGGAACGCATTCACCCCGGAAGTCCGCCAGACCCTGCGCGATCGCGGCGTGTGGCTCAGGCCATCCGCCTATGGCGAGCCGTATCCGATCACCCAGAAACTGATCGAAGACGGCCTCGGTCATCTGGTCCTGCCCAGCGGCATCGACCTCGACTGCCCCGTCCGCATCCTCCAGGGCGACGCCGACCGCGACGTTCCGGCGGCGCACGCGCTCAAGCTCTTCAGCGCGATCCGCGCCCCCGATGTCAGCCTGACGCTGATCAAGGGCGGCGACCATCGTTTGTCGTCGCCATCGAACCTCTTGCTGATCCGCGAAACGGCGCTCAGGCTGGCGGAACGCGCCGACGGCATCATGGTGTGAGCAGCGCCGCCAGTCCTTGGCGATAAGTCGGATAGGCCAGCCGCGTGCCAAGTTCGAACTTCATTCGCGCATTCGAAACCCGCTTCGAGTCGGCATAGAAGCTCCGTGCCATGGGCGACAGCGTCGCCTCTCCGAATGGAATTTCCGGCGGCGGCGGCAGGCCGAGGAGCTGGGCGGCATATGCGATCACATCTTGCGGCGGACAGGGCTCGTCGTCACAGACATTGTAGGCGCGGCCGGAATGCGGTCTGGCAATCGAGGCCTCGAGCACCATGGCGATGTCCGCGACGTGGATGCGGCTGAACACCTGACCCGGCTTGACGATGCGCCGCGCGCTGCCGTCACGCACGCTCTGCAACGGGTTGCGCCCCGGACCATAGATTCCGGCGAGGCGAAAAATGTGCACGGGCAAACCGGTGTCGAGCCATGCCTGTTCGGTGGCCACACGGCGCGCGCCGCGTTCGGTGTTGGGCGTAAGCGGTGTTGCTTCATCAACCCAGGCGCCGCCATGATCGCCGTAAACCCCGGTGGTCGAGAGATAGCCTGCCCATTCAATTTGCCGCGCCAGTGCTTGCAGCAGCGCGCCATGCGCCGACAGCACCGGATCGCCCCGGTCGCCGGGCGGAACCGAAATCACCAGATGGGTGATGCCCTCAAGATCGGCCGCCGCAAGGCCGGAGAAATTAACTGCCCGGTAACCATGCTCTCCAATTTCGGCCCGGCCTGCAGCGCTGCGCGCCGCGGCACTGACGCTCCAGCCCGTCTTCGCCAGCCGCCGCGCCAGCACTTGGGCGCTGTAGCCGAAACCGAAAAACAACATGTGGCTCATGCGGCCCGCCATTCTTCCAGCACCGCGCAATCGGTTTCGGAAGTCATCCGTTTATCGCGCGTCGAGACAAATCTCTCCGGCGCAAGGCGAGCCAGCGCCCACACCGCCATGGCGCGCACCAGAGGCGAAGCATCGCCCGCGAGTTCCTCCGCCACTTCCGCAAGCCCTGCATCGCCGCTGTTGCCGATGGCGATCAGCACATTGCGCACGAAGCGGTCGCGCCCGGTGCGCTTGACCGTGGAGGCGGCGAACAGTTTGCGAAATGCCGCATCGTCGAGCCGCGCCAGTGCCGCGAGATCGGGCGCCAGCAGTTCGGGCCGCGCCGCCAGTTTCGCCTCGCGCGCCGCCACCGCGAATTTGTTCCACGGACACACCGCCAGGCAGTCGTCGCAGCCATAGATGCGGTTGCCGATCGCCACGCGGAATTCGCGCGCGATCTGGCCCTTGTGTTCGATGGTGAGATAGGAAATGCAGCGCCGCGCATCGAGCTGGTAGGGCGCGGGGAAGGCCTTTGTCGGGCAGATGTCGAGACAGGCGCGGCACGATCCGCAATGATCCGTCTCGGCAATGTCTGCATCAAGCTCCGCCTCCGTCAGTACGACGCCGATAAAGAACCACGAGCCCAGATCGCGCGACACAAGATTGGTGTGCTTGCCCTGCCATCCAAGCCCCGCCCGCTGCGCCAGGGGCTTCTCCATGACCGGTGCTGTATCGACGAACACCTTGACGCCGCTGCCCGCCGCCCGCGCCAGCCATTGCGCCAGTGTTTTCAGCCTGCCCTTCACCACGTCGTGGTAATCGCGGCCCAGCGCATATTGCGCAATGACGCCGGTGCCGCGCTGTTCCAGCCGCGCAAAAGGTTCAACCGCCTGGCCGTATGTCATGGCCAGCACTACAGCTGATTTCGCCTGCGGCCACAGATGGCGAAGATTACCGCGCTGAGGGGCCGTCGTCTCAAGCCAGTCCATGTCGCCGTGGCGCCCGAGTGCCAGAAACTGGCCAAGCCTGTCCGAGTGGTCGGCCACGTCGTCGACAGCGGCGATCCGGATATCGTCGAAGCCCAGCGCCGCCGCCCGGGACTTCAGCGCAACCCCCAGTGCTCCCGTCTCAAAAGTCGAGATCGCCATAGGCCGCGGGCGGACTGACGCCCCGCACGACATCGACAAGCAGCGGCCGGAACGATGGCCGCGACTTGATCCGCTGATACCACGCCTTCGCCACCGGATAATCCGCCCACGGAATATCGCCGATATAATCGACGGCGGAAATATGGGCCGCGGCGGCAAGGTCGGCCAGCGACAGCCGGTCACCGGCCAGCCAGTCGCGATGGTCGGCAAGCTGGCCGACATAATCGAGATGGCCCCGGATCTTCTGCATCGCCTGGCGCACGCGGATCATGTCGGGCGATCCCCCGCCGCTGGCGGTCGGCAGAAAGCGCCGCACCAGTTTTTCCGTAACCACGGGTTCGGAGACTTCGGCATAGAATTTCGTGTCGAACCATCCGGTGAGCCTCCGGACTTCGGCGCGCGCTGTCGCGTCGCCCGGGATGAGGCTGACTTTGCCGTGGTGGATCTCTTCGAGATATTCGCCAATCGCCTCGACTCCGCACACCGCGTCGCCGCCGTCTTCGAGATAGACCGGAAGCGTGCCGGCGGGATTGATCTCGATCAGTTGCGGGTCCGGCTCCCACGGCTGCTCCTCGACGAGCGCAACCGCCACGCCATATTCGGCGAGAGCCAGCCGCATCCTGCGGCTGAACGGATCGAGGACAAAATGAATGAGCGTGGGCATGGAGGCGGCGACACCTTGTATTGTCGTTGCTCAGGCGGCGCAAGGCCGCGATTGCTCCATCCCCGGTCGGCATATAAAACGCCCGCACCACTTGCGGCAAGCGATTCGAACAGCGCCTGGCGCCCGCCGGAGAAAAAACAGATGCCGCTTGAACAGATCGTCGTGCTCGCCCTCATCCAGGGCATCACCGAATTCCTGCCGATCTCGTCGTCGGGACATCTCCTGCTGGCGCCCATTCTCACCGGCTGGAAGGACCAGGGCGTCATGACCGATGTCATGGTCCACATGGGTTCGCTGCTGGCGGTCATCGTCTATTTCTGGCGCGACTGCCGCAATCTCCTGGCCGGTACGTTCGATCTGCTGCGTGGCCGGATGACGCCGTGGGGCAGGCTGGCGCTGTTCATCGTGGTGGCCACCATTCCCGCCGTGCTCTTCGGCGTGTTTCTCGACATGCTGGGATTCATGGACCAGGTGCGCCACATGCCGCAGCTCGTGGCCTGGAACGCCATCATTTTCGGCAGCCTGTTATACGCCTGCGACCGTTTCGGCCTGTCGACCCGCACCATGGCGGGAATGGGCCTCGTTCCGGCTCTCATCATTGGCCTCGGCCAGGCCATCGCCATCATTCCCGGCATCAGCCGCTCGGGCATAACAATGACGGCGGCGCGGGCCCTTGGCTTCGAGCGTTCGGAAGCGGCGCGCTTTGCCTTTCTGATCGGCATTCCGGCGATCGCCGGAGCCGGTGTCCTGAAACTGGGCGAGGCCGCGGCCGAAGGCACGCCCCTGTCGATCGAAGCGGTGCTGACGGCGGTGCTGACATTTTTTGTGGCGTTAGGCACCATCACCGTACTGATGCGCCTGTTGCGGCACATGAGTTTTCTGCCCTTCGCCATTTACCGCGTGGCGCTGGGTGTCGTCATCCTGGCGCTGATCTATTCCGGAATGCCGCTGGGCGCGGTGAACTGACCGGCCTTGCGGTAACGGTAGAGATAGCCCGGCACGACCCCCTCGATGCCGCGCGCCGCGATCCCCAGGCCATCGAGTGTCCGCCCCTCGCGTTCCGCCGCTTCACTGACCGTGCTGTCGCTTTTCAGCAGTTCCACCTGGTCGGTCGTCAGCAGCGGATTTGGCAGAAGTCCTAGGAGCAGCGCCTGGACCTTGGCCACGCCCCATGGGATCGGCACCAGAAGCCGCCGCCTGCCGATGGTGTCGAGGGTGAACTGGAGGAGCGCCCGGAACGTCATGACCGAGGGCCCGCCCAGCTCGTAAATCCTTCCATCGGACGTGCCGCGGTCCACCAGCCGCGCGAATGCCTCGGCCACGTCGCCCGCGAACACCGGAGCGAAACGCGTTTCCCCGCCACCGATCAGCGGCAGGGCCGGCACGAAGCGGGCGAGATTGGCAAACTTGTTGAAGAAGCTGTCTTCGGGCCCGAAGATGATCGAGGGCCGCACCACCATGGCGTTGGCAAAATTCGCGCGCGCAAGTTTTTCCCCCTCGGCTTTTGAGCGGGCATAGGCGCTGCTTGAGCCGGCGTCCGCTCCCAGCGCCGACATCTGGATGAACACGCTGGCGCGCGCCGCTCGCGCCGCCTTGGCGCAGGCCTCGGCACCAAAACGATGCACGGCATCGAAGCTCTGCGCACCCGAACCATAAAGAACGCCCACGAGATTGATCACCGCGAACGATCCCTCGCAGGCCACCGCGACCGACTTCGGATAGCGGATATTGACCTGCATCGGCATGATCTGGCCGGGAAAGCCCAGGGGCTGGAGGTGTCCGGCAAGGTCTGGCCTGCGGCATCCCACGCGAATGCGGTAACCCCGCTTCGCCAGCGCGCCCACGATATGGCGCCCGACAAAGCCCGAGCCGCCGATGATGGTGACAATCCTGTCCGACGGCAATGGGGCCACTGGTGAAACGATCCGGTTGAGCTTGGTCGCGCCGTTCTAGCGGGGGAAACCTCGCGATGCAAAGCCGTTATCTGTCGCAGGCACACCATCGGACAGCCACGTGCGGCGCGCCAGCACCTTGGTTGACAATCGAGGTTGAGCCCCCCTATGACACGCCCGCAAGCCCTGATGGCGGAATTGGTAGACGCACTAGTTTCAGGTACTAGCGCTGAAAGGCGTGGAGGTTCGAGTCCTCTTCAGGGCACCATTTTCGTGACGGACGGCGGCTGAACCATGGCGATCAAGCTATACAAGGGCGACTTGCCGGACGGCCTCGACTGGGGTTCCGCCGTGGCGGTCGACACCGAAACGCTGGGCCTCGTCCACCGCCGTGACAAGCTGTGCCTGGTGCAGCTTTCGTCGGGCGACGGCAATGCCCATCTGGTGCAGGTCGAGCGCAAGTCCTATGACGCGCCCCGCCTCGCGGCACTGATGACCGACCCTGCCGTTACTAAGATTTTCCATTACGCCCGTTTCGATGTGGCTGTGCTCAAGCAGTATCTGGGGATCGACACCGCGCCCGTCTATTGCACCAAGATCGCCTCCAGGCTGACGCGCACCTATACCGACCGGCATGGCCTTAAGGATCTGATCCGCGAGCTGCTCGGCATCGACCTCAACAAGCAGCAGCAGAGTTCCGACTGGGGCGCCCATATGCTGAGCGACGCGCAGAAGCAATATGCGGCGCAGGATGTGATCTATCTCCACGAAGTGAAGACGAGGCTCGACCAGATGCTCGACCGCGAGGGCCGCACCGCCATGGCGCGGGCCTGCTTTGATTTCGTTAGCACGCGCGCGGCACTCGATCTCGCCGGCTGGAGCGAGGAAGATGTCTTCGCCCACTGACAAAGGGGGTATTTCGCCCGGCGGACGCGGCGCAAGCAAGGCCCTGCGCCAGGCGCGGCTCGCACCCATGCTGTCCTGGCTGGCGGCGGCACTGGGAATTGCCTTCGCGGCGCTGTTCGTGGCCCAGGCCGGCCTGTTCTCGCGGCTCATGCCCGAAGAGACAGCACCGCCCGTCACCCTCGACAAGCCCGATCAGATCACCTCGCGCGATTCGACGCTGACGGGCTTCGACCGCCAAAAGCAGCCCTACGAACTGAAGGCGGCGCGCGGCGTCCAGGACAAGGACCATCCGGAGCTGGTACATCTTGAAACGGTGACGGGGAAATTTCTGAAAGCCACGGGCCAGGCCTACACGCTGCAATCGCGCACCGCGCTGTACAACACGGACAAGCGCGAGGTCGATCTCGAAGGCGACGTGGTCATCGGCGAAACCGGACGCTTCACCGCGCGCATGGCCAAGGCCCATGTCGTGGTGGCGGAGAAGAAGCTGACCACCGACTCGCCCGTCACCGTAGAGTTCGCCGGCGGCACCATCGAGGCACGGGGCTTGCAGATCACCGATGACGGCGCGAACATCAAATTCCTCAATGGCGTGAAAACCCGCTACACCCAGCGGACAAAAGGAGACGATACCCCATGATCCGCATACTGATGACGACCGCGTTGTTGGCGTTGATGGCCCCGGCCGCGATAGCGGCGCAGACGGCACCCGCGTCGAAGGAGGTCACCATCGAGGCCGATCAGATGGAGATCGTCGAGAAGGAGCACCGCGCTGTGTTCACCGGCAAGGTCGATGCCAAGCGCGCCGACGTGCATCTCAACGCCGACCGGCTGCAGGTGCTGTACGAGGATGTGAAACAGCCCGACGGCACATCCAAGAACGATGTGTCGAAACTGGAAGCCACCGGTAACGTGATTATCGTCACATCCAGTCAGAAGATAACCGGCCAGACAGCAAAGATGGATGTCAAGGCCAACACGCTGTTGGTCACCGGAGGCGTGCAGGTGGTTCAGGGCCAGACCATCCTGAAGGGTGAGATGTTCAATGTCGATCTCAACACCGACAAGAGCCAGATGACCGGCGGCCGCGTCAGGGGCAGCTTTGTTCCCCAGTGACGCTTTCACCCAATCTTAATTCAATTCAGCGGTAATCCCTTTGGCGCAACAAGGTGCGGTGAACTCGGAAACCCGTCGCGGCAGGCCCGACAAGGCCAGGCGGCGGCAGGACTCCGGTCCGGACGCTCCGCTTGGAACCCGTCAGGGTTCGAACGGAGCGGCATTGCCGGAGAGCGAAGGGCTGATCGTTGAAGGGCTCGCCAAGAGCTACAAGCGCAGGCCCGTCGTCAAGAATGTTTCACTCACCCTGAAGCGCGGTGAAGCCGTGGGACTGCTTGGACCCAATGGCGCCGGCAAGACGACGGTGTTCTACATGATCACCGGCCTGATTGCCGCCGACCAGGGCACGATCACACTCGACGGGGCGGATATTACCCATCTGCCGATGTACCAGCGCGCCAGGCTGGGTGTCGGCTATCTGCCTCAGGAGAGTTCGATCTTCCGGGGACTAACGGTCGAGGAAAATATTCGCGCCGTTCTCGAGCTCGTCGAGCCCGAGAGGCCGAAGCGCGAAAGTGTGTTGCGTGAGCTGCTCGATGAGTTTTCGATCACCCATCTCCGGCATTCGCCGGCTGTCTCTTTATCTGGCGGAGAGCGTCGCCGCGTGGAAATCGCCCGCGCGCTTGCCACCTCTCCCCAGTTCATGCTCCTCGACGAGCCCTTCGCTGGAATTGACCCGATTGCGATCGGTGATATTCGCAACCTGGTGCGACAGCTTACCGCTCGGGGAATCGGGGTGCTTATTACGGATCACAACGTGCGCGAAACCCTCGAACTCATCGATCGCGCCCTCATCATCCATGAGGGCAAGGTCTTGACCGAGGGTACGCCGCGTGAAATTGTCAACAATGCCGACGTGCGGCGCTATTATCTCGGCGCCGGCTTCAGCATGTAACGCCGTGGCATCCGCATGGCGTTGATGCAGAGAATGGAGATGCGCCAGGGTCAGTCCCTGGTGATGACGCCGCAGTTGCAGCAGGCGATCAAGCTGCTGCAGATGTCCAACATCGAGCTCCAGTCCTATGTCGAGAGCGAACTCGAACGCAACCCGCTGCTCGAACGCGACGACCGGACGGCGGAATCGAAAAGCGAGATGCCCGCGCGTGAAAGCCCGGGCGAACCCGATATGGTGTCGGCGCTGGCCAGCGGCAGCGTTCCCGAGGACAGGAGCGGAGCGTCCGACGGCGACGACAATAACTTCACCGGCGAGGCCCGCGCCGATGCCGCCAGCCGCGCTACGCCCGGACCCGCCGATTCGGGCTGGTCGTCGTTCAAGCCTTCGGGCGGCCTGTCGCTCGACAATGACGCCCTCGATTTCAGCGCGACGCTGACACGCGAGGAAACCCTGGCCGAACACCTCACCGATCAGCTCAACCTGGCGCTTGCCACCCCCGCCGACCGCCTGATCGGCCAGCATCTGATCGGCGGCGTCAACGAGGCGGGCTACCTGACCACAGATCTTGCCAGCGTGGCGAACCTGCTGGGCACCGGACTCTCGCATGTCGAGCGCGTGCTGGGCGTGTTGCAGCAATTCGATCCCGCCGGCGTCTTTGCCCGCGACCTGAAAGAATGCCTGGCGCTGCAACTGAAGGACGCCGACCGCTACGACCCTGCCATGGCGGCTCTTGTCGCCAATCTGGAACTGGTGGCCAAGCGCGATTTTGCGGGACTGCGGTCGTTATGCGGCGTCGATCTCGACGACATCAAGGAAATGGTGGCGGAAATCCGCGGCCTCAACCCCAAGCCCGGCCACGCCTTCGGCTCCGAACCGGTGCAGCCGGTCATCCCCGATGTCAGCGTCCGGGCCGCCCCCGACGGCTCCTGGCTCGTCGAACTGAACAGCGAGACGCTGCCCCGCGTGCTGATCAATCACCAGTATTACGCCACGGTGTCGAAGAAAACCGCGCGCGAGGAGGACAGGACGTATTTGTCGGAATGCCAGGCCAACGCCACTTGGCTGGTCAAAAGCCTCGACCAGCGCGCCAAGACCATTCTGAAGGTCGCCCGCGAGATCGTCCGCCAGCAGGATGCGTTCCTGGTGCTGGGCGTCCAGCATCTGCGCCCCATCACGCTCAAGACCGTGGCCGAGGCAATCGAGATGCACGAATCGACGGTGAGCCGGGTCACCTCCAACAAATACATGGCAACGCCGCGCGGCATCTTCGAACTCAAATATTTCTTCACCACGGCAATCGGCTCCTCGGAACTTGGAGGCGAATCCCATTCGGCCGAAGCGGTCCGCCACCGGATCCGCGAAATGATCGCGGGCGAGACCGTGAAGGCCGTGCTGTCCGACGATACGATCGTCGAGATGCTGAACAAGGCGGGCATCGAGATCGCCCGGAGGACTGTCGCAAAGTATCGGGAATCGCTTGGTATTCCCTCCTCAATCCAGCGCCGGCGCGAAAACCGGGTATAAAAACCGGAAGCGATTGACTTGCGCCGCACCTCTCTCTAGTGATCGCGCCGCTTGCCAGCCCGAGCCCACGGTTAAGGTTGACGCCATGACCGCGAACGCCCATTTACAGGGCCGGGGCGAGAGAGGATTTCCGAGCCACCATGCAGATCAAGATCACGGGCAAGAATCTCGACATCGGCGAAGCCCTGAGGCTGCATATCGAGGAAAGGCTTCGCCTTCTCAAGCAGAAATATTTCGAGGGCACGGTGCATGCCCATGTCACGGTGGAAAAGATCAGATCGGGCTTCCAGGCCGACTGCACCCTGCATCTGGCGACAGGCCTGGTGCTGCAGGCGCACGGCGCGGCGGGCGAGGCGCGTCCGAGCTTCGACCAGGCCGCCCAGCATCTCGAGAAACAACTCAAGCGCTATTCCCGGCGGATCAAGGACCATCACAAAGCGCGTCTTGGTCCCATCCTGCTGTCGGAAGCCGCGGACTATGTGATTTCAACCGCGGCCGACGATGACCCCGAGCCCGACACTCTTAATCCGGTCGTGATCGCTGAAAGCGCTATGCAGGTTCCCGAATTGACGGTGGGAGAAGCTGTCATGCAGCTTGATATTTCGAGCGTCGCTTTCGTTCTTTTCCGCAATAGTGGCCATGGCCAGCTCAACGTCGTCTATCGCCGCCATGACGGCAATATCGGCTGGGTCGATCCTAGGCCCGTGGCCTGAAGCGCCGGAACTTGACGATGACGCTTGCCGATATCATCGACATCAAGGGGGTTCTCCCCAATGTCCGCGCGCTGAACAAGAAGCAGCTTCTCCAGGATCTGTCGCATGCCATGGGCAAATGCGCCGGCGTTGATGCGCGCTCCGTTCACGAAACCTTGCTGTCGCGTGAAAAACTGGGCTCGACCGGCATTGGCCAGGGGATTGCCATCCCGCATGGCAAGATGGCGGCGGTAAGCCGTGTCTGCGGGCTGTTCGCCAGGCTGGCTGTTCCGGTCGATTTCGACGCCGTCGATGCCCAGCCGGTCGATTTGATTTTCGTTTTGCTGGCGCCCGACCATGCCGGCGCCGACCACTTGAAGGCTTTGGCCAGGATTTCACGCCTGCTGCGCGATCCGGGCATGGTCGAGAAACTGCGCGGAACCGATACCGCCGAGGGTCTTTACGCCATCCTCACCGAGCCCACGGCCACCGCCAGCGCGGCGTGATCAGTGCACGCTCATCGGCATGAGTTCGTGTTCGAAAGCGCTCCCGATCGCCGCTTCGATGCTGCCTGAAATGGACACAGGCGTACCGTCCGCCCCATAAAGGCAGAACAAACGCACTTCGGGCGGAACGCCGGCCCGTTCGCCGATAAGTTTCGCGGCATCGCGTCCCTCGATTTCGCGGATATAGCCTAAGGCGCCGCCACCCAGTTGGGCCAGGTCGTCGGGCGACAGTTCGATGTCCTTCTGATACGCGCTGGTATTCATCATTTTACCCTTTACTGACGGCTGCTAACGGTTCGACCCAGGAACTGGCGATACGTCCTAGAACGTCCATCCACCTGCTTTTGTTTCCCGGAGAAAAAAACTGGTTTAATGCGGCCTTAACGTCGCGCCGGAGAGGGCGAAGGGGCGGCCGCCGCAGTGCGGCTGCAGATGCATCACCGCGGTGCGTTTTATATGTAATCAAGCGGTGCAGGTTTCAAGAGAACCGCCATTTCGAGCTTGACGCAGTAGCGCGGAGTCGATCAATTGCCCGGTATCCGGCGGCTTATGCAGCGCCAAAGGCTTGTTCCCAGGGAGGGTTTTTCATGAAAAGACGTACATTGCTCGCCGCTGCCGCGGCGATCGCACTTTCCGCCAGCGTG
This sequence comes from Hyphomicrobiales bacterium, assembly GCA_031365765.1. GTDB lineage: Bacteria > Pseudomonadota > Alphaproteobacteria > Rhizobiales > Aestuariivirgaceae > Aestuariivirga. Next base: position 16,117 of record JANLYR010000017.1, on the reverse strand, counting down.
TCCTACGCCGCCGACGACAAGCCGGCGGTGCTGTTCGACATCGGCGGCAAATTCGACAAGTCGTTCAACGAAGGCATCTACAACGGCGCCGAAAAGTTCAAGACGGAGTCCGGTATCGCCTATGGCGAGTTCGAGATTTCCAACGAGGCCCAGCGCGAGCAGGCGCGGCGCAATTTCGCCGCCCAGGGCTACAGCCCGATCATCGCGGCGGGCTTCGCCCAGGCCGCGGCGCTGGAGAAAGTGGCCAAGGAATATCCCGATCTGAAATTCGCCATCATCGATATGGTCGTCGACCTGCCCAACGTGCAGTCGATCGTGTTCAAGGAAGATGAGGGTTCCTATCTCGTCGGCATGATGGCCGCCATGGCCTCGAAGTCGGGCAAGGTGGGCTTTGTCGGCGGCATGGATATTCCGCTGATCCGCCGTTTCGCCTGCGGCTATGTGCAGGGTGTGAAGGCGGCCAGGCCCGACGCCACGGTATTCCAGAACATGACGGGCGACACGGGTGCGGCCTGGAACGATCCGGTCAAAGGCGGTGAGTTGGCGAAATCCCAGATTTCGCAGGGCGCCGACGTGATCTATCACGCGGCGGGCGGCACCGGCGTTGGCGTGCTGCAGGCGGCTGCCGATGGCGGAGCCCTCGGCATCGGCGTCGATTCAAACCAGAATGGCATGCATCCCGGCAAGGTTTTGACCTCGATGTTGAAGCGGGTCGACGTCGCCACCTATGACGTGATGAAAACGGCCAAGGACGGCGCGTTCAAGCCCGGCATCAAGTCGCTGGGCCTGGCCCAGGATGGCGTTGGATACGCCATGGACGACAACAACAAGCCATTGGTCACCGCCGACATGACGGCCAAGGTCGAGGCCGCGAAAGCCGATATCATCTCCGGCAAGCTCGCGGTTCACGACTACATGTCCGACGAGAAATGCCCGGTGGAATAACGTAACAATGCCCCGGCCCAGCCGTCATCCCGGCGAAAGCCGGGACCCACGATTGGGCTGGATCGGCTCACAAAATTCTCGAAAGCCGGGCGGGCAGTGATATGGGTCCCGGCTTTCGCCGGGATGACAAAAGCATGGGTGGGGCAGGAAATCCGGCGACGGCCAGCGATAATGACGCCGTTGAGCTTATCGGCATCGACAAGCGTTTCGGCGCCGTCCACGCCAACAAGGATGTCACGCTGTCGATCGGCAAGGGGTCGATCCACGGCATTGTGGGCGAAAACGGCGCCGGCAAATCCACCCTGATGTCGATCCTCTTTGGCTTCTACGGCGCCGACAAGGGCGAAATCCGTATCGCCGGCAAGCCGGTCCGGATCAGATCGTCGGCCGATGCCATCTCCCACGGCATCGGCATGGTGCATCAGCATTTCATGCTGGTCGAACCGTTCACCGTTCTGGAGAACGTGGTGCTCGGGGCCGAAGGCGGCGCGCTGATCGGCCCGGCGCTGGCAAAAGCCCGGAGCGAGTTGCAGCGCCTCGCGCATGACTACGAGCTCGACGTCGATCCCGATGCCATCGTCGGCACCTTGCCGGTGGGCCTGCAGCAGCGCGTCGAAATTCTCAAAGCGCTGTTTCGCGGTGCCGAGGTGCTCATTCTCGACGAGCCGACGGGCGTGCTCACCCCGGACGAGGCCGATCATCTGTTCCGCATCCTCCGCCAGCTCAAGGACCAGGGCAAGACGGTGATCCTGATCACCCACAAGCTCCGTGAAATTCTTGCCATCACCGATCGTGTCTCGGTCATGCGCCGGGGCGAACTCGTGGCCACGCGCCAAACGAACGATACGACCGTCGAGGAACTGGCCGAGCTCATGGTGGGCCGCCGCGTCCTGCTCCGCGTCAAGAAGGGCATGGCGAAGCCCGGCGCGGATGTCCTTGCCGTCGAGCATCTGACCTATCGCGACGCCCAGGGTGTCAAGCGGCTCGACGATGTGTCCTTCACCGTGCGCGCGGGCGAGATCGTCGGCATCGCCGGGGTGTCGGGCAACGGCCAGTCGGAACTGCTCGAGGTGATCGCCGGCATGCGTCATGCATCCTCGGGCCGCATCCTGCTCGACGGCCACGATCTCTGCACCGAAAGCGACCCCGCCGACGCGCGCCGCCGGGGGCTCGCCCATGTTCCCGAAGACCGCCAGCATTGCGGCCTCGTCACCTCCTTCGATGCGAGCGAATCCGCGATCCTCGGCTGGCACTACGAGCAAAGCCTGGGCCACGGCTTCCATCTCGACCGCGGCGCGGTGGTCCATCGCTGCGCCTCCGAAATGAAGGAATTCGACGTGCGCCCCGCCGATCCGCTTCTTAAAACCGCGAAGTTTTCCGGCGGCAACCAGCAGAAGATCATCCTCGCCCGCGAGATCGTTCGCGATCCGAAGCTCCTGATCGTCGGCCAGCCGACGCGCGGCGTCGATATCGGCGCCATCGAATTCATTCACCGCCGCCTGATCGAGCTTCGTGACCAGGGCAAGGCCATCCTCCTCGTTTCGGTCGAGCTCGACGAAGTCCGTTCGATCTCCGACCGCGTGCTGGTAATGTTCGCCGGCCGCATCATGGGCGAGCGGCAGCCCTCCGCCGACGACCGCGAACTGGGCCTGCTGATGGCCGGTGTCACCAGCGAGGCGGCCTGATGGCGGCGGGGCGCGGCGAACTGCCGGCCTGGGTCGATATCGGGCTGATCCCCGTCATCAATCTCGCCATCGCACTCATCGTCGCGGGTCTGGTCGTCGTAATCATCGGCGAGAACCCGCTCGAAGCCCTGGGCATCATGTTGAATGGCGCGGTGGGAAGTCTCAAGGGCTGGGGCTACACGCTCTATTATGCCACCAACTTCACTTTCACCGGATTGGCCGTCGCCGTGGCCTTCCACGCCGGCCTGTTCAATATCGGCGGCGAGGGCCAGGTCTATGTCGCGGGGCTTGGCGCCGGTATCGTCGGCCTGTGGCTCGATTTCCTGCCCTGGCCATTGGCACTTCCGCTCGCCATCCTCGCCTGCATGGGTTTCGGCGCAGCCTGGGCTTTCATCCCGGCCTATCTTCAGGCAAGGCGCGGCAGCCACATCGTCATCACCACCATCATGTTCAACTTCCTCGCCGCGAGCCTGATGGTCTATCTCATCAATAACGTTTTTCGCCCCGCGGGACGCATGGCGGTCGAAAGCCGCGAGATCACCTCGATCGCCATGCCGAGTTTCCGCGCCATCGGCACATGGCTCGGCTTCAAGCTGCCCAACACGCCGCTCAACCTGACCATTGTCCTGGCGGTGCTGGCGGCCTGGGCGGTGTGGTATCTGCTGTGGCGCACCAAGCTCGGTTATGAAATCCGCGCCGCCGGGGCCAATCCCGCCGCCGCCGTTTATGCCGGCATCCGGCCGGACCGCATCATCATCGTCGCCATGCTGATTTCGGGCGCGCTGGCGGGGCTGATGGCGGTCAACGAAATCCTCGGCGTCCAGCATCGCCTGGTGCTCGAATTTGCCGGCGGTGCGGGCTTTGTGGGCATTGCCGTGGCGCTTATGGGCCGCTCGCATCCCGCCGGCGTCGTGCTTGCCGCCATGCTGTTCGGGTTGCTCTATCAGGGCGGCGCGGAACTGTCTTTCGCCAGGCCCGCCATCACCCGCGACATGATCGTCGTCATCCAGGGCCTCGTCATCCTGTTCATGGGAGCACTCGAACAGGCCTTCCGCCCGCATCTGCTGCGCGCCTTCGCCGTGGCGGGGGCCTGAGCCCATGGAATTCTTCCATCTCCTTCCGGAAATCCTCGCCTCCTCGATCAGGCTCTCGGTGCCCTTGATTTTCGCCTGTCTCGCGGGGCTGTGGTCGGAGCGTTCCGGCATTGTCGATATCGGGCTTGAGGGCAAGATGCTGGCCGGCGCCTTCGCCGCCGCCGCCGGCGCCACCTATTTCGGCTCGGTCTGGACCGGATTGCTCCTTGCACTGATCGTTTCCGTCGCCTTCTCGCTCATCCACGGTTATGCCTCGATCACCCATCGCGGCAACCAGGTGGTGTCGGGCGTCGCCATCAACATGCTGGCGGCGGGCCTGGCGTTGGTGCTTGGCAACACCTGGTTCCACGAAGGCGGCCGCACGCCCGCGCTCCCGCCCTCGGCGCGCTTCATGCCGCTGTTCCTGCCAGGTGACGTGGAAATGCGCGGCGTGCCAGTGTTGGGCCCGCTCTACCAGATCGTGTCGGGCCATTCGCTGCTCACTTATGTGGCCTTCGCACTGGTGCCGCTCACCGCCTGGGCGCTGGCACGCACGCGCTTTGGCCTACGATTGCGCGCTGTCGGTGAAAATCCGCACGCCGTCGACACCGCCGGCATCTCGGTCGCCTGGCTTCGCTACCGCGCAGTCATTATCGCCGGCCTGTTGTGCGGCCTGGCCGGGGCATTTCTGTCAACCTCGCTTGCTGCGGGTTTCATCAAGGACATGTCGGCGGGACGCGGCTTCATGGCGCTGGCCGCGCTGATCTTCGCCAACTGGCGCGCCTGGCCCGCGCTTGGCGCCTGCCTGCTGTTCGGCTTTCTCGGCGCACTCGGCAATCACCTGCAGGGCGCGGAGGTGCTGGGCGTCCGCGTGCCGGTGCAGGTCATCATCATGCTGCCCTATGTATTGACCGTGATCCTCCTGGCGGGCTTCATCGGCAAATCGATCCCGCCGCGCGCCAGCGGCATTCCCTACACGAAGGATCGCTGATGCAGTCTGCCCTGATCGAAGCGGCACTGGCGGCCCGTGAAAAGGCCCACGCGCCCTATTCGAAATTTCGCGTGGGCGCCGCCGTCCGCGACGAAAAAGGCCGCATCTTCGGCGGCTGCAACATCGAGAATGCCGCCTACCCGCAAGGCTGGTGCGCCGAAACCTCGGCGATTTCCGCCCTCGTCATGGCAGGCGGCACGAAAATCACCGAAGTGGTGGTAGTGGGCGAAGGCCCCGGACTGGTAACGCCCTGCGGCGGCTGCCGCCAGAAGATCCGCGAATTCGCCGAAGACAGCGTGAGTATCCATGTCTGCGGGCCGGACGGCACGGTCAAGCGCACTTTCACCCTCGACGAACTGCTGCCAAGCTCCTTTGGACCGGAACACCTCGCATGAACGAACTCACCAGACTGCTCGACGGGCGCGCGCCCAAGACCGCCATCATTCTTGGTTCCAGCCTCGGCGGCGTGGCCGAGGCCGTCGATGATCCCCTGGTCATTTCCTATGGCGACCTTCAAGGTTTTCCGGTGCCGAAGATTTCCGGCCATGCGGGCAGGCTCGTCGTGGGCACCATCGCCGATACGGAAGTCGCCGTGCTGCAGGGCCGTTCGCACCCTTATGAAAGCGGCAACGCAGCGGTGATGGGCCCGGCCATCGGCCTGCTCAAGGACGCAGGCATCGAAACGCTGATCCTCACCAACGCGGCCGGCTCCCTCGATGTCAAGCTGCGTCCAGGCTCCCTGATGCTGATCGAGGATCACATCAATTTCTCCGGCATGAATCCCTTGATCGGCGTCGGCGGCGACCGGAGTTTCGTGTCCATGACCGATGCCTACGATCCCGCTTTGCGCCGAGACCTGAAGGCTGCGGCGAAACAGGCGGGCATCAAGCTCCATCGCGGCGTCTATGTGTGGTTTTCGGGCCCGTCCTTCGAAACCCCGACCGAAATCCGCATGGCAAGAAAATGGGGCGGCGATGCGGTGGGCATGTCCACGGTGCCCGAAGCCATCATCGCGCGCTATTGCGGACTGCGGGTGGCGGGGATCAGCGTCATCACCAATCTTGGTGCTGGACTGGAAGGGGCTTCGCCCAGCCACGAGGAGACGAAGCACGAAGGCGCCAGGGCGGCGGGCGACATGGTGCGCCTGCTGACCCGGTTGTTCACGGCCAGCTGACATGCTGCCGCAGGAATTGATCGCCAGGAAGCGCGACGGTCACGTCCTGACTTCGCCGGAGATCGCCCAATTCATCAGTGGACTGACGAGTGGAGCCATCTCCGAGGGCCAGGTCGCGGCCTTTGCCATGGCGATCTATCTGCGCGGCATGCAGGCCAGGGAAGCCGTGGCGCTGACGCTGGCAATGCGCAATTCGGGCACCGTGCTCGCATGGGATCTGCCGGGACCGGTTGTCGACAAGCATTCAACCGGCGGCATCGGCGACAATGTCTCCCTGATGCTGGCGCCCATGCTGGCGGCTTGTGGCTGCTTCGTGCCGATGATTTCGGGCCGGGGTCTGGGTCATACCGGCGGCACGCTCGACAAGCTCGATTCGATCCCGGGCTACACCAGCCAGCCGGACCTTGACCTGTTCCGCAAGGTGGTGCGCGACACGGGCGCCGCCATCATCGGCCAGACGCCGGATCTTGCCCCCGCCGACCGCCGCCTCTACGCCATCCGCGATGTGACGGCGACGGTCGAGTCGGTGCCGCTGATCACCGCCTCGATCCTGTCGAAGAAGCTGGCGGCGGGACTTGATTTCCTCGTGCTCGACGTGAAGACGGGTTCGGGCGCCTTCATGGCGAAGCGCGCCGGCGCGGTGGCGCTGGCGCAAAGCCTGGTGCGCACCGCCAATGGCGCCGGGCTGAAAACCGCAGCGCTGCTGACCGACATGGATGAGCCGCTCGCCAGTGCCGCGGGCAACGCGCTCGAAATGCTGAATGCCATCGACTATCTCACCGGCAAGCACCGCGACCCCCGCCTGCACGCGGTGACCCTGGCGCTCGGCGCCGAACTTCTTTTGCTGTCGAAGCGGGCAAACACCGCCGCGGTGGCGCAAGCGATGCTCCAGAAAACGCTCGACAGCGGTGCTGCGGCGGAGCGCTTTCAACGCATGGTGTCGGGGCTCGGCGGTCCCCATCATCTTGTCGAAAAGCCTGCATCGCATCTGCCGTGCGCGCCGATCATCCGCGCGGTGCATCCGCTGAAGCGTGGCACGGTGCGCGCCATCGACACGCGCGCTCTGGGGATCGCGGTGCTCGAACTGGGCGGCGGACGGCGCAAGGCAACCGACACCATCGATCATGCGGTGGGCCTGAGCCACCTTGCGGGCAAGGGCGCCACGGCCGGACCGGACCAGCCCCTCGCCCATGTCCATGCGCGCGACGAGGTGGGATTCGAGCGCGCCGCCGGCGCCATCCGCGAGGCCTATGGATTGGGAAAACCGGCGCGCGTGGAAAAGCCTGTCCTCCAGCGCCTCGGACCTGCCACGCGATGAGCCGGGCCTTCCTCTTCATCCTCGATTCCGTCGGCATCGGCGGCGCGCCCGACGCCGCGGCATTTGGTGACGAGGGTGCCGACACACTGGGCCATATCGCCGAACGGATGCGGTTGCGATTGCCCAACCTCGCGGCACTTGGCCTTGGCCTTGCGGCAAAGGGCGCGGCGGGGCGCAACCCCATTCCGGAAGCAACGCTCAAGGGCCGGTGGGGCTGGGCCGAGGAAATCTCGCGCGGCAAGGACACGCCATCGGGGCATTGGGAACTGGCGGGCGTGCCGGTGCTGTTCGACTGGGGCTATTTCCCGCACACGATCCCGTGCTTTCCCAAAGACCTGACGGATGCATTGATCGCGCGTTGCGGCTTGCCGGGCCTGCTCGGCAACAAGCACGCGTCCGGAACCGAGATCATCGCCGAACTGGGCGAGGAGCATGTGGCGGCCGGCAAACCCATCATTTACACCAGCGCCGATTCTGTCATCCAGATCGCGGCGCATGAGCGGGCCTTCGGCCTGGAGCGGCTCTACGCGGTCTGCAAGGCCGCGCGCGAACTCTCCTATGCCCTCAATATCGGCCGCGTCATCGCCCGCCCGTTCATTGGAGCGTCCACGGACGATTTCACCCGCACCGGCAACCGCAAGGACTATTCCGTTCTGCCGCCCGCGCCCACGCTTCTGGACCAACTTACTGCCGCCGGCCGCGAGGTCATCAGCATCGGCAAGATCGGCGACATTTTCGCCCATTCGGGAACCGGGCGCGAGGTGAAGGCTTCGGGCAACGCGGCGCTGGTGGAAACCACGCTGGCCCAGATGCCCAAGCTTGCCGGGGGCGGATTGCTGGTCACCAATTTCGTCGACTTCGACATGCTGTACGGCCACCGCCGCGACGCCCACGCCTATGGCCGAGCGCTGGAGGAATTCGACGCCTCCCTGCCGCGTCTCGAAGCGCTGCTTCACCCCGGCGACCTGATGATCCTCACCGCCGATCACGGCTGCGATCCAACCTGGCGCGGCAGCGATCACACGCGCGAATGCGTGCCCGTGCTGTGTTATTCTCCCGGCATGAATCCAGACAGTATCGGCCGCCGCAAGACCTTCTCCGATGTCGGCCAGACGCTTGCCGCGCATCTTGGCATCGCCCCGCTCGCCGCTGGAACGGCCTGGTCAGTCTGAGCGCTTCAACACCGCCTGCAACACGTTGCGGACGCCGATCGCGCCGACGAACCGGTCCTCGTCGTCGAACAGCGCCACCGGCGCTGTGTCGGCATTGTGCATCGCCAGCATCACGATCTTGAGCGACGTTCCGGGCCGCGCCCAATAAACCGGGCGCGTGCCTTCGGGAATCGGGTTTTCAACTTCGGCGCACGACACCCAGGTCGCCTTCTTCTTGTCGCGCTCGGCCTCGATCACCTTCTGGTTGCCGTCGAGGCGAAAGCGCGTGGTCTTGCGCCTGTCGAGCCACACCCATCCGCCCGCCACCGTCTCCAGTTCATGGATCGAGCGCATGACGTTCCAGGCGGTCAGCACGCTGAGTGGATTCACATTGGCGATGAATTCGCGCACATAATCGTTGGCGGGCCGGAGCACGATATCCTCGGGCGCTCCCGACTGCACGATCCGGCCACTCTCCATGATGGTGATCCGGTTGCCGATCTTGAGCGCCTCTTCGAGATCGTGGCTGACGAAGATGATGGTTTTCTTGATGGTTTTCTGCAGTTGCAGCAATTCATCCTGCAGCTTGGTGCGGATCAGGGGATCGAGCGCCGAGAACGGTTCGTCCATGAGCAGGATCGGCGCGTCGGTGGCAAAAGCGCGTGCCAGTCCGACGCGCTGCTGCATGCCGCCCGACAATTCGTGCACATATTTGTTGGCCCACTGGTCGAGGCCGACGAGATTGAGCTGCTTGTCGACGCGCGCGTGGCGTTCGGCGTCGGGCACGCCAGCGAGTTCAAGTCCAAGGCCCGCATTCTCGCGCACCGTGCGCCACGGCAGAAGTGCAAACTGCTGGAACACCATCGCCACTTGTTTCTGCCGGATATGGCGAAGCGTGCCTTCGTCGCAGGACACGACATCCACCATGCGCTGGCCGTCTTTCACCAGGACTTCGCCGCGGCTTACTTTGTTGAGGCCGTTGACGGCCCGCAGCAGAGTCGACTTGCCCGATCCCGACAGCCCCATGAGAACCGAGATTTCTCCTTCGTTGACGACGAGATTGGCGTTCGCCGCCCCCAGGACGGAACCCGTCTTGGCCAGAATTTCGCTCCGCGTGGCGCCGGCGTCGAGCATCGCCAGCGCCTGCTTGGGCTTCGCGCCGAACATGATGTCGACATTCTTGAATGCGACCGCGACGCTCATTTCGTGGCCCGCGATTTGACCGCCAGCACGCGGTCGAGAATGATGGCAAGAACGACCAGCGCCAGGCCCGCCTCGATGCCGAGCGGAATGTTGCGGTTGGCCAGCGCCTTGTTGACCGGGTTGCCGAGGCTGGGCGCGCCGATCAGCGTGGCGAACACCACCATCGACAGCGACAGCATGATGCACTGGGTAAGCCCCGCCATGATCGATGGCATGGCCGCGGGGAGCTCAACTTTCCACAGCAACTGCCGCTTGGTGGCGCCGAAGCTTTCGCCCGCCTCCAGCATCGGCTTGGGGATTGACATCAGTCCGAGATAGGACATGCGCACCGGGGCCGGCATGGCGAAAATGATGGTGACGATCAAGGCGGGTGCAGCTCCCAGCCCGAACAGAATGAGGATCGGGATCAGATACACGAAGGTCGGCATCGTCTGCATCAGGTCGAGGATAGGCTGCATCGCCCGCCAGACGCGGGGCTTGTGCGCCGCCCAGATGCCGAGCGGCACGCCGATCGCCATTGACAGCACCGTCGCGGCGACGACCAGCACCAGTGTCTGCACGGTTTCCTTCCACAAGCCCTGATTGATGATGAACAGCAGTCCCAGCAGAACGCCCAGCGCCAGATTGCGCGATCTCTGCAGCCAGTATGCAAGGCCCGCCAGCGCGATCGCGAGAAGAACGGGCGGAACCTGCAGAAGCAGGAACGTGGTTCCCTCGACGCTCCATTCCAGCACCGCCGACAGTCCGTCGAAGAACCATTGGAAATAGGTGACGATGAAATCGATGAAGGACTTGCCCCATTTTCCCACGGGAATTTTCCACGTGGCGATGAACTTCGATACTGGATCCATCCGTCCCTCCCCCAAGGGTCTGGTTCATTTCCCTCCCCACGACAAGGGAGGGAAATGTCGTGTCTCCGAGGCTCTATCCCGCGAGCGCCGCCGTCACCGCCGCCGCCGCATCGCCACCGTCGAATGTCGTCACGCCATCGAGCCAGGGCTTCACCGCGTCCGGGTGCGCTTTCAGCCATTCCAGCGCCGTAGCCTTGGGATCGGCACCGTCCTTCAGCACCGGCGCCATCATGGCGCCTTCCATGGCGAGATCGAATTTGAGGTTGGACAGCAGCTTGCCGGCATTGGGGCACTCGGCCCCGTAACCCGCCCGCACATTGGTCAGAACCGACGCCTTGCCGAAACCGCTGGCCCCCATGCCATCGAGATAGGTCAGCTTCATGTCACCCATCACCGGATGCGGCGTCCAGCCGAGGAACACGATCCACTCGTTGTTCTTCATCGATTTCTCGGCTTCCGTGAGCATGCCCGCTTCTGAGCTTTCGACCAGTTCGAAGCCGTCCAGCTTGCTGGCGGGATCGGCGATCATCGTCGAAATGATGCGGTTGCCGTCATTGCCGGCCTCGATGCCATAGATTTTGCCCGAGAACTGATCCTTGTGGGCGGCAAGATCGGTGAGGCTCTTCACCCCCGCGTCGGCCACATATTGCGGCACCACCAGCCCATAGCCCGCGCCCTCGAGATTGGTGCCAAGCTGCTCGACCGACTTGTCGTCGAGATAGGGTTGGACGTCGGCGGTCATGCTCGGCATCCAGTTGCCGAGGAACACGTCGATGTCCTTGTTCTTGAGCGAGGCGTAGGTCACCGGCACCGACAGCGTCTTGACTTCCGGCGCATAGCCCAGCGCCTCGAACACAACCTGCGCCACGCCCGTCGTCACCTGGATATCGGTCCAGCCGACATCGGCGAAGCGTACCGCCTTGCAGGTTTCGGCGTCCCCGGCAAAGGCCGGCGCAGCGAATGCAGTCCCGAGTGCCAGGACGCCCAGCAGCGTTTTAGAAGTGCACTTCATCTTTCAATCTCCCAGAAGTTATCGCCAAACTGTACCCTGCAATCTTCCCGTCTGCAAACCGGCACCGGCATTGTCTTGACGGCGGCTTCGCGCGATAGTGTATGTCGGGCGCAGCGCACAGGGGAACAAGACATGGCAAAAGTGAAATGGGGAATTATCTCAACCGCCGATATCGGCGTGATCAAGGTCATTCCCGGCATGATGAAGAGCAATGACCTGGAGGTCGTGGCGATCTCCTCGCGCAATCTGAAGCGCGCCAGAAGCTGGGCCGACAAGCTCGGCATCCAAAAAGCCTATGGCTCCTACGAGGAAATGCTGGCCGACCCCGAGATCGAGGCGGTGTACAATCCGCTGCCCAACCATCTGCATGTGCCACTCACCATGGCGGCGGCGCGGGCCGGAAAGCACGTCCTGTGCGAGAAGCCCGTCGCCATGAACGCGGCCGAAGCAAAGCAGTTGAAGAAGGCGCCCAAGGGCATCACCATCGCCGAAGCTTTCATGGTGCGCCACGCCACGCAGTGGATCGAAGCACGCAAACTGGTGAAGAAGGGCAAGATCGGCGAAGTTCGCGCCATCCAGGTGTTCTTCTCCTATTTCAACCGCGACCCGAAAAACGTGCGCAACATGGCCGATATCGGCGGCGGCGGCATGTTGGACATCGGCTGCTATCCGATCACCGTTTCGCGTTTCATCTTCGACGCGGAACCCAGGCGCGTCGTTGCTACCATCGAGCGCGATCCCAAATTCAGAACCGACCGCACCGGCGGCGGCCTGGCCGATTTCGGTGACGGGCGGCATCTGTCCTTCACCATCTCGACCCAGCTTGCCCCCTATCAGCGCGTCCATATCGGCGGCACCAAAGGCAGGATCGAGATCGAGATCCCGTTCAACGCACCGCCCGACAAGCCCAACCGCTATTTCGTGCAGGGCATGGAAATGAACGAGGGCACCTGGACCGATCTGCCGGTCAGCGACCAGTATCAGTTGCAGGCGGAAGCCTTCGGCCGGATCATCAGGGGCAAGGAAAAACACGTCTGGGGCGTCGATGACGCCATTCAGAACATGAAGATCATCGATGCCTTCTTCCGCTCCGAAAAAAGCGGGAAATGGGAAAAGCCCTGATCACACCCGGTTGTAGATGCCTTCGTAGCGGATGATGTCGTCCTCGCCCAGATAGGCGCCGAACTGCACCTCGATCAGTTCCAGCGGTTCGCCATGGAAATTCTCGATTCTGTGCACCGCTCCCTGGGGAACGTCCATGAACTCCGCCACCGCCAGCGTCCGCACCTGGCCGTCGACCGTGACGGTGGCGATGCCCGCCGCCACCGTCCAGTGTTCGGCGCGATAGCGATGGCTTTGCAACGATAGCCGTCCGCCGGGGTCGACGGTGATGCGCTTGACCTTGAAGCCCGGCATTTCGTCCAACACATGGAATGCGCCCCACGGGCGTTTCTCGCTATAAAGATACATTGTTGTCCCAACGCCCCGCCATCGATTGCGGCGAGACCAGGCGGAGGCCGCGGACGCCAAGCGCCGAGATGGCGGCCATGTCAGCCTCCGGCAGGACGAAACTTAGCGCCTTGAAATTGCTATCGGCATTATCGCGTTTGGTGGTCATCGGCAGTGCCGCCACGCCTTGCTGTACGATCCAGCGGAGTGCGATCTCGGAGGGCTGCCGCCCCTGCCGCCTGGCGATTTCAAGGATGACCGGTTCGCGCAGAACCATTCCCCGCGCCAGTGGACAATAGGCCGACAGCATCATGTTGCGGCGGCGGGCCTCTGCCAGCACGGCCGTCTGGTCGATGAGCGGATGGAATTCGACCTGGTTGTTGACCAGTGTTCCACCGGCGCGGGCCTGGGCCATGCGCATCAGGGCCACCGGAAAATTGCTGACCCCGATGTGGTGGGCAAGACCCGCCGCCTGCACGTCCATCAGCCGGTCGATCGCCCCCTCGATCCTGTCGTCGGGCGGCGGCCAGTGAATGAGGAGCAGATCCACCGGTCCGCCGAGATCCGCCACCGATTGCGCCACCGCCGGCCTGAATGTCCCGGCCGCCGTCCGGTCGGGGCCGATCTTGGTCGTGACGAAGAGATCGCCGCGCGACACCCCTGAACGCGCGATCGCCCGGCCTACCGATTTTTCATTGCCATAGGCCTGCGCCGTATCGATATGGCGGTAGCCGATTTCAAGCGCCGCCAGCACGCAGCGTTCGGCTTCCGCGCCGTGCAGTGGGTACGTTCCAAAGCCGAGGAGGGGGATTGCCGCTGTCAATCGTCCGAAGCCTGTTGATTGCGACGCATATTCGTGAAGTTGCACCTTGCGGGCAAGCCGAAACGTGGCGATCATTGCAATTGACGCCACCCGGCGGCCCGCCTATAAGCCCGCCAACCCGATGGACCGGGCTATGGCGCTAGGTCCGTCAGCCGGAATTCATCAGACAGGAACGACATCGAGTATGGCTAACACGAAATCGGCGAAAAAGGCCACGCGCGTCGCCGCCCGCCGCAGCATCATCAACACCAACCGCGTCAGCCGGATCAGAACCTCGGTCAGAAGCGTCGAAGAGGCCATCACCGCCGGCGATGCCAAGGCGGCGGAAGCGGCCCTGTCCGCGGCACAGCCCGAACTCATGCGCGGCGCCCAGAAGGGCCTGATGCACAAGAACACCGCCTCGCGGAAGATTTCCCGCCTGGCGAAGCGGGTGAAGAGCCTGAAAGCCTAGAACTTATCCACAGTTAACAGTCTGTAACGCGCCGCGATTTTTCCCGGCGCGTTTTTGTTTGTCCGGGGACGGACCATGTTGCCACAATTTTACTTGCAGAATCCGATACTTGGGAATGGGGCTTGGCGGCCGCTCGGGAAAACTGCCGCTTTGCTCCGGGTTTTTGGCGCGGAGCGCAATGGCGCAGGCGATTAAGCGCTGCCCGGCGATTTTTCGCCAACCGTGAAATCGCGCGCGAGTCCATGATCTTAGCGCGCAGCGGTGAAACAAACACGCCCGCCGCGCCGCATCGCCAGTCGCTCCGTGTACGGAGCGACGAGGATTCAATTTGCAGTGTGCGCAAACCCTTTTGTAGGTTCTGGCCACTCCGGAAAGTAAGGCATCCGGGGAGGGCAGGATCGGAGAGCATACAGGTTCGCTGGGGGCGGCGGACCGCTTCAAACCCAGAATGGAGACTGAACGGACATGCGTTTGTCCGGAACACCGGTTGTGCGCGTAATCGCGGACTTCACACGCTGCGGCTGTTCTCAATTGCAGGACCGCGCCGTTCAAAACTTTAAGGATGTGGCACACACGATGAACGAAGCTCAGGTTGAACTGAAACAGAAATGGGATCGCGTCTCGCAGCGGCTTCGCGCCGAACTGGGCGACGATCTCTTCTCCAGTTGGTTTGCCCGCATGGAACCCGAGGACCTGGCCGAAGGGCGGCTGGCCGTATCGGTTCCCACCCGTTTCCTGAAATCGTGGATCGAGGCGCATTACCTGGTGCGCCTGCACAAGACGAGCGAAGTCGAACTGGGGCACCTGGATGCGGTCCAGGTCAGGGTCCGCAGCCGGGGTGTGCCGGTGCGTGCCGTGGAAGAAGCCCCGCGCGCCGCCGAGAACGGCCATCGCTCCGCCACCGCCGCCCCCCAGCAAGGCCCAGCGCCGGGCAACGGACTGGAGCGCGCGTCCACGCCCGATCCCTCGCAGACCTTTGAATCCTTCGTGGTGGGCGCCTCCAACCAGTTGGCCCACGCCGCGGCGATCCGGGTGGCCGATGCCGCCGCCGGTGCCGCCGTCAGTTTCAATCCGCTGTTCATCCATGCCGCTGCCGGTCTCGGCAAGACGCATCTGCTTAACGCCGTAGCCCAGCGCATTCGCGAGCGCCGCCCCGACCGCAAGGTGATGTTCCTCACCGCCGAACGCTTCATGTACAGTTTCGTGGTGGCGCTCAAGCAGCACGCCACCATCATGTTCAAGGACCAGTTCCAGACGGTTGATGTCCTCCTGATCGACGATTTCCAGTTCCTGCAGGGCAAGGTGATGCAGCAGGAATTCAGCCAGGCCTTCAATGCGCTGGTCGATACCAAGCGCCAAGTGATCGTTGCCGCCGACGTTCCGCCGGCGCAGCTTGACACCGTAGACCAGCGCATGCGCTCGCGACTGATGGGAGGCCTCGTTATCGATATCGAGCTTCCCGATCTCGATCTGCGCCAGCGCATCGTCACCGGCCGCTACGAGGCCATGCAGCGGCGCGATTCCACTCTCTTCATTCCGGGCGACGTTCTCGAATTCATCGCCAACAAGATTGTGGGCGGCGGCCGCGAGCTGGAAGGCGCGCTCAACCGCCTCATCGCCTATCAGCAGTTCAACCAGTTGCCGATCACGCTCGACGTGGCGTCCCTGGTGCTGCGCGATATGTCGGCGAATCCCGACCAGTGTCGCGTCAAGATCGACGACATCCTGAAAGTGGTTGGCCGCCACTTCAATGTCGGACGCACCGATCTTCTGTCGGCCAGGCGCGCCCGCGCCGTGGTCGTGCCGCGCCAGATCGGCATGTATCTGGCCAAGAAGATGACGTCGCGCTCGCTGCCCGAAATCGGCCGGCGCTTCGGCGGGCGCGATCACTCGACCGTGCTGCACGCGGTCCGCAAGATCGAGGGACTGATCAAGACCGACGAGAGCACGGCCCGCGAGGTGGCCCTCCTCACAAGGCTGGTGGAGCAGGG
>JANLYR010000454.1:0-4105 GCA_031365765.1 Hyphomicrobiales bacterium | reverse complement strand
GGCAGGGTCCGGGGCTGGCGCTCCCTTCACATCACCGACGGCGACCATCCCTACATGAACAAGTGGTGGGTGCCGGGCCTGCAGATCGGCTACGAGCACACCTTCATCCATCAGGCGGCGGATTTTCTCGAAGGCCTCGACAACGGCTCGCTCGCCAGTTTCGAGGCGACGCGCTATGCCAGGGGCCACAAGGCGCTCTATACCTTCGAGATCAACGGCGAAAACGCGTCGATCGCCTGGGACCTGCACGATCTGCACCGCCTGCAATATTTCGATCACGGCGACGAGGGCAGGGTCCGGGGCTGGCGCTCCCTTCACATCACCGACGGCGACCATCCCTACATGAACAAGTGGTGGGTGCCGGGCCTGCAGATCGGCTACGAGCACACCTTCATTCATCAGGCGGCGGATTTTCTCGAAGGCCTCGACAACGGCAAGCCGGCCGCACCCACCTTCCGCGACGCCTATGCGACCGACCTCGTCACCGACGCTGTTCTGCAGTCGGCGAAAAGTGGCCGCTGGGAGCGGGTGAAACCGTGATCCTTCCTTAAATTGCGACAGTCGCCTTGCAAATCTCGAGAGACACGATAGTGTCGCAAAAAAAGACCGGTAACCGGTGTTGAGGGAGCGGAATGGGAAGCGGCAACGTCGCGCTGAGACTGTCTGGAATTCACAAATCCTATGGCCAGGTGCGAGCGCTCGACAATCTCTCATTCGACGTGGCCGAGGGCCGGTTTTTCGTGCTGTTCGGTCCAAGTTCCGTGGGCAAGACCACGACGCTCCGGACCATTGCCGGACTGGTAAGGCCCGACCGCGGCAGGGTTGAGATTTTCGGCGCCGACCACACCGAAGCACCCATTGCCGGGCGCGGCGTCTCGATGGTGTTCCAGTCGTTCGCGCTCTATCCCCATCTCACCGTCTATGACAATTTCGCCTATCCCTTGCGCGAGGCGAATACACCGCGCGCCGAAATCGAGCGGCGGGTGAAGGAAATCGCGGCGATGCTGAAGCTGACGCCCAGGCTTCAGCGCAAGCCCGGTACACTGTCGGGCGGCGAACAGCAGCGCGTGGCGCTCGGCCGCTCGCTGATCCGCCATCCCAAGATCCTGCTCCTCGACGAGCCGCTGACCAATCTCGATGCCAAGCTTCGCCACGACATGCGGGCGGAATTGAAGCGCCTGCACCGCCAGTTCGGCCTGACCATCGTCTATGCCACGCCCGATGAACTCGAAGCGCTCTCCATGGGCGAAGAGATCGCCGTGCTGCGCGATGGCGCCGTGGTGCAGCGCGGCACACCCGACGAACTCTACGATCATCCCGCCAACGCCTATGTGGCGGGCAAGATCGGATCACCGCACATGAATATCGTGAAGGCGGTGACGGCGTCCGATGCGAAATCCTTCGATTCGCCACTCGGTGCGATGGCCCCGTCGCGGCGGGTTACGGCTTCGGCCGGCGAGGCGGCGCTGATCGGCATACGCCCAACCGACATCCGACTGGCCAAGTCGGGCGAACAGGGAATTTCCGGCCGGGTGCACCTGCTCGAGCCCTTGGGCGACATCACCATCGTCTCGGTCGAGGCTGGCAGCGAAATGCTACGCATGGTATTGCCCGAGGAATACGCCAATAAAATGAAACCGGGCGATGCGGCCAATATCGCCATCGACCCCAGCAAGATCCACATCTTCCGCGCGGCCAACGGACAGGCAATGACCTGACCGATGCTGCCTGAAGCAGACTGATAACAACGGGAGGACCTAGATGACCGTAACGATGAAACTAAAAGGACTGGCGACGGCGGCGGGTTTCGCCGCCGTGCTGGCCGTGGGCCCCATGCCCGCGATGGCCAAAGACATCGTGCTCAAGATGGCGGTGCCGGACTGGCCGCCGACCCGCATCATGAAAGACCTGTTCGACAAGAAGTACAAAGCCAAGTCGGGCAATAACGTGACGCTCGACATCGATTTCATTCCGTGGCCGGACTATTACACCCGCCTTAACGCCTCGCTCACTTCGGGCGAGCAGAAATACAACATGGCGGTGTCCGACTCGCAGTGGCTCGGCGCCTTCATCGAGGGCGGCTATTATCGCAAGCTCAACGATCTGATCGACGCCGATCCCGAACTCAAGGCGACCCTGGCGGACATGCATCCCGCCCCGCTGCAGGCCTATGCGACCTATCCCTACAAGAGCGAGAACTATTACGGCTTCCCGCAGATGCCGGACATTTACATCAACTATTATCGCAAGGACATTGTCTGCAACGAGGAAGAGCAGAAGAACTTCCAGGCCAAATACAAACAGAAGCTTCCCTGCACGCCCGAGGAAATGGACGATGTCGATTGGGACACGTTCGAGAAGATGGGCGAGTTCTTCATGCGCAAGAAGGGCGAAATGCTGGCCGGCAAGCCCGCCGACGATGACTTCTACGGCATCGCCTACCAGGCCGGCAAAGCCTACGACTTCTCCACGATGCAGGTGAACGCCTTCATCTGGCAGTACGGCGGCAACGTCTGGGACGAAACCCAGGAGCCCAAGGGCAAAGCCGAGGGCGTGGTGAATTCGCCCCTGGCGGTGAAGGCGCTCGATCATTATCTGCGCCTTACCAAATATATGCCGCCGGTGGTGAAGACGGGTGGCATGGACATCTTCAAGACCGACGAACTGTTCCGCGAAGGCAAGGTGGCGATGCACATCGAGTGGATCGGTTTTGCCGAATCGACCATCAACCCGGCGACCTCGAAGGTCTCCGACAAGGTGGCTTTCGCCCAGGCGCCGGGCCTTCGCGGCGCCGACGGCAAGCTGACCCGCTGGGCCAATATCGGCGGCCAGCCTTTCGTCATCATGAAGTGGTCGACGGACGAGCAGATCAAGGAGATCGTGGACTTCGTCAAATGGTGGCTGTCGCCTGTGGTACAGAATGACTTCGCCGCCAATGGCGGGCAGAGCGCCATCAAGTCCGTCTACAACGATCCGAAATATCTCACCTATCGTCCGTGGAACCGCACCTGGGCGCCGGGCCTCGAATGGCAGAAGGACACCTGGCACATTCCGGAGTTCTTCGAATTGCTCGTCCAGGGCCAGGAGCAGTATGACCTTGCCATCACCGGCAAGCAGGACGCCAAGACGACACTGGACAACATCGCCGCCTTTCAGGAGAAACTCCTGAGAGAAACGGGACACATCCAGGATTAAGACTCAAGGCGTGCGCCGGGCCGGCCCGCCCCCGCGACAAAGTTATACCCTGGACAGGTTCCAAGCATGGCGGCGCGTGAGAAAGATGGGGAAGAGTTTAAGGATTTATTTAAGGAAAGACACCCCGGCGTTTTTTTGAACCGCGCTTTGACAACTGGCCTCTGGCGATCCTTCTCGCCGTCGTGCTGTCCATCGTGGCGATTGCAGCGCTCCCCCCCGTTTTATCGTTCTGGGTTTCCCTGGCGCTTGCGGCGCTTGCCGGCGCCTCGGCCGTCTATAATGCCTGGGGGCGGCACAATGGCGGCCTTCTGGTAGCGCCCGCCATTGCCTTGCTGTTTGTCATGAACATCTTTCCGCTGCTGTGGTCGCTCGGACTTTCGTTCTTCAACTACCGCGCCAACCGGCCCGTTCCGCCGGTCTTCGTCGGGCTCGCCAATTACGAGAAAATGATCACCGATCCCACCGCCTGGGACCGCCTGCAGAACACCGCGATGATGGGCGTGATGACGGTTGCCGTGCAGATGGTGGTTGGCTTCCTGCTCGCCATGCTGTTCGCCAAGCAGTTTCCGCTGCGCCGCTACCTTCTCATTCTGGTGCTGACGCCGATGATGCTGTCCTATGTCGCGATCGGCGCCTTCTTCCGCTATTATTACGAGCCGACCTTCGGCCTTCTGTCGCAGGCCGTCCGCGTGTTCACCGGCGAACCCTATATCCTGCTTGGAACCACGGGTGGCGCGATGGCCGGCATCGTCTTCGCCGATGCGTGGATGTGGTCGCCCTTCGTCATGCTGCTGGTGCTGGCCGGACTGGTGAGCGTGCCCAAATATCTCTACGAAGCCGCCGCCATCGACCGGGTGTCGGCGTGGCGCCGCTTCTGGACGATCACCTTTCCCTATATCCGCGGTCTGCT